>JAOUMT010000205.1 GCA_029881355.1 Acidimicrobiia bacterium | reverse complement strand
TTTGCCGGAGCCATGATGGCAGGTCAAGTCTCGGACCGGTACGGCCGGCGACCGGCGCTCCTCCCTGGCCTGGCTTTACAGGTCATAGGTCTGTTGGCTTTGATGGTGAGTGAATCGGTATGGGCCTGGTGGGCGACCATCCTGCTCGTGAGCATCGGATCGGTGACCGTGAATGTCGGCACGACGATCTTGGCCGATCTCAGTGGCGGGTCGCTGGGTCACCGACTGGGGGTGTTCCGACTAACCGGTGACTCCGCATTCGTCGTGGCGCCGCTTCTCGCCGGTTGGCTCTATGCCGCGTCGGGCCAGGCAATGGCGACTCTCCCGTCTGTGTTGCTCACCGGGTTTGTGCTGCTGGCTGCCTTCCGGTGGCTGCCGGAAACCCATCGCGGTCGCTAGCGGGTCCGTTGCTCTGCAATCGTTTGCAGTTCGCTATGGTTGGTGAAACGATTGGAGTTTCCACATGCCGCGCATTTCCTATCCCGATCTTGAGTCCATTACCGATCCTGAGACGCTCGCCATCCTCGATCGTGCTCGCAGAGTCGGTACGCCTCGCCCTGAGAGTCAGGCTATTCGGACCCATGTCCCGGCGGTACTCAAGACCTTCACCGCCGCCTGGATGGACACGTTTGTCAAGGGGGTACTCGACCACGAGATCAAAGAACTGTGCCGGGTCTATGTGACCAAAACAGTGAACTGTGGGTACTGCTCCGCGCAACGCTCCGTCGACGCAGACGTCGAGGAAGATCACTACGACGACTTGCTCATGTTCGACAAGTCAGATAAGTACAGCGAACGCGAGAAGGCAGCGCTTCGTTACACCGATTCCATCGTTTGGGATGCCGGGTTGGCGACCGATGCCGTCTGGGAGCAACTCCATCGTCATTTCAGCGAACCAGAACTGGTGGAACTCGGCTTCTTCATCGCGTTGACGTCGGGTCAGCAGCGATGGATCAAGACTTTGGATCTTGGCCACCGGGAAGTGATGGCCGACACGGACGCCGGCCTATCAACGTTGTCGGCTAGTTGAGCCCATCGTCGTAATCGATGTTTTCCGGCTTCAGTTCCATGCCAGACCCTCGGGCAGTTTTGGTGAGCAGAGCCATGAAGTCTTCGTCTCCGTACCCCTGACCGATCCCTTCGATCACGATCTGATTGACGAGCGCAGTCGTTGGCATGGGCACGTTGAAGTCATGGGCAGCTTCAAGACCAAGTTCGAGATCCTTGCGTAGGAGCGGCCAGGTGAACGTCGGGGTGTAGTCAAGGTTGACGATCGCCGGACTCTTGTAGCGGGTGAAGACCGAGCCCATCACGCTGTCGTTGAGGAAGTCCAGGAAGGCTGATCGCTCGACTCCGCCAGCTTCGGCGAGGACGGTAATTTCGGCCAAAGATTGGCTGACTACTCCGAGCATGACGTTGTGACAGATCTTCACAAGGCGAGCTTGTTCATCGGCACCGACGTAGGTCACCTTTTTGCCGAACTGGTCGAGATAGGGGAGGGCCGTGTCGTGGGCCTCCCGCGGCCCGGAGGTGACGACGGTTAGGTTGCCCGACGATACGACCTTCGGGTTGCCCGAAACGGGAGCGGCGAGCATCTGCACGCCGAGCGCCGCGGCTGCTTCGCGCAGCTTCACCGAGGTTGGCGGATCGATTGTCGTCGAATCGACAATGATCTTGGGGCGGCGATTTGGATCGGACAGCACGCCGTCGGGGCCGGTGGTCACGTCCATGACGTCCTTGCCGCTTGCGACCATTGTGAAGATAATGTCACGGTCGGCCAGTTCGATGGGCTTGTCGACGACCTGCGCGCCGAGCGCCGCCAACGGTTCGGCCTTGGAGCGGGTGCGGTTGTACACGCCTACATCGACGCCCGCTTTGAGAAGGCGGCTGGCGAGCTCGAAGCCCATTCGTCCGGTGCCGATCCACCCGACCCGGTGCGAGAATTCGCTCATCATCGTCTCCCTTTCATATGGCGTACATCAGTCGCCGATCGCTCCACTGCAATCGATTGTAGTCGCCAGGGACGGCCGAAATGCCCAGGAGCCGATATTCCTCGATTCTGGGGGCTTGACGCTGGATTCAACGGGTGAGCGCCTGATCAAGATCAGCGACAATATCGGAGACCGCTTCGAGTCCGACCGATATCCGCAGAGTGCCGTCAGTGATCCCGGCCACGGCCCGCCCCGTTGCCCCAAGACGTCGGTGCGTGGTGGTCGCTGGATGGGTTATCAGCGACTTCGCATCCCCGAGGTTGTTGGAGATATCGATCAATCGAAGGCGATTCAGCAAGGCAAAAGCACCGTCCTTGCCGCCTGGCACTTCGAAAGTGATCAGGGTGCCTCCTCCCGACATCTGCTTCTTGGCCAAGTCGTGTTGAGGATGACTGGCCAGGAACGGATGGATTACCCGTTCCAGACGCGACTCAAGGAATATGGCGACCTTGAGCGCGGCGGCGTGCTGATGATCGACACGTAGGCGCATCGTCTCAAGCCCCTTCAGTGCGACCCAGGCATTGAAAGGACTCATGGATGGTCCGGTGTGGCGCATAAAGGGCTGCAGTTTCTCCGAGATGTATTCGGTGCTTCCAATGATGGCTCCACCCAGGGTCCTTCCCTGGCCGTCGATGTGTTTGGTGGTTGAGTACACGACTACATCGGCGCCCAACCGCAGGGGCTGCTGATGGACGGGAGTTGCAAACACGTTGTCGATGACGACGGTGGCGCCTACGCCATGGGCGAGTTCCGAAACAGCGGCGATATCGACCAGTTCGAGCATCGGGTTGGAGGGCGTTTCGAAAAACACGGCCTTGGTCGGAGATGACAGAGCTTTTTCCCATTCTCCGAGGTTGGTTCCGTCAACGAAATCAGTGTGGACTCCGAATCTCGGAAGCAACTCGGACAGGATGATGGAGCACGATCCGAACAGTCCGCGAGCGGCCACGATGCGATCGCCGCTTTCTACCAGTGCAAGGAGGGCATTGAACACCGCCGCCATTCCGCTGGCGGTGGCCCAGCAGGCTTCGCCTCCCTCGAGCAAACGCAGCCGCTCCTCGAACATGCGGATGGTCGGATTCCCGTAGCGGGAGTAGATGAACCGATCGGTTTCCCCGGCGAATGCCGCCTCGGCCGCTTCGGCGCTGTCGTAGACGTATCCGGATGTGAGGAACAGTGCCTCAGAGGTTTCCTCGAACGCCGTGCGGTCGATCCCGCCGCGTACTGCATTCGTGTCCGGTTGCCAGGAGTCCATCGCACCTCATCGTCGGAGAGCATGTTATCGCCGTCGCCCCACCGCGCCACCCCCTACCTGAACGAGTGTGCATCCAGGCTCGATATTACGAACCGTAAGCACACTCGTTTGGCAACCGCGCGGGCTCCCTTGAACGAGTGTGCATCCAGGCTCGATATTACGAACCGTAAGCACACTCGACGCGGAGGAGGCGCGGGCGCAGCGGCCCGCCCCTCCTCCCATGGGTCTCGGTGGATGGGTTACGCGTCGACTGTTTCTTCGACATTGCCGGGGCCGAAGCCGTCACCATGACCGCCGTGGCGACCACGTTCGTGACCGCCGAAGCCGCCCCGACCGATAGGTGCCTCACCGTTCACCATGTCGGTGATCCGCTCGGTCATCTTGGTCAGCGCCTCATCGGCCTGCTCCTGACTGATCTTGCCGTCGGTTACGGCGGTGCCGAGCCGGTCGGAAGCTTCGCCGACGAGTCCGTTGATCACATCGTCAACCGAAACCCCATTGGCTTCAGCGATCTCGGCGATCGTCGAACCTGCCTGGAGCTGCGTCCGCAGTTCGTCTGCGTCGATATCGAGCAGATCTGGCAGCGTTGAGCTCATGGCGAGCCGACCACCGAATCCACGCATGCCGTCACCGTCGCGACCGAACGCGCCCCGGTGTCCGCCCAGTGGCAGCGCTCTGTTGAGAAGGTCATTGACCCGCTCATCGACCGATGCCAGGCGAACGTCAGCCTGTTCCTGAGTGATATCGCCGGCTGCCAGATGGTCAGTGATGTGCGCCTGCATCTGAGCCGTGAGTGCCGCCGACACCGTGTCAGGGCCAACGCCATTGGCCTCGGCTATCTCGGCGATCGTCAAGCCTTCGGCTACCTGGGCACGCAACTCGTCGGAGGTGATTCCGATGGTGCTGGCGATCGTTTCGAACTTCGCACCACCGCCGCGCCGGAACGTATCGGGTGCTTCTGTGGCGGTGGTACTCGTGGTGGCGTCTTCCTGAGCGCCGGCAATCGTCGGTACTGCGATGGCCGCAGCAACGAGGGCTGTCGCCGCAATGGCAGTGACTTTCCGCATGTTGGGTTCCTTTCGTAGCGGATTCCTTGCCATCACTGTCGACCATCCGAATAAGCCACTGGTTATGACACCCTAAAACTGCGCTGATTCCTATCTAAGAGATCCCTTAGGGTTCAATGGCTCCGTCGTCTGACGAATGAGCGGCACCAGTCCTCGCAACGTGACAGACTCGGAGGGCCGTCCTCGAAAGGGTCAACCATGCCATACCGCACAATCATCGAACCGTTCCGGATTCATACGACCCAGGCCATCGATCTCACCGATCGGGCGGCCAGAGAAGCGGCTCTGGCGCGGGCTGGCTACAACCTGTTCGGTTTACGGGCCGAAGAAGTAACGATCGATCTGCTCACCGACTCGGGCACCGGTGCCATGTCAGCGCAGCAGTGGGCGGGCATGATGTTGGGTGATGAGTCGTATGCCGGCAGTCGATCGTTCTACCGGTTCGAGGAAACCGTCCAAACCATCACCGGCTTGCCCGAAGTTATCCCGACCCACCAGGGGCGTGCGGCCGAACGAATTCTTTTCTCCACGGTCGTATCCGAAGGGGATGTCGTGCCCAACAACACCCACTTCGACACAACCAGAGCCAACGTCGAGTTCCAGGGGGCC
>JAOUMT010000204.1 GCA_029881355.1 Acidimicrobiia bacterium | reverse complement strand
TCCTAGCCAGCGAGCCCATGAACTGGTGTTGCTGAAGTAGCTAACGAGATCACCCACGATCAGAATCCAGCCGAGCGCGCTCACCGAGATGGCCCCGACTATCCCGTCGATGATTGTGCGAGCCAGGTCTCGCCGTCCGGCAAACGCGTTAGGCAAAGATGCTGCTCCAGCCAGAATTCCCAGGTATCCGCCGATGAACAAGATGTCGATCGGGCCGAACGCGGGAGGGTGGACTCCGAAGGCTTCAAGGAGGAAGAGCAGGGTTACTCCAGCGCCTGCTGACGTGAGGCCGGACCCAATGAGGGTCCACACCAGGCGCTCACGTCCATCCTTTGACTTGGCGTGGCGAAGGGCGACCCGACCACCGGTTACGTAGCCGATGAGAAGTCCGAACGCACCGGCAATGTCGGCGACGTCGGGGAATATTACTGTCGAAGCCGCCAGAGTCGCCAGCACGACGACGAACGCGATCGGTTTCCGCTTCAGCATCAGCTGATCCCTGGTCAGGTGACCAAAGCCGGGTACGGTGATCTGCATGAGTCGAATATCGGCCGTGTTTGGTGGCCACTTGACTGAAATGTCCCGTTTTGTCGTGTTTTGCGGTCAGACCGCCGAACGTCGCTCCAATACCGGCTGATCCTCGGTGAGATCGATGACCTCGGGTGGATTGGCATATTCGGCGAGCGTGGAGATCAGCGACTCGATGTCTGCAAGGGAGTGGGCGGCGGTCACGGTGAACCGAACACCTCCTTCGCGAATCGGGACGGCTGGATACCCGGCCGCATTGACGAAGAACCCGTTGGTCATCATGATCTTGGTCATCCGGATGGCGTCGTCAGAGGAGCCCACTCTGACGAACGTGATAGGGGTACGGGCTAGTGACGGGACGGAAAGACCGTACTCGTCCACGAGCTTATTGACCAGATCGATGCGCTCGTAGAGCACCTCCTGCCTTTCGGCATGTTCCCGGCTCAAGTGGAGGTCGCCGGATCGGACCGCCGCACCCAGCACCGCCGGGTGGATCGGGCCACCGAACGTCAGCGTTCCGCCGGTAAGCAGAATCCGCTGTGCCAATGCCGGATCTCCGATCGCCAACGCTGCCCCGCCGGCTCCGTAGGACTTGGATAGCGACACGGCCACCACCATGCGATGGTTGAGCCGGGTGTGATCGAGGACGTAGCCAACTCCGTGTCGGCCCGCCCATCCGAAGCCATGCGCGTCGTCGTAGTAGACGTACAGGTTCCCGAACTCCTCCATCAAAAGGTCTATTTCGGCTACAGGTGCCACGTCACCAAACATGGAGTAGACGCCGTCGGCCAAGTACCAGATTTTCTCGTAGGTTTCGGCGGCCGCCGATAGGACTGAGTGGAGGGCTTTCATGTCATTGTGGCGGACGACTTTGACGTTCATCCCCCGGCCACGCAAGACGTCGACAGCCATATGCATGGAGGCGTGAGACTGGATGTCAATGACGACCAGATCCTTGCGTGTAACCAGGACGGGAAGGGCGGCCAGGTGAGCGAGGGTGGTGGTGGGCGCCGGTATCACGGAGTGCCCTCCGAAAATCTGAGTGAGCCGTTGCTCGAGGTCGGTGTAGAGGTCCACCGATGCGTAGGCCACCGACGACGAATAGCTCGGGCCAAAGCGTTCCACCGCCGCAGCGGCGGCATTCTTCAGGCGCGAATCCTGGCCGAGCCCTAGATATGAACATGATCCGAAGTTCACGAGATCGCGACCGTTGACCCTGATTTTGGTCCCGGTCAGCTGGTCGTCGGTAATGCGGACTCTGATGACACCGGCGTCAACGGCTTCCTGCATCGATGACTGAACCATCTCTAGTAAGCGTGCTTCTCGCTCGCCACCCATGGAACGACCTACCCTCTATTGTCGCATTTTGTCCTACTTTGTCCGAGGGAGCGTAGTGCGACGGGAGGAGCAATGCCAGCGCAAACATCCGAAGGCCTGGGCGGAGGTAGCTGGGTGCGGTTGGGCTAGATCCAGGGGGGAGGTGGTGCATCGATTCGTGCGAGGCTCGAGTTGACCTCGCCAAATCGGTCGGTGTTCCGGTTCTGCCAGTCTTGCCAGGCTTCGGTGAGTTCATCGCGGGTCCTGGCGACGAAGTTCCACCACATCTGGACGCGTTCTCCTAGCGGGATACCCCCGAGCACCATGACCCGTGCGCCGCCGCGTCCGGCTTCGATCGCCAGCAGCTCGGCTCCGACCGGCGCCATGCCCAGCCAGCCTGGTCGCACGATCGCGTCCCCAACCCGGACCGGCGCATCGATGGGTACGATCGCGTATTCGAACCTGGGATTGGTCGGCAGCTCGACCAGGCCCGGCCCTAGACGAAGTTCGGTGCCCACGAGCTCCGTGTCGACCACCGCCGGGGACGTCGTCTCGCCGAGCGTCCCTAGGAGGACTGTGGCCTCTCCGTTGCCGATCGACATCGTCGGGAGTTCGGCATGGTGCTCAAAACGCGACGGTCCATGCCGGGTAGCTTCAGGTTGCGCAAGCCACATCTGGAAACCCCGACCAGCGGCGGTCACCCCGAGTTCGGCGTGAGCAATGCCCCGCCCGGCAGTCATGAGATTCAGTTGACCGGGTCGAATGAGCTGCTCGGTCCCGAGCGAGTCGCCATGGAGCGCCTCACCCTCGAATAGCCAGGTCACCGTGGCCAGGCCGGTGTGTGGGTGGGGGCCAACCTCGAGCGGATGAGGTTCGGCGAATTCATCGGGCAAGATGCAGTCGACAAAACACCACGGCCCCACCGTCCGCCGTCCCTTGTTGGGCAGAACCCGCACGACGCCAACCCCGCCCACCGTCGCCTGCCGACCCTGCATGACCTCGACGGGATTGAGCGCGGTTGGACCTGCCAGATTGACGCTCGAATGATCACCTTCACGCACAGTCACCTCCGCCAGGGTCAGTGTAATTGGCCGTAAGCGTTGGGCACGCTCGAGAAGTACTCGCCCTGGGCGGTCCAGGATGAAACCGGCGGGCGGCGAGAACTTAACATCGACTGAACGGGCGGGTGTTTTTCGTTGACTCGCCTGACTGTGACTGATATAAGGTGACTAAGGGAAAAGTCACCGCTGGGAGGATGACAGATCCGGTGCGCAGCCTCGATGTTGTGTGCGCTGGTTTCTGTTAAGCCCTTGTCGACACTATCCGTGACGGGTTGGTCCTCTCAGCGCTAGACGCAGCAATAACGCTCGGAGGGCGTCATGTACAGGGCATACCGCGGTCGTCACGTAGCACCAAAATCAAGCCGCAACTGGCGACGTATGGGTTCGCGTCGGCCCCTCGTCGTGATGCTGATCGGGGGACTCCTGATGGCTGGAGCGGTGGTCGCTGTTGCTGCAACGATTTCTGACACCAAGTTCGAGATCGAAGGCAACCTTAAGATCGACGCTGCAGGTAACCGGGACTGGGGCCTTGGCGCCAATGCAGCCGGGAGTGCCATCACCGGTACGTCGCCCAACTGGGATGGCGGGCCAGGCATTCTGATTCGTGACACGCACTCCAAGGTCGTGTCTGATCCCACCATTTTCAGCCCCTCCGGTAAATTCGGCGAACCGGACAAGTGGACGATCTCGAGCGGTCAAAATCCTGGCCAAAACGAACTCACAAACATTTACGTCTGGGCCATCTCCCCAGGGGATGTAACTAACGACCTCGGTAACCCAAACACAGATGCCTGGCTCAAGCTCGGTATGGAGCGAGTGAAGAAAGAAGGGACCTTCGACCTCGACTTCGAACTCAACCAGGTTCCATGGGACGGAACGTCCGGGACGCTCGTCCGGACGCCCGGTGACATCGTCGCTGCCTTTGAGCTGAAAGGGAACCCGAGCGATCCGCAAAAGGATCTGCAAGTCGTTCTGTTGGTGTACGACCCCAGCCGAACCTACAACGCAGGAGCATCCAACAGTTCCTGTGACACCACTTTTGGACCGGGCGGTAAGATCGTGGCCGTAGCTTCGGGAAGCGGGAGTTGTCCGGACTACGGGACGACTGGGTTCGTCTATCGCTATCGCGGCGAAGCTGCGGCCCTTGGAGCGTTTGGCGACGCCACCATGAATGCAGCGGCCATTCAAAAGGGTGCTTGGGGACATCTCGATCCGCAAGGAAACGAAGCGGCCGACATCGGGCCTTTCCAGTTTGCCGAAGCGGCCCTCAACCTGACCAACCTTGGGCTTGACCCCGGTTGCCCGGGTTTTGGCTCGGTTCACGCCAAGTCGCGCTCGTCGCTGGAGCCAACCGCTGACTTGAAGGACCTGTCCGGTCCGGCTCCGCTGCCCGTTGAATGCTTCATTGAAGGCACCAAGTATCTCGACGTAAACGGCAATGGAACCCGCGATGCGGGCGAGCCGCCCTTGGAGAACTGGGAGATTCAACTCTCGGGCAAGGCAACGGCGACGGCGTTTACCGACGCTAATGGCAAATACAAATTCGACGGATTGGCCAATGGCACCTACACGGTGACCGCGGTGTGCCCGACCGCTGATCCAGCGTGGGTACAGACCCAACCAGGTGCGAATACCGGCGATCCGTGTGGCGCGGAAACGTACACATTCAATATCAATCTTGCGAACAAGTCTGAGATCGCAGACTTTGGCAATGGCGCTCCGGATCTGACCCTGTCCAAGTCGTGCACGAGCGTCGTGCGGGTCGGTGGGACGATCACATACGGATTCACGGTTACGAACTCCGGCAACGTCAACCTCGAGAATATTCTGCTGAGCGACCTGGATATTCCGTACGCGTCTCCAATCGGCGCACTTGCGCCAGGCGGTTTCGTCAATCGTCAAACCACTGCGACAGCCCCAGGGGTCACTGGTCCAGTGACCAACAATGCCTCGGCCGCCGGTGATTTTGGCGGCACGACTGTGTTTGCTCAGGTCACCGATCCGGCCGAGTGCACCACAACAGTGGTGGATGCTCGGATTTCGATTACTCAGTCTGGGACGATCAAGGTTG
>JAOUMT010000041.1 GCA_029881355.1 Acidimicrobiia bacterium | reverse complement strand
CAGGCAGGCTTCGTTTCCGCCGTTTTTCCGACTGCCGGGGAAGTTCTGGAGACAGCATGAAGGTGACGCACCGAAGTCTGTGGCCCTGGTTGCTGCTAGTTGTCATCTCGCTCGGTAGTGGCCGCGCGGCTTGGCAGGCGCTGTCCGGGAATTCGACGGCTGGCGTGTTCAGCGAGGTGAGTTGGATCGGGCTCGCCCCGTTGTTTGCGGTACTCGGTCTAGTGATCATGTCCAAACAACCAGGGAACCGGATCGGCCAACTGTTGCTGCTTATCGGCAGCGGGTTGGCGAGCGAGGTCATCATCGGGGGAGTTCTCGACATCATCAACGGGGGAGCGCTCGACCTTACCGTCCAACCGGTCAATCTCACCCCCTTGCTGTTCGCCAGGCTGTGGGTCAACAACTGGTCTTGGGTTGCCGCAATCTTTCCGATCTTCCTGCTTCTCTACCTGTTCCCGACCGGCAAGCTTCCATCGCCCCGGTGGATGTGGGCACCACGCGTAATGATCGTGATGGTGACGATCATGCTCGGGGGGAGCGCCTTTAGCTCCCAGATCGGGCCGTTCAACGAGGCCTGGTTCGTGCCGAACCCGGTCGGCTTCATTCCCCTGAATGCGATCAATCGGATCCTGATTCCGTGGTCCGCTTCCTTGTTTGTGCTCGCCGCAGGTGGTGTCGTGGCCATGGTCCTGCGATACCGGAGGGCTTCGAGTGTTGAGAGGAACCAGATCAAGCTCGTACTGCTGGGCGTGGCCTTCTTCGGGGTTGTCTACGGGATATCGGTGATGTTCAGTTCGTGGGAAAGCCAATCGTGGTTCGCTGGAATCTTGCTCAGTATTGCTACAGCCGGCATTCCTGCATCGATCAGTATTGCGATCCTCAAGTACCAACTCTTCGATATCGATGTCATCATCCGCCGGTCGCTCACGTACGGTGCGCTTGCCGCATTTATCGGGGTGGTCTACATCGGGATCGTGGTTGGCCTCGGCGAATCGATTGGCCAGCGAGGTAACGTCGGTCTGTCGATCGCGGCGACCAGTGTCGTCGCTTTGGCATTCCAGCCAATGCGATTACGGGTAGAACGGTTGGCGAACCGGCTTGTCTACGGTCAGCGGGCGACGCCCTATGAGGTCCTCGCTCAGTTCTCACGTCGATCTGCCGAGGAATCCGACAGCGAGCTGTTGGATCGGATCCCCCATCTCATCGTTGACGGTACAGGAGCTCTGGAAGCCTCGCTTTGGGTCCGCTCCGATGGCGGGTTCCGGGTGGCCTCGTCGTGGCCAAACGACATCAGCAGATATTCGCTCCAATCTTCGGCCGAATTTGTTGATCCCGAGGCCGACTATTCCCTCCCGGTGTTCCATGATCGAGAACTACTCGGAGGGATCTCGCTGAAAAAGGCCCGTGGTGACGCAATATCGCCTATTGATGAGGAGATGCTTTCCAATCTGGCCGGCGGCCTGGGCTTGGCCCTACGGAATTCCGCGCTGACATCGCAGCTCAGACAAAAGGTAAAAGATCTCACGCGATCTCGCGACCGCATCGTGAGTGCGGCTGACCAGGCGAGAAGGTCCTTGGAGCGTGATCTTGACAGCGGACCTCAACAGCATCTGGTCGCCGTGAAGGTGAGGCTGGGACCGACACGGTTGCTGGCTCAACAGGCTGGCGCCGAAAAGACCGCCGCCTTGCTCGCGGATATCGAAGCTCAGGCCGGTGATGCCATCCAGGCCGTTAGAGACTTCGCTGCCGGGATCTATCCACCGTTGCTTGGCGCCGAAGGACTGGGAGTCGCCCTCGGCCAACAGGCTCGGCGGGCAGCGCTGCCTGTTTTGGTCGACGCCGAGGGAATCGGCCGTTATCCGCGTGATATCGAGGCAGCTGTTTACTTCGCTGTGCTCGAGGCCCTTCAGAACACGGCCAAGTATGCGACAGCGAACTCGGCTGAGGTGACCTTGCGTGAGAGTAACGGGAATCTGACGTTTCAGGTGAGAGACGATGGGCAGGGTTTTGATGAGAGCTTGGTCCAGCCAGGAGCGGGACTCAATGGAATCGCTGACCGGATCGATACGGTCGGAGGCTCATGGTGGATCTATTCGAGTCCCGGTGAAGGGACAGTGGTAAGTGGGTCGGTACCCGTGAAGGATCGGGCTGGCGTTTAGCTGCGCTGGGCGAGGTTCCACATCTCGGCAAGGGTGTCCATGCCGAACTGAGACTTGGGAACGAATCCGATCGCTCCTGCGGCTTCCGCTACGGCCTCGTAGTCGCCCGATTCGTGCGTCGACATCACGATGACGATCGGCGGATTCTCGAACGCCCGGATCCGGCGAGTGGTCTCGATCCCGTCGATGCCCGGCATCTGGACGTCCATCAGCACCAAATCGGGACGAAGGCGCTCTGCCAGTTCGATGGCTTCGGCACCATTGGTGGCTTCTCCCGCCAGCTCGAAGCCGTCGGTGAGCTCGACGACCATGCGGGAAGCCTGCCGGAAGGGAAGTTGATCATCGACTATCAGAACCCGAATGTCAGGCGTCATGGCGACATCTTCGCGCCTAACGGTATGCCTGCCTATCGGGCAATCGCGACAGGTCAGGTAGTGCTGGCACGAGTTATGGCTGACCGCCGAGATAAAGGAGCACGGCGCGAACCCGGCGATGGATGTCTTCGGTGTGTGAAAGATCCAGCTTGGTGAAGATGGCGTTGATATGCTTTTCGACCGAGCGAGCGGAAATGAAGAGCGCTTCGCCGATAGCGGCATTGTTGGCTCCGGTTGCCATCTCGGCAAGAACTTCCATTTCCCGTTCGGTCAGTCGATGTAGCGGTGACTGGCGGTCGGCCGTGCGGCCGGTTACGAGAGCATCGACCACCCGAGGATCGACGACGGATCCTCCTGATACGACCTGGCGGACTGCTGCTGCCAACTCTCCGGGATCGGCTACTCGTTCCTTGAGAAGGTAGGCGCGGCCGCTCGTCCCGGTTTCGAAGAGGCTGAGAGCGTACCGTGGCTCAACGTATTGACTAAGGACGACCACGCCTACGTTCGGATGACTGGCGTGTATGAGGTTGGCTGCTCGGATACCTTCGTCGGTTTGGGTGGGGGGCATTCGGATGTCGGTGATAACCGCATCGGGCTCGTTGGCATAGACCGCAGCGATCAGGCCGTCGTAGTCCCCGCACACACCGGCTATCTCGATCTCGTCGTCGAGCGCCAGCACGGACTTGACACCCTCACGCATGAGAAGACTGTCCTCGGCGATCACGACCGTCAGTGCCATGGTCGGGAGACTAACGACCAGGATCGAAACGTTATGCCTAGTTGGGCAGCGGTTCCGTATCGATGCCAAACGACTTGGGTTTTTCTTCGCTGAATCCCGAGTTGTGCAGCGCCGCGTAGGCGCCATCTTTGGCCATCAGCTCGCTGTGGGTGCCCCGTTCGACGATTCGACCCTCTTCCATCACCAGGATCAGATCAGCATCGCGGATGGTCGACAGGCGGTGAGCAATCACGAAACTCGTCCGATCCGAGCGAAGTGGCGTCATCGCCTGTTGGAGCAGTACCTCGGTGCGAGTATCGACCGAGCTGGTTGCCTCGTCGCGAATCAAACACGAGGTTGAGCCAGGAACGCTCTTGGCGATGGCTGATCAGCTACTTTCGGCTCTCTGACTGAGCGCTCATCCGCAAACGATGAGGCTCAATATCGACCTTTGTTGGTGGGATGGCCGACGATGTGGATAGAGTCGGACCATGATTGTTGACTTCCCAACTGCTGCCCTTCCCTACGGAGTGTTTTCACAGGAACACCGACGTCCCCGGCTGGGGGTAGGAGTTGGTACCCGCATTATCGACCTCGATCAAGCAGCTACCACGGGTCGGCTCACCTCGGTCGACCCGTCGCTCCTGACGACCGGGCGCTTGAACGAGCTACTTGCGGCCGGACGACCGACCTGGGAAGCCTTGCGGTCGGAGTTGCTTGCGAAGGTTCCGACCGGCGAGCTAGGCGATGGGAGGGAGCAATCCGGCGTGAATATGCACCTGGCATGGGAGGTCGCTGACTATGTCGATTTCTACTCGTCGCGGCATCATGCGGAGAACCTCGGTCGTTTGTTTCGACCCAATGCCAAGCCGCTCATGCCGAACTGGCTACACATGCCAGTCGGCTATCACGGTCGAGCGGGCACCGTCGTAGTCGATGGCACACCGGTTGTCCGCCCGAGCGGTCAACACGCCGTGGACGGGACGATCGTTTTCGGTCCGACCAATCGACTTGACATCGAACTTGAGATCGGGTTTGTTTTGGGCGGTCCCACCGTCGCCGGATCACCCGTCCAGATCGGTGACGCGGCCGATCATCTGTTCGGCGTGGTCATGCTCAATGATTGGAGCGCCAGGGATATCCAGGCGTGGGAGTACCAGCCCCTCGGGCCGTTCCTCGGCAAGTCGTTTGCCACTTCGGTGTCCGCCTGGGTGTTGCCACTGCAGGCGCTGGAGAGTGTTCGGGTTGCCGGGGTGGAGCAGACCGACCCGGTGCCGAAGGACTATCTCCAGAGCGACACCCCCTGGCACCTTGAGTTACAGCTGGAGGTTTGGATGCGACCGGCAGGAACGGAAGAAGCCACCAAAATCGCTGCGGTCTCATCGGTCGAGGGACTCTATTGGAATGCGGCCCAACAACTGGCCCATCTGACGGTCAATGGAGCGTCGATTCGGGAGGGTGATCTGTTCGGAACCGGCACGATCTCGGGCCCTGAGCCGGAGCAGGCAGGGAGTCTCATCGAGTTATCCATGGGGGGTACGCAACCGTTCCAGGTGGGAGGACAAGACCGGACTTTTCTCAATGACGGGGATGAAATAATCCTATTCGGCAAGGCAGTCACCGAACATGGCGACATACCCTTGGGGCCGGTTTCGGGTGTCATCCAACCCGGTCGGCATTAGCGGGAGGTCCAGCATGAGCGAACTAGCCCAACCGATGTATCAGTCCGGGTTCGGAAACGAGTTTGTGTCAGAGGCCATACCAGGCTCCGTTCCGCAAGGACAGAACAATCCTCAGAAGCCCCCACTCGGCCTGTATACGGAGCAGCTCTCTGGTACCGCGTTCACCGTTCCCAATGCCCGCAACCGGCGCACCTGGTTATATCGAATCCGCCCGTCGGTTCGCCATGCCTGGAACTTCACGGAAACCACCAATCATTTGATTCGAACGGCTCCGTGTCGCGAAACGAACCCGCCGATCGGACAGCTGCGTTGGAACCCGCCGCCGTTCCCCGAAGGCCCGACGACGTTTTTGACGGGTATGCACACCATCGCCACGAACGGTGACGCCCATACCCAAACCGGCATGGCCGCCCACATTTATCTTGCCACCGAGTCGATGACCGATACCTACTTCTTCAATGCCGACGGCGAACTCCTGGTCGTTCCTCAGGACGGTGCCTTGCGATTCGTAACGGAATGTGGAGTCCTGGTCGTCGCTCCTGGAGAAATCGCCGTGATGCCTCGCGGGATGATGTTTCGGGTCGAACTGCTCGATGGACCGTCCCGTGGGTATATCTGTGAAAACTACGGGACCTATCTGGAACTGCCGGAGCGGGGGCCGATCGGGGCGAACGGACTCGCCAATCCCCGGGACTTCTTGCACCCGACGGCCTCGTTCGAGGACATCGAACAATCGGGTGAGCTATTCGTTAAGTTCGACGGCCGACTCTTCGTCGTCGAGACGGACTACTCGCCGCTCGACGTGGTCGGCTGGCATGGGAATCATGTTCCCTACAAGTACGATCTGCGCCGATTCAACGTCATCGGGTCGATCAGCTTCGATCATCCCGATCCGTCGATCTTCACGGTCTTGACGTCGCCATCACCAGATGAAGGAGTGGCAAATATCGACTTTGCGGTCTTCGCCGACCGATGGCTGGTGGGGGAGCATACGTTCCGGCCACCGTGGTACCACCGGAACATCATGAGCGAGTTCATGGGGATCCTGTATGGGGTCTACGACGCCAAAGAAGAGGGCTTCGAGCCTGGTGGGATGAGCCTGCACAACATGTACTTCCCGCATGGACCTGATCATGACGCCTGGATGAAGGCGACCACCTCGGATCTCAGACCCGAGAAGTTGTCGAACACGATGTCGTTCATGTTCGAGACGCGCTACCCGCTGATTCCGACGGCCTATGCCGGATCGATCCCGGCCCTTCAAGACGACTATCCGAGCGTCTGGCACAGCCTCGAAAGGCACTTTGAGGCCACGGAGTCATAACGTTCCGTGCGAAAGCCGGGTTTGCCCGGGGATCTGTTAGGGTTCTTGTTGCTCGACCGATTCGGTCTCGTAGCTGCGGACCTTCCTTCTCAAGTTCCGTGAGTTAGCAGTTCCGGCCTGACGGCCTCTCCGCTCACTGACCTACGGCTAGCCGCGCGCCCGTTACTGGATCGCACCTCTGAGCATCGATGACACGCACAGTGCATCGAAAACAGTTCAATGAAATGGATCCCTCAGGGTCCTCGAAAGGAGTGCCATGCAGGCACAAGACGAGTCGCAGAACGCTGCGACGATTGACATAAACCACCTACGAGTAGGTGCCACATACCAGGCGACGACCCGATCGGGTCGCACCGCCACCGGTGAGTATCTCGGTATCGAAGTCTCTCACGACGACTGGATGATTATCCTGCGCAACCGCGCCGGAGCCGAGTCGATACCAGTGAACGTTCTTGCCTCCGTCCACGGGTCGGCTGCCTAGGGCGGCGGATCAGCCGTAAGCAATTCGATCTCATGCCAGGCGGGCCACAGGTCGCCCACCGAGGTTGACACGACCCGCACGAGGTCGATTCCCAGCAGTGGTTCGCCGGGGCTGAACACGAGTCGGTCGTTCTCGGCGGTGACACCATCAAACGTCTCGATCAGCCTGAGATCCGCACCGGCCTTTCTCACCCATAACTCGTGGACGCTTCGTCCGGGAGGGTCCTGGGCGACGGTCAGGACGATCTCGGTCAGATCAGTTGGATTGGCGAGTGCCAACTCGACCCATTGTGGAGCGAGCGCTGATGCATTCCAGTGCTTCGGCGTTCCGTCATTTACGTTGGTGGCCGGGTTCCCCTCGATCTCGCTCGATGCCGTTACGGTCGACTCCAACGCGACGTTGTAGCGGATGAAGTCGAACTCCGCATAGGCACATGGATCCGGTCGGTTGATTGGTGCCACGACCCGGGCGATATTGCCGGACCCTTCGTTGGCCCACCACAAATCGAGCGACGCGTCCCCGCGCCAAGCCCATACCAGCCAGCCATCGAATCCTTGCCGGCACGAGTCGACCTCCAGTCCCATGACTGCAGTGGCGGCACGGTCGATACTCGAGTACCAGTTTCGGAATCCACCGTGTTCGCCCAGCACCAGCGGCATCTCGTCCACCCCCGCAATGCCGAAGTTCTCCCAAATATCGGCATCATCGACCCCGTTGCCCCGGTAGTGGTGGAGATCGGCGAAGTCGACCTCGGAGTTGCGAAGGAAGTAGGCGGTCCTCACGAGTCGGGTCTCGTCCGGCCCATTCACCGGGTTCGGTTCGTTGGGAGTGAAGAACCCAACGGTCACCAGCGCAGTTGGATCAATCTCGCGAATCGCCCGACGGATGGTGTCGGCCCAATACACCAAGCCCTCATCAACCATGCGGTTCTTGTCGTCGTCGCTCGACATATCGTACGTCTCGCCGTTGGCGGTCGTTATGAGTCCTGCCGTAAGACTCAAGGGTGCATATATCTCATGGAAGTGATGCTCCTGCCGGAGTTCATACCCCCAAATGACGTCGAGCGGGGCGCCACGTTCGACCAGTGCCTGCACTACCGACTCCCAGTAGTCGACGTAGATGGGAACGGCTCTGGGATTGAGAAACTCGTTGTTGGCGCTGTCGAACTGTGCATCGGTCAGAGCCGCCGTTGCGTGGAGCCAGTAACTGTCGCCAGGCAGAGTGTTTGACGCAACCATCACGAAAAGATCGTGCGCTTTGGCGCGGTTCAAGAAGTCGACGACGTTGTCCATGTACTCGGGATTCAAACGGCCATCTGAGCCGGTGATGCAACCGTCTACGTAGACACCACAGGTTTCGAGCATGATGCGTACAACGTTGAATCCGAGTGAGCGCATCTCGGTGAAGTCAGCATCGACGGTGGCGGGCTCGTAGCGGGTCGTCGCCAGGACGCTATCAAATATCGGGCCGCTGACGCTGGGCACGAAACGGTTGTAGTTCATGCCGCGCGGTACGAACTCATTCATCGTTGCGGTGTCATAGAACTCGCCGGCCCCGTCGATGACCCGGACCTGGATGCGGTGTTCCGGCGCAGGAACCGAAGCGACGGTGGTCGTCGGGTCGGTGACGGTCGTCGACGAAACGCTGACAACGGTGATGTCGGGTGCGTCAGTGGTGGTGGTCGGTTCGCTCGTGGCGGTTGTGCAGGCTCCGACGAGCAGAAGTACCGCCGCCGATGTCCGTCCAATTGATGTCCCGATTGATGTCATGACGATTACTACCTCGCTGTGCGTCTGAGATTTATGAATTTCTTAGAAAATTCTCACACACCGTGATTTCGTTTGGTATGTTTCGAAAGTCGATTAGATCCGGGGGGCTCCAATCGTGCCGTGCCAGAGCATGCAGGAAAACGCAGCTACAGACATCCGCGTGTGCGGTTTCCTTCAATCGCCAGCTGGCTCGGTCTCTCTAGCGGTCGAACGGCCGGCAGCGTCACAATCGCGCCGTGTCCGTCGATCTTCGTACGGACGAAACGGTGGCCACTCGGCCACCAGAGTCCGCTCCAACCCACCCGGTCATACAAGCAATGCCGCCCGCTACCAAGAAAGGCGCATTCGTTAGGACTACAGGCATTCGGGGGGATGGTCGCCTTGGGAGGCGGGAGATCTCCGAGCTAAAAGAAGGGGATCTTCATGCTACGTCGAATCATCGACATCAGTGTCAACCTCAGGCGCATCGTGCTTGTGGCGGCAGTCGGAATACTCGTACTGGGAATCGTTCAACTCGACAGCGTGAAGCGCGACGTGCTTCCCGAGTTCAGCCCGGTCGAGGTTGAGGTCCAAACGGAAGCGCTCGGACTCTCCGCCAGTGAGGTGGAGCGGTTGATCACGACGCCGCTTGAACAGGACCTTCTCAGTGGTGTCGCGTTCCTGGAGTCGATTGAGTCAGCCTCCCTTCCCGGTCTCTCATCGGTGGTCATGACATTCCAGCCTGGAACGACTCTGCTCAATGCCCGACAGGTTGTGGCTGAGCGGTTGGTGCAAGCAGCCGGCCTACCGCAGGTCGCCGGCCGACCTCAGATGCTCCAGCCATACTCATCCACCGGACGAGTCGCTCTGATTTCCCTTTCATCGGATGAACTAAGTCCAATCGAAACATCGGTTCTGGCGCGGTGGGTGATCGTGCCTCGCCTGCTGGGCGTTGAAGGCGTCGCCAATGCGTCAATCTGGGGATTCCGCGACCGACAGCTCCAGGTGCTCGTCGATCCAGCACGGTTGGCCGAACAGGAAGTCTCGCTGTCACAGGTCATCTCCACCGCCGGTAATGCACTCGAAGTGTCACCGCTCACGTTCCTTGAGGCTTCCAGCCCGGGTACCGGTGGGTTCATCGACACCGTCAATCAGCGCCTGCACGTCTTTCATGAACAAGCCATTTCCACACCAGAAGAGCTTGCGCAGGTTGCCGTTGAAGACCCCGACGGTGGAGCCGTTTTTGTGGACGGCCAGCCACTCACGCTCGGCGAGGTTTCAACCATCGTCACTGACCATCAGCCGCTCATCGGGGATGCCTACTGCGGCGGTCCCTGCGTGTTGTTGGTGATTGAGAAGTTCCCCAGTAGCAATACGCCGGAGGTTGTTGACAACATCCACGAAGCGCTCCGAGCGCTTCAGCCCGGCCTTGAGGGGATCACGATCGACAGCTCGATTTACGAGCCGGCTACCTTCATTGACGCTTCGTTCGGGAATCTAGGGACTGCCCTTTGGATCGGTTTGGCCCTCGTGGCGCTCGTCATGATTGCGTTGCTGTTCGACTGGAGAGTGGTCCTGGTCGGAGCCTTCACGATCGCCACGTCACTGGCGGCAGCAGTGTTGGTGCTGTATATGACAGATGCGACGATGAACGCAATGACCCTGGCCGGAATCACCCTGGCCCTGATACTCATTGTCGATGACGCCATCATCGGAGCGAAGGGTCTGTTTGAGAGGGCACCTCAGAGATCGGCCACAGAGGAGGGCCCCAGGTTGGCGCGTCGCGTCGCCGACGCTGCTTTGAAGACTCGGAGTGCAACCTTCTATGCAGCCATCATCGTCGCAGCCGCCGCGTTCACGTTCTATTTCCTCGACGGAGTGCAAGGCGCGTTCTTGCCCCACATCGCGACATCGTTCCTGATGGCGCTAGGGGTGTCGCTTATCGTCAGCCTGACGGTGGCGCCGGCGCTGGCAGCCATCATCATTCGGAATGCGCCGTCGGCAGGTTCGACGTCGCCATTGGCGAAGCGATTGACGAGTTGGTGGACCAAGTCGGCGCCGGGGTTGGCGACGAAGTTCGGGCGAGCTGGGATTGCCTTCGTGCTCGCATTAGGCCTGGCGCTTGCCTCGTTGCCGTTCATCGATCAGTCGTTCCGCCCCGACCTCAAACAGCGGGATCTGCTGATTGAGCTCACGGCTCCTGCCGGTACGTCACTCGCCACGATGGACGCGGTGGCCGCCGACGTTGTCGATGCTGTGGCGAGTCTCGACGAAGTCGTGAACGTTGGGGCTCATGTCGGCCGGGCCATCTCCAGCGATCAGGTCGTAAACGTGAATGCCGGTGAGGTCTGGGTGAAGCTTTCCGAATCTGGCGACTATGACACAGCGGTAGCTGCCGTTGAAGCGGCCATCACGACGCCGGAAGGCGTGACCGCACGTGTTTCGACGTACTCGGATCAACGAGTCAGTCAAATCCTTGGCGGTTCCACCGACGAGCTGATTGTCCGGGTCTACGGCGATAACCCCCAGCAACTCGAGACGGTCGCCGGAACAGTACAGAGTTCCTTGGCTTCCGTACGGGGACTGGAGGATGTGAGGATCGATCTACCGATCGAGGAACCCACCATCGAAGTCGATGTCGACCTCGCCAGGGCACAAGCGGTTGGTCTCAAGCCGGGTGACATTCGGCGGAACGCGACGACGCTTCTGTCGGGAATTGTCGTTGGCAATCTGTTTGAGTCCCAGAAGGTATTTGACGTCGTGGTGTGGGGTACGCCCGAGCTGCGCGAATCGGTCGACGATGTCCTTGCGCTTCCCATCGCCACACCAGATGGCGGAAGTGTGGCGTTGTCGGATGTGGCAAACGTTGAAGTGGTGCCGAACCTTGCAGTAATCCGCCATGAGTCAGCCTCGACCTACCTCGACGTGATCGCCGACCCGGGAAACCGGCCGGTTGCCGAGGTGCAAGCCGACGTCGCCACCGCCATCGCCAATGTCAACTTCCCGATCGAGTATCACGCCGAGGTGATCGGAGCGTATGCAAATGTAAGCACTGGCTTCGGTTCGACTTCCGTGATCCTGGCGGCGGTCTTCGCGGTATTCATTCTGATGCAAGCAGCGTTCAGTAGCTGGCGGCTGGCATTCATAGTGTTCCTGACCGTTCCGATGGGTCTTGCCGGTGGCTTTGCGGCATTGGCTCTCACGGGAACGGACTTCACTCTTGGATCGGTGGCGGCACTGGTGGCGCTGCTGGGCCTGGCCGGCCGGGCGGCCATTCACCTGGTTCAGACGTACCAGCGGAAGGAAAGGGCCGGAGCAGAGTTCGGGGTCGATCTGGTGGCACAAACCAGCTCCGAGCTGATGGTGCCGGTCGTGACTTCTCTGGCGGCGGTCGTGGGCTTGTCGCTCTCGTTCGGTTTCTTCAGCTCACGGGCCGGCCTGGAGATCGTCGGTGACATGGCCTGGGTCCTGCTCGGTGGTGCGATAACTACGGCGCTCTACCTGGGGATGGTTCTCCCCGCGTTCTACCTCAGATGGGGCTTCATCGCCGAACCGGACACGGTTGCCGACGATTTGACGGACCTACTTGATGTGGAGTTGACGGAGTTAGGGACGGGAGGAGAATGATCATGCGTCCTTCCCAGTCGCGGCTGGCGGCGGCGGCGGCGCTCGGAGCAACCCTGCTCCTGGCGGCCTGCTCGTCGTCGCCAACGGTTGAATTCATCAATCCGGCGGTCGTCGAAGACGTCCCGGACGGTGCCATTCCGAACATCACCTTGACCGAAGATGCGGTGGAACGTCTCGCCATTGAGACAGTCACGGTGGAGGCTGCCGGGGACGGATTCGTAGTCCCCAGCGCGGCGGTTCTCATCACCACGGACGGCAACTACTGGGTATATACAAACCCGGAACCTCGGGTCTATCGGCGCCATGAGATCAAGCCGGTCGTCGAGGAGGATTTGCAGGCGTTCTTCGCGGACGGACCAGAGGTTGGAACCTCCGTTGTGGTGGCCGGGGTGCCGGAGTTATACGGCACCGAATACGGGATCGGGAAGTAGGGGGGCTGACATGTTGTTGCGCTGGTTTGTAGGTTCAAGTCTCAAGTATCGGTTCATCGTGATGGCGTTTGCCGGAGGACTCATGTTCTTCGGCGTGCTCCAACTCTCCGACACAAGTGTCGACGTTTTCCCCGAGTTCGCCCCGCCACGGGTGGAGATTCAGACTCCAGCACTGGGGCTATCGGCCACTGAGGTTGAGTCGCTCGTCACTATTCCGATCGAACAGACGATGGCCGGCATCCCCGGCCTTGACGAGCTACGTTCGAATTCTGTCGAGCAGCTTTCTTCGATATTGCTCATCTTTGATCGGGGCACGGACTTGCTTGAAGCGCGCCAGTTGGTCGATGAGCGCCTGGCTGTGGTGGGTCCAACCCTGCCTACCTGGGCATCGCCACCGGTCATCATCCAGCCGCTGTCGTCGACGAGCCGGGTCATGAAGATCGGTCTGATCAGCAATGATCCGGATATCGACATGATCGACATGTCGATGATCTCGTACTGGACCATCCGTACCCGACTGCTACAGGTGGAGGGCGTAGCCAATGTTCCGATCTGGGGCGAACGTCTCGAAATGCTGCAGGTCCAGGTCGACCCGGAGGAACTGCGCGATGCCAATGTGACCCTCGACGCCGTTTCCCAGACGACCTCAGACGCGCTCGAAGCGGGCCTGTACCGTTTCTCCGAGGGCCACGTCATTGGTCGCGGCGGTTGGGTGGAAGAAGATGGCGAGCGACTGAGCATCAACTATGTGCCGCCCATCGTCCGTGCCGAGGATCTCGCCAAGTTGCCCGTCCCTACCACCACTGGCGAATCGGTGTTGCTTGGTGATGTTGCCGAACTCGTCAGGGATCATCAGCTCCTGAACGGCGACGCCGTAATCAATGACGGTCCCGGTCTCATGCTCATCGTCGAGAAACTTCCTTGGGCGAATACGTTGGAGGTCACCGAAGGCGTCGAAGCCGCGATGGCGGAACTGGCCCCCGCCCTGACTGGAATCACGATTGACGCGGAGATCTTCCGGCCCGCAACGTTCATTGAGGAATCCATCAGGAACCTGTCGACAGCCATGCTGATGGGTGCCCTGCTGATGATCTTCATGTTGGGTTTGTTCCTCTACGAATGGCGGACCGCCCTGATTAGCGTCGTGGCGATTCCTCTTTCATTGGTGGCAGCTGGTCTTGTGCTGCACTTCATGGGAGCCACAATCAACACGATGATCCTGGCGGGCATGGTGATCGCCCTTGGGGATATTGTCGATGACGCCATCATTGACATTGAGAACGTGGTGCGAAGATTGAGGCAGCATCGCGCCGCCGGGAGTACCCGGTCAACGGCTCGCATCATCCTGGAAGCCTCGATCGAAGTGCGAAGCGCCATTGTTTACGCCACCCTCATTGAGATCGTGGCGGTGGTCCCGATCTTCATGTTGACCGGACTGTCGGGTGCGTTCTTCAGGCCTCTGGTTACGGCGTATGCCCTGGCGCTGCTGGCGTCGATGGTTGTGGCGCTGACGGTGACACCTGCACTTAGCCTGATCTTCTTCAGGAAGCCGGGTTCACTCAACCACCGGGAGTCTCCGGTCGTCCCGGCTATGAAACGGGCGTACCTTGCAATCCTTTCTCGGATCGTGAGGCGCCCAAAGCGTGCGTATTCGGTCGTGACGGCTGCGACGCTCGCCGGCATCATCATCGCCCCTCTCCTCGGACAATCGTTGCTCCCTGAGTTCAAGGAGCGGGACTTCTTGATGCATTGGCTGACGAAACCGGGTACCGGGCAGGTCGAGATGGTCAGGATCACCGAGGAGGTCAATCGTGAACTCCTGACGATTCCCGGCGTGCGCAATGCCGGGTCCCACATTGGCCAAGCCCTCCTCATGGATGAGGTCGTGGGTATCGACTTCGGCGAGAACTGGGTGAGTGTCGATCCTGCCGTGGACTATGACGACACGCTCGCAGCGATTCAGACGACGGTCGATGGTTACCCGGGTCTTTATCGAGACGTCCAGACGTATCTCAAAGAGCGGATTCGTGAGGTCCTCACTGGCAGTAGCGAGCCGATCACGATCCGGGTCTACGGTTCAGATCTCGCCGAGCTGCGATCAACCGCCGCCGACATCAACGAGATATTGGGAGCCATTCCGGGCGTCAAAGAGAACCACGTCGAGTTTCAGGAAGACATTCCACAGATCCGGGTGGAAGTCGATCTCGAAGCCGCGCAGGCATACGGTATCAAGCCGGGTGATGTGCGTCGCGCGGCCGCTCGCCTCATCGCAGGCGAGGAAGCAGGCGATATTTTCTACGACGGCAAAGCCTACGATGTCCAGGTTTGGAGCACGCCCGAAACACGTCGGAGTCTTACCGACGTCCAAAACCTCTTGTTGGATACTCCTAGTGGCGAGCACGTGACGCTGTCCGAGGTCGCTGATGTGGCGATCACGCCGGTTCCGAACAAGATCGCTCACCACGATCTGTTCCGCACGCTCGACGTCGGCGCCAACTTGGATGGGAGTCGGGACCTCGGAGCCGTCGTCGACGATTTGGAAGACGCGCTTGCTGCTTACGACTTCCCACAGGAGTACCGGGCGGAGCTTCTGGGTGAGTTCACCGAACGGCAGGCAGCCACTGGACGGATCACGGCGCTGTCCATCGTCGCAGTGATCGGCGTGTTCTTGCTACTTCAAGCATCTTATACGAACGGGCGTCTGGCGTTGTTGTCGTTCCTGACGTTGCCGATCGCACTGGTCGGTGGGGTCCTGGCCGCCTACATGACTGGCGGCGTCGTATCTCTCGGGTCGTTGGTCGGGTTCTTCACAGTGTTGGGCATTGTGGCCAGAAACGGCATCATGTTGATAAGTCATTTTCAACACCTCGAGAAAGAGGAAGGCGTTGAGTTCGGACCTGGCCTCGTTCTGCAGGGAGCCAGTGAGCGATTGATACCGATCATCATGACGGTGCTGACCACCGGCCTGGCGCTGGTGCCCCTGATCATCACCGGGGAGATTCCTGGCCAGGAGATCGAATATCCGATGGCCATAGTCATCTTCGGCGGTTTGATCACGGCGACCTTGCTCAACCTGTTCGTCGTGCCGAGCCTGTATCTCCGGTTCGCCAAGCCAGGCGGTCCGCCCACGGGTGGGACGCCGGAGCCGGCGGCGGCTGTCGCCTAGCCGGCCGAGGGCGGTCTGCCCTCACGGTTGGGTCAGATTACGGGGTAGCCCCGGGTCCCCAAGCCCGGGGCGCCCGTAGGTTCCGTTAATCCGCGGTGCGAAAATCGTTCGGCGCGAGCGGCCGTCCGACGTTGGACGTCGCTAGGTTGCGGGGCAGTTGCCTGAGCGAAAGAGACAAAATGAAACTTGGATGGATCGGACTCGGGGATATGGGTTACGTCATTATCCCTCGCCTCCTGGCCGCCGGCCACGAAGTCACCGGGTGGAACAGGACGAAATCGAAGGCCGATGAGCTGGTCGCCCAAGGGATGGTGTGGGCCGACACCCCGCGGCAGGTGGCGGCCGCCTCCGAGTTTGTTTTTTCGATGGTCACCGACGCCAATGCTGTCTCGGCGGTCGCGCTTGGAGACGACGGAGTGATCTCCGGATTGCCGCGGGGCGGGATCTATCTCGATATGAGTACGATCGATCCGCAGGTGAGCCGGGAGACCGCGGCCGCCTTTGCCGAGCGAGGACTGACGATGCTCGACGCCCCGGTGTCCGGCAGCCCCATCACAATCGCGGCCGGGTCGGCCTCAACGATGGTCGGCGGTGATCGGGCAGCATACGAACGGGTCGAGCCGGTGTTGTATGACGTCGGGTCCAAGGTCAGCTACATCGGCCCTTCAGGGACGGCCGTGCAGATGAAGGTGGCGATCAATCTGACCCTCATTGTCGAAATGATCGTGTTCTGCGAGTCGGTGTCGCTCGCTGAGAAAGGCGGGGTTGATCGGGCGGTGGCCGTTGACGCGATGCTCAAGAGTGTGGTGGCTTCCCCGGTTATGGGTTATCGGGGACCGTTCATCCTTGATATGCCTGACAAGCCTCTCGCCGACGTCACCCTGCAGCAGAAGGACATGGTGTTGGCGTTGGAAGTGGCGCGGCGCCAGGGTTCGGCGGCGCCGCTCGGGGCGGTGGCCAATGAACTGCTGAACGCCTGCCGTGGCCTCGGGATCGACCATCGGGACTTCGTAACGGTTTTCGACGTCTATCACATGCTCTCGGGTGGCCGATGACCCAGCGGTTCCACACCAATCTGTCCGAGGTGCCCCTGGTCGGTGGTCTCCGAGAGGATGAGGGTTGGGTCGACATGCAGGTTCAGTTCCTGATCGACAAGGCGAACGTCGGCACCGATGATTTCCTGCTCGGGTGGACCGTTCTGCCTCCGAAGGCCCGCCACGACCGGCATCTTCACCGCAACGCCGACGAGTTTTTCATCGTCCTGGCTGGTGCCGGACGGATCTACACGGACGACGGGACCGCTCCGGCCGGCAAGGGCGACGTGATCTGGACGCCACGTGGCAAATGGCACGGGTTCGACAACACCGGTGACGAAGATGTCGTTCTCGTATGGGGATGGAGCGGATGCGGGTCGCTCGAAGATTCCGGTTACGAAGCGGACGAGGCGGCCCTGTCATGAACCCGTGGGAAGACCCGCGGGTGGCCGCCGGACTGGAACAGCAAATCGAACTGCGGAGCAGTGCTCTCAGGTCCGGATCGAGGAGCGTCGGCTGGAAGGTGGGATTCGGTGCCCCGGCTTCGTTGGAGCTCATGCAGATCACGGCCCCGCTGATGGGCTTCTTGACCGACGCCACGGTGTTCGGTTCTGGTGAATCGGTGGACTCGACCGGCTACCAAAGGGGCGTCGTCGAGTTCGAGGTGGCTGTCTATTTGGCTCATGATCTCGGACCCGGAGCCTCTGATGATGAAGCCAGCGCGGCTATTGGCGCCGTTGGGGCATCGATTGAGGTTGCCAATATCAGCTTGCCGGTCGGGCCTGATCAAGTCGGAGGCATCGTTGCCGGCAACATCTTTCACACCGCGGTGGTGTTCGGAGAGCCTGATCTGTCGCGGGCGGGCCTCGACATCTCTGGCTTGTTTGCGCGAATCTTCGTTGACGGCGCTGAGGTGGGCGCAACCGGCGAACTCGAGGCGATTACGGGCCGTTACCCGACCGTGGTCCGTACGGTGGCCGATACGTTGGCGGCCAATGGGCTCGTACTCGGTGCCAGCGATGTGATCATTACCGGCTCGGTGATTCCTCCTATCCCGGCAGTAGCGGGAAGTGAGTACACCTTCGCGCTCGACCCACTTGACCCGATCTCGGTTCGGATTGTCTAGTCGCTAGGCCTCCGCCGGTTTTCCTTAGCTTGGGGTTGCTGCGTGCCGATAATTGGAAGGTGCTGAGGGAGTCAGATCCCTGGGAGCGCCTCAGACGGATTAGCGGTTCGGAGTCGACATGCCAGAGTTACTGTTCGTAGTTAGCGGGTTGAACCTGCTGCTGTTCGGTGCCCTGGCGGTGACCGCGGTGAAACGCACCCGGTTGGAGATGTCTCCCCGTATGCGCTCCCTCGGATGGGTGGCGGCCGCCGCCGCATCGGCGTTCGTGATGGGTGCTGCGCAGCGGATGATGCTCCAAGCGACTCGCGCAGGCTGGATCGAGAATCGGGTCTCGGATTTCGTGCTGTCCGAGTGGCAGTTGGTTCAATCTCTTCTCGCGATGGTCCTGGGCGGTGTGGCACTCCGGGCAATCACGCGAGTGTGGGGCCCCCTGGGAAGGGCTGACCGAATGGTCACCGTGCTTACGGATCGTGTCGTCCCGGAAGATGTCGCTCTTGGCGAACTGACCGAACGCGAACGAGAGGTACTCGACGCTATCGGTTCCGGTCTGCTCACCGACGCCGAACTTGGTGAGGCGCTCTTCATCGCCCCGTCGACGGCACGGACCCATGTCAAGAACATTCTGCGAAAGACGGGCCTCGGTAACCGCCGCGAGCTGATGTTGGT
>JAOUMT010000203.1 GCA_029881355.1 Acidimicrobiia bacterium | reverse complement strand
GCTGACGTCAATACGACTGATTCGTTTGATCAGGACAGTATTCGGGTGAGGATTTGGGAAGAGCGACCGGACGGTACCGAATGGGTCGTATACGACAGTGGTCGCGGATCGAATGACGATGGCACCGAAGCGGGCATGACGTTGCTTGGAGGTGGATCAATCAAGATCCATGTGCCGAAAGGCAAAGCCAGATAGATCTCAAGAACCTGTGCGGGATCGGTCGGCCGCCTCCGATCGGTCTCGCCTAGGAGACCGATACTCCCTGTAGTCGTGGCAGGTCAGCTAGTGCGGAAGACCGGGCGGGCCTGGATGCGCAGTTGCTCGGCAAGCTCCTGAAGTCGGGCGTTGTCTTCGCCGAACAGGCGCGCGCCGACTTCGATGATCCCGTATCGCAAGTGCCACGAGCCGATTTCGTCGACAAACTCCGATGCTGACCGAAACATTTCCCGGGTAGGTTCTGGCCCATCGGATCCGTACTTGGCGTAACACTGGAGCGTGAGCAGGCGGGCCTTCATCGAGGCATCGTTCATGTTTGTGGCCAGTGTGGCGTCGATGAGTTCGTTGGCCTCTTCGATGTTGCCGGTGATGAGGGCGATCTCGCCGCGGGCCATGGCGACGTCGTTGCGATACTGGGTTGCGTTGGCTTCCTCGGCGACGATGAGCGCCCGGTCGAGCATGGCGGTGGCGTCGTCGATGCGAGCGAGCCGGGCGGCCAACCGTCCGAGGCTGATCCGGGTGACGGCCTCACCCACCTTGTGGCCTGCACCGCGGAATGCGGCCAGCGTCTCTTCGAGCAGCGGCCGCCCCTCGTCGAAGCGACCTTGCTCCAGATACAACTCGCCGAGGTTGTAGCCGGCCGTCGCCCGGCTCAAGAGGTCGCCCAGTTCCTCGGTGGTCTCCCGGTTGCGAATGTGATAGTCCTCACACGCCTCCCAGTTTCCCTGATAAAAGGCGTGATACCCCAGGTTGTTGAGCGCCTTCGACACTCCCGCCTTGTCGTCGATCTCCTCGTAAATGTATAAGGCTTGCTTGGCCTGCTCTTCGGCGTCGGACAGACCCGCGTCGGCCGATGCCAATGCCATGATGTGATAGGCCCGGGCTCGCTGGCGCGGGAACCCGTCGATGCCGGCTTCTTCAAGAACGCGGTCGCACCATTCGGCTGCCAGCTGGGGATGGCCGGTTCGAATCTCCAGTCCGGCGATGCCCAACATCGCTTCGAGTCGATCGATAGGTGGCGTACCGTCCGAATCCAGGATGGAATCGAATCGTTCCCTGGCCCGATCCGGATAGCCCAGCCGAATGTCGACCAGGCCCTGTTTGTGGGAAAGCCGGTTGCGGGTTTCGCCGGTATCGGCGAGTTCGGCGGCCTTCTCGTAGGCCGTTTCCGCCTCGGGGAACATACCGGCGCGCTCGTGGGCGTCACCGAGTTTCTCATACGCTTCGGGTAGCTCGGCTGGGGGTTCCGGCATGGCTTCAGCAGCATCGATGGCCCGCCTCCAGAACCGACTCGCCACGACCAGAGCGAAACTGTTTTCGGCACGCTCGGCGGCCATACGCGAATACTTCCAGGACCGGTTCCAGTCGTGGGCGAGGTGGTAGTGATAGGACAGGTCGTCGACGAACCGTTCGGGCCGTCGTCTGGCCCGTTTTTCGATGGCGTCGCCGACCAGTTCGTGGATCTCCTGGCGGCGTCGCTGCGGAAGCATGCCGTAGGCCACGTCACGGGTGAGCGGATCGAGGAACCGGATCTTCCCGATGATTGACGTGTCGATGAACCCGGACAACCGGTTCCACGATTCCGAGTCCTCGATTGCAGAGGCGATTTCTGGAAGCAGTGAGGCGAGCAGATCGATGCGTGCTTCGGTTCCGAGCACAGCCGCATACATGAGTAGTTGTTTATCGCGCGGGTCGAGGCGATCCAACTTGGAGAGGGCGGCAGCCTCAATGGACTCGGGAACCGTCCCGCCCTCGACGGCGCTGAGCGTCAGTTCGCTCAGCATGTACGGGTTGCCCTTGCCGCGTTCGACGATCAGGGCGATCGAAGAAGCAGGAAGTGCCCGGTCGTCGAGCACCCAGCGGACGAATCCCTGCGCGGTCGGCGCGTCGAACGGGGCGATCTCAAAGACGGTGGCGTCCGAACCCCAATCGGGGTCGATCTGGGAGGTGACGATCAACGACCAGGGGCGGTCCTCGATTTGGCTGACCAGTTCGTGCACGAAGGCTCGCGACGGCAGGTCGGCCTGGTCGAGATCCTCGATCAGTATCACGGTGGGATCATCGCCGGCGGCCGCCAGCAGAAGCTCGGCGGACACCTTGGCAATTCGGGCGGCGACGAACTCGGGTCCGAGGCTGGCGGTGGTCTCGGTCTCTGGGAGGTCAATTGACCAGTTCTTGGCCAGGAGTGGCAGCCACTCAGCCAGTTCCGGCCGGTGGGCTTCAATGGCGGCCGTGAGTTGATCCACCGTGGAGTCGCCGGACTCGATGCCAACCAGGCTTTCCAGGAGGCTGCGGTTGGCGCTATGTGGCTGGCTTGGACTCATGGTGACGGTGATGCTGCGAACCTCAGGATCGATCTGCTCGATGGCAACTTTGGCCAGGTGGCCCTTGCCCATGCCGTCGGCAGCCACCAACGCAATAACGGTCCCCGAACCCGTGACGCCTTCGCGCACCAGACGAGTGATTCTGCGGACTTCACTCTCGCGGCCGAAGAGCGGTATGGCGGCTGCCGTTGTCTCGGTGGATTCTGCGTTCAGGATTTCGAACGGCGATATGTCCTTCGACTTCCCTTTGAGCGAGATCGGATCAAGCCGGTTGGTTTCGAATGCTCCCCGGCTCCGTTCTAGGGCGGCTTCGGTGATGAGCACCTGGCCGCCGTGGGCCGCAGCCGCCAGTCGGGCAGCCAGATTCACGGTGTCGCCCATGACTGTGAAAACCCTTCGGGAAGGCGCTCCGAGGTCGCCAGAGAACACATACCCGCGGGCGCATCCACCTGACACTTTCAGCTTGTGGGGCTGCGAGACGATGCTGTGCAGGGCCAGTGCCATACCTTCTTCGCCACTGGTTCGCCGGGGCACACCGGCCGCCAGGATGAACTTGCCGCCGTCCTTGTCGATGTCATTGGACACATACGCAACGTCGTACTCATGACAGGCGTGGGTCACTGCTGCGAACAGATGGTCCAGTGCTTCGGCCCGGGCGGCATCGTCGAGATCGGCAATGCCGGAAAACTTCACGAATCCGATCGAGGCTGGACGGTGTTCGCCCTGCTGGAGAGTCAGGGTCAGCAAATCCCGGAAGTCGGGTGAGATGAAATCCGAAAATGCGTTGTCCGGTGAGAACGACAGGTCGTCGGGTTCGTCGAGCAGGGGAGCGCTGTCCGGGTCGTCCTCCAGTTCCCAAAACCCCGATTCATGCTCGGTGGCAACTTCGGAGATCTCGTCAGCCAAAACCGCAGAGACGAAGACCTGACCGGCAGTGGCAGTGGATTCGGCACCGATAACCTCGTCGACGGTCGGGCCCGAAAGAACCATTTCGCGATGCCCATGACCGATGAGGTCGACGTCGATGTCTCCGCTGGCGATCCCGATGGAGATGTCGAGGTCGATGTCTCCCGCGTCAATGTCGCCAATGGCGTCGCGCATGTCGACAGCTGCCCGACACGCTCGACCGGAGTGATGGTCGTCTGTAAAAAGCGCCACGAGGGCGTCGCCCCCAAAACGGAGGAGGTCGCCATGCTCCAAAAAGACGATCTCGACGAGTTCTGAGAATGCCTCGTTCATGACCGAAGTGACCTTCTCGGACCCGCCCCGCCCCATCTCGATAGCGAGGCGATCCGATAGCGCGGTGAAACCTGACACGTCGGCGAAGATCAGCGTCCCGTGGACCGATCCAGAGGAATCCTGGGGTTTTTCGCGCAACCAGTCAAGGACGAGCCTCGGCAAGTAGAGCGCGTGTTGTGGTGCCGCCATCCGGACGGTCTCCCTGTGCTTCCCAGTGGCTCCGAGGCTACTCGGAAACAGCTTTCTTCGAAGCCGGGAGCGATCGTCGTGCTCCGGCATGGTTGGGTCGCTGCCACAATGCTGCGGATGCTCGCTGGCTTGCTATTCACCTATTCCCTCGTCGCAGTGGTCTTCTCGGTCAACGCGCTCAGGTCCAATCCCAATCCCCGCAGCAGATTCCCGGCACTGTGGCTCCCAGCGATGCTCATTTCCGAAGTCTCGCCGGTGGTCCTCGTCTTCCGGCTGATCGTCGGCGGGTTGGCGTGGTGGGGCGGGCTCTGGGACCAACCGGTTGGTCGCATCGGCCTCGGCGTGTTGGCCGTTTCGATCGGGTTGCTATCTGTGATTGCGGTTCGGGACTGGTGGGCGACCAGGGTGATTGAACGTCAAGTGCCAGAGCCATACCGGCTGACGGGCTCGTGGCTAGATCGATTTCGCCGGGACCATGAAAGCCTTCCACCCGGCGTCAAGCTCATCAGCGAGGTCGAGTACGCCGAAGGGCTGACGGTGGACGTGTTCGCGCCTGACGACGCGAGCGTTGCGAGACCCTGCGTCGTGTATGTGCACGGAGGGGGTTGGACCGGCGGCGCTCCCCACAGTCAGGGAGTACCGCTGTTTCATCACCTCGCTCAGCGGGGTTGGGTGGTCTGCGCCATCCGGTATCCGTTGGCTCCCGCAGCCTCGTTTCTCGATCAGGCAATCGCGGTTCGCAGATCGATCGTCTGGGCACGGGCGGAGGGCCGGGAGTTCGGAATCGATCCCGGTCGTATTGCCCTCGTGGGCGGATCGGCCGGTGCGCATCTTGCGTCGGTGGCCGGCCTCGTCGACGATCCGCGACTCCGGCGCGGTTTTGATGAGGCGGATGCCTCGGTAGTGGCGATCGTCTCGCTCTATGGGATATTCGACTTCGTGAACCGCAACCTCACCCGACCTGATTGGCGGGTCATTCCGGTGGCGGTGATGAAAGCCACCCCTGCCGAAGAACCTGAGCTATATCGGCT
>JAOUMT010000202.1 GCA_029881355.1 Acidimicrobiia bacterium | reverse complement strand
GCGTGGGAACAGCTGCCCGATCCAGGTTTTGGGGGACCAAGTCGGTGGGAAGGAGCGCTTCGATCGGCGAGAACCGCATTGATCGCCGTCGGTTTGGACAGCCCCGTTTGCTCCGGTCGGCTGGCTTCGAAGTGGAACGGAACGAGTTGGGAAGCGCTGCCCAAGGTGGACCTGGCCACGTCAGAGTACGCCGACTGTGGTTACCCAAACCAGACCGCGGTCGTCGATGGCTACCTCGTGTATTGGGAGGATGAGTCGCATCCGACGATGGCCTTCAACCTGCTCACCGACGAGGTGACGAAGATCGACACGATCCCCCTTTCAGGCGCTGAGGGTCCTTCGGGTCCGGTCGACGTTGGTTCCGGCATCCTTGTTCCTCAATGGGGCGAAGCCGCCTGGCTGCCTGGCGTTGATGCCAGTTGGGTGTCGCTCGACATGCCTGGCCAGGGCGCCGACCACGACATGGTCTGGACCGGCGACGAGGTCCTAATGTGGGGGGCCACCTGCTGTTACGGATCGAGCAACACCCAGTTCACGGTCGACGCCTGGCGCTGGACGATGCTCGGTCCTTAGGTGATCATGGATACGACGTATTCGCTCAAAGAGTCGGGCCGCTCTTGCGAACGGCCCGACTTCTCATACTGGTTCGTGGACTCGCTAACTACACCCAGTTGTGTCACCGCACGTGAGGCACACGTAGCAAGATCCGTTGCGGACCGTCATGTGGCCGCAGTTGGAGCAGACCGGGGCGTCGCCCATGTTCTCGGCCAGGGCCGCGTCGGCCACGTTGGCTTTGGTCGCCGGAGCGTGTGCTTCGGCCATCGCCATCGCGTGTGCTCCACCGTTGGATGCTCCGTTGCTGCCACTACCACCGCTACCCACCGGGACTGGCTGGGGAGCGGACATGGTGACATCCGAGTCGGCGAAAGCGGCAGCTGACTGCACAGCGTCGACGTCGCGTTCGGCGGCGGCGTCGGTCAGGTCCAACTGGACGCCGGCGTCGACAGCCATTCCGGACGGTGGCTCGGGCAGGTCGCCCAGTTCACGATCCGGTGGGATCTGCGCCAGGTCGTCACGGTGCAGGTACTCGACACCGAGCGCCCGGAACACGTAGTCGACGATCGAGTTCGACATTTTGATGTTCGGATGACCTTCGACCATGCCCCGCGGCTCAAACGTCTGGAACGTGAACGTGTTGACGAACTCTTCGAGCGGCACGCCGTACTGCAAGCCCTTGCTCACCGCAATGGCAAAGCACGACAAGATGCCCTTGAGCGTGGCGCCTTCCTTGGCGAGGTCGATGAAGATCTCACCCAGGGTGCCGTCGTCGTACTCACCGGTCCGCATGAACACCTTGTGACCACCAATGCGGGCTTCCTGATTGAAGCCCGCCCGACGGGATGGCAACAAGAAGCGCGGTGGACGCATCCCGGCCGCGTAAGCAGCCGTTGGTGACATCCCCGCGGGGATCTTGCCCCAGGCGATCTCGGCTTCCTTCTCGATGGCATCGATGATTTCGTCTGAGACGTCATCGTCGGCGCTGTCATCGGAAGAAGACGAGAGGGGTTGAGAAGCCTTGGAACCGTCCCTGTACAAGGCCATGGCCTTGACCCCCAACTGGTAGGACATCCAATAGGCATCTTCAACCTCTTCGACCGAGATCTCGTTCGGCATGTTGATGGTCTTGGAGATGGCACCCGAGATGAACGGCTGGGCGGCAGCCATCATCTTGATGTGACCGGTGTGGTGAATGAAGCGCTCGCCGTACTTGCCGTTGCGGTTGGCGCAATCGAACACGGCCAGGTGCTCGGGTGCCAACCCGGGAGCACCTTCGATGGTCTGGCGGCCACAGATATGATCGCCCGCTTCGATGATCTCGGCCCGGGTAAACCCGAGCGCCTGGAGCATATCGAAGTCCCAAGCCGTGTACTGCTCTTCGGTGAACCCGAGGCTGTGCATGGCGTCCTCGCCAACCACGAACACGTTGAAGGCATGCTTCAGTTCGAACACCCCTGGCAGGGCAGATTCGATCCTGGCGATCTCTTCATCGGTCAGTCCCTTGGCAGCCAACGTCTGCTTATTGATGGCCGGGGCATCCTTGAGAGACATGGTGCCGACAACGTGGGTAACGATGCGGGCAATGTCCTCTTCGGAATAGCCAAGGTTGCGCAACGCTGGAGCGATCGACTGGTTGGCGATCTTGAAGTAGCCACCGCCGGCCAGTTTCTTGAACTTGACCAGGGCAAAGTCAGGCTCGACACCGGTCGTGTCGCAGTCCATGAGCAGACCGATCGTGCCGGTCGGTGCCAGCACGGTCGCCTGAGCGTTGCGGTAGCCGTAGCGCTCACCACGATCGACGGCCAGGTCCCAGGCAGAACGGGCTGCTTCGAGCATATCGGCCGGTGCCAGGTCGGCATCGATCGGCATCACGTAATGGGTAACACCTTCGTAGTCGGTGCGGTTGTAAGCGGCCCGCCGATGGTTGCGCATAACCCGCAGCATGTTGTCGCGGTTCTCGGCGAACTTTGGGAACGGACCGATCGGTGTCGAAGCGACCTCAGCAGAAGTGGCATACGACATGCCGGTCATGATGGCCGTCAAAGCGCCGGCGATTGCGCGACCTTTGTCCGAGTCGTAGGGGATGCCCATGCGCATCAGCAGCGAACCGAGGTTGGCGTAACCAAGGCCCAGCGTGCGGTAGTCGAACGAACCCTGGGCGATGGAAGCCGACGGGAAGTGGGCCATCGCCACCGAGATCTCCAGGACCACGGTCCAGATGCGGATGGCGTGCCGGTAACCGTCGAGATCGAAGTCGCCTGTGTCCTCGTCATAGAACTTGACGAGGTTCATCGAGGCCAGGTTGCAGGCGGTGTCGTCGAGGAACATGTACTCCGAGCACGGGTTCGATCCACGGATCTCGCCACCGGCCGGTGATGTGTGCCACTCGTTGACGGTCGTGTGATATTGCATGCCCGGATCGGCGCATGCCCACGCGGCGTCGGCAATCTGGCGCCACAGGTCACGGGCCTTCAGAGTCTTGCGAATGCCACCGGTACGGTTGGTGAGGTTCCAGTCTTCGTCGTTTTCGACGGCGTCGAGGAACGCCTTGTTCACCCGGACCGAGTTGTTCGAGTTCTGACCCGAGACGGTCAGATAGGCCTCGCCATTGAAGTCGGCTGCAAAGCCGCCGTGCTGAATGAGCACCCGGGCCTTGTCTTCTTCGATCTTCTTCCAGGCAATGAACTCTTCGATGTCGGGGTGATCGACGTCGAGGATGACCATCTTGGCGGCCCGACGGGTCGTGCCGCCGGACTTGATGGCCCCGGCGGCGCGGTCGCCAACCTTGAGGAACGACATGAGCCCGGAGCTCTTGCCACCACCCGACAGTGGTTCGCCACCGGCCCGGATGTTCGAGAAGTTGGAACCGGTGCCGGAGCCCATCTTGAACAGACGAGCTTCACGAACCCACAGGTCCATGATGCCGCCCTCATTAACCAGGTCATCGTCGACAGCCTGGATGAAGCAGGCGTGCGGGGCCGGGCGGGAGTACGAGTCGGGGGAGGGCGTCAGTTCCTTTGTATCAGGATCGATAAACCAGAACCCCTGGGGAGTGCCGGTGATTCCGTACTTGTGGGCGAGGCCCGTGTTGAACCACTGCGGCGAGTTGGGAGCAGCCATCTGCGCGGCGAGCATGAACTTCAGTTCATCCTCGAACACATCAGCATCGATCGATGAAGCGAAATAGCCTTCCTTCTCACCCCACATGCGCCACGTCTCGGCAAGACGATCGAAGACCTGGCGAGACGATGTCTCGGGTCCGGTGACCGGTTCGCCGTTCTCATCGAGAATCAGTTCGCCATTGTCATCGGTCTGGGGGACACCCGCCTTGCGGAAGTACTTGGAGACCATGATGTCGCCGGCCACCTGGGACCAGCCGGCGGGGATCTCGGCGCCTTTCATCTCGAAGACGACGGAGCCGTCGGGATTGGTGATCTTGGAGTCGCGTAAGCTCCATTCGATGGCGTCGTAAGCGCCTGATTTTCCGTCGGCGCGTGCCTCGGTGAACCGGCGGGTGAACCGCAAACCTTCTGTCATATCCGTAGTTACCTTCCCTTAAAACGTCTCTCGCCTGGACCTGGCTCCAAGTCCCTTTGGAGTCCAAGCCGCCCCGCTGATGCCCTATCTTCTTCTAGATCTTCTTCTAGATCTTGCTCTAGGCCGCCAGCGAGGCGTGAATACCAACAACCACTACATGTAGTGGTTCGAGGGGAAGTAAACCACTGTATATTGGGTGCGTTACGGCACTGTAATTACAGAGTTGTTAGTTGTCAACGACCACAAGATGTGGTGGTTTTGAGGCCACAAAGTGTGGTGCCGCGCCGGTCCGTGACCCGTTTCCGGCCCACGAACCAACGCGGCTGGCACCCGTAGGGAGGTCAACGAATGTTGACGCAGTGCCAATTTTGGGGAAGTGTACGACCGGGCTTTTATCCAGCCCCCCTGGACCCGACCGTCGAACGGTTCCCAATGTACGCGGTGACCCTTGGGTCGCGAAAACTGAGGACCAGAAAACTTTTCGCGACCTGACCATTCCTGGGACGAGTGTGCATCCAGGTCGGGTATTCCGAACCGTAAGCACACTCGTCGGGCAGCGTCCGATCGGGAACATGCGGACTTAGGTCAGGATTCTCTACCAAACCGGTCAACCCGGGTATCGAGATCGACGCCGACCGATCGTGCGGCAGCCTCCATTTCGGCGGCGGGCAAGACCGATGGTTTCGGCCAAGCAGGCAGAGAGGCCACCCGTTCGGCCAGGTTGGCAACGGTCCACTGGTCCGGGTCGGTAATGGCGAGTTCATCCCAGGTGATCGGGGTGCTGACCGGAGCTGTGGGTCGAGGCCGGATCGAGAACGGGGATACCACCGACGCTCCCGGGTGGTTGCGCATCCAGTCCACGAACACCCGGCCCTTCCGATTCTTCTTGAGGAACTCCGTAGTCGCGAGGTCAGGATTGGCGGCAACCACGAGGCCGGCGATGGACTGGGCCGCAATGGCCACCTCCTGCCATGGTACGTCGG
>JAOUMT010000040.1 GCA_029881355.1 Acidimicrobiia bacterium | reverse complement strand
GCTGTCTACCGGGATGATCTCGGCACCGGTGCGCTGTTGGGCCGCCAACACGATGGGACCGCCCGCCACCAAACTCTCCTTGTTCGCCAGGCCCAGCCGATTCCCCGCATCAAGGGCAGCCACCGATGCCGCCAGCCCGACGGAACCAACGATCCCGTTCATGACCGTTGTGTCAGGAGTGGTCGCGACCTCGAGTACCGCATCAGGACCAAACATCGCCCGGTCGCCGAACGATTCTTCGAATCTGATCCGTTCGTCGTCGGTCGGCGAAGCCACGGCAACCCGGGCGGCTGGCCATCGACTCGCCAGCGAGTGCAGTGCATCTGATCCGGAGCGAGCGGCGATGCCCAGAACCGGAACGCCTAGCTGGGCGGCAACATCAAAGGTCTGGGTGCCGATCGAGCCGGTGGCACCCAGGACGACCAACCCGGCGGGCATGGTCTACAGGTAGCCGAGAGTTTGGTAGACGAAGTACCCGATGGGCACTGCAAACAGCAGGGCGTCCACCCGGTCGAGCAGTCCACCGTGCCCGGGGATGATCGAACCCATGTCTTTGATACCCAAGGATCGTTTGATCATTGACTCGGCAATATCCCCCAGCGGGGACGTGATGAAGATCGCCAGGGCCAGCCAGAGGCTGCCAGGGAGGACGAACAGAGAGAAGTACTCAAGAAGCGAAATCACCATGGTCATGGCCGCCGCTCCCGCCGCACCACCCGCCAGACCTTCCCAGGTCTTGTTCGGTGACAACACCGGTGCCATCGGCGTCTTTCCAAAAGCTCGACCGGCGAAGAATGATCCGGTATCTACAGCCGCCGAGATCAATACGAGGCCGATGATCAACTGGGCTGCTTCGGCAGTCGCCCCGATGGCCGTGGCAAACCCGAGCATTCCGGGAATCCACACAATGCCAAAGATCGTCACTGAGGCATTGTCGAGCGGATCTCGGCGAATCAGCATCGTATAGAAAACCAGGACCGCCACGATCGACAAGATGACCGTCCCGGCTACACCGCCCGGTCCAGCCCGATAGCCGGCGATGGGCGCACCGATGGCCGCCAGAAGCCCGAACAGCGCTATCGGCTTGTAGCCGGCCGTCCTGGTAGCGGAGTAGAACTCTCCGACCGAAATGATTGCGGCAAGGACGATAAAGCCGACGAACCACCCTCCGCCGAGGATCGCAGACCCGATCAGCAAGCCGACCAGGGTGAGTCCAGAAACGATTCGTACGGGCAGATCACCACTCGGCTTGGTCCGCTCGATCGGGACCTCGACCGTACCCGTGACGTCTTCGAATCCCACCACCCCGCTGTCGACGCCGTGAAGCGGAGCGGCGACGGCCTGCATCTGAACTGTCTCCGACTCCATCTTCCGGATCTCTTCTGCAAGGTCCTGGTACTCGGTCGTTGTGGTCGAGAGGTAATCATCACGGGAAAACTCGTCGAGTTCACCGGGAGCTTCAGGGACGAATTCGTCCGAATCGTCGTAGGTCGGGTCGGTCTTTACGGCTTGAGCCTCAGCAGCCTCGGCAATCTCGTCGAGCGCCAACTGGTCGGTCTTTTCTTCGTCTGCGATGTCGCCTGCGATCCACGGGAGGTCGCCATCAGATTCATCAGCCATCGGCTACACCTCCAGGAGCTCTTGCTCCTTGTGACCCAACAGCTCATCGATTCGGGCAGTATGACGATCCGTGGCGTCCTGGAGGCGCTTTTCGGCTCTCCGGATATCGTCTTCCCCGATGTCGCTCGAGAGCTCTTCAAGGTCGTCCTTGATCGCCCGGCGAATACTACGGATCGCCACCCGGCCGTCTTCAGCCATCGCTTTGACAACCTTGATGAGTTCTTTCCTCCGCTCCTCGGTTAGCTGGGGAAAAACCAGACGGATGATCGAACCGTCGTTCGAAGGGTTGAGACCGAGTGAGGAGCTGCTGATGGCCTTTTCGATCTCCGGCAAAGACCCTTTGTCGAAAGGCTGGACGACGAGCATGCGCGGTTCGGGAACCGAGAACGTGGCGAGTTGCTGCAGTGGAGTCAATGCACCGTAGTAATCGACCATGATGCGATGGAGAATGCCAGGATTGGCGCGCCCGGTTCGTACGGTGGTGAACTCCTGCTGGGCGTGTTCGACGGCGCCATCCATTTTCTGTTCGGCTTCAGCGAGAAGTTCGTCAATCATGCGTGCTCCTAATGCACCAAGGTCCCGAGGTCTGCTCCGACCACCACCTTCGTGATGTTTCCTGGTTCTCGAAGGCTAAACACTCGGATCGGCAGGTTGTTCTCTTTGCACAGGGTAACTGCAGTGTGGTCCATCACGTTGAGGTCCTTGGCAAGCACTTCCATATAGCCAATCTCATGGATGAACTCTGCGTCAGGATTCGTGCGCGGATCCGAGTCATAAACACCCTCAACCATGGTGGCTTTCAAGACCACGTCAGCACCGATTTCGGCAGCACGTAATGCGGCCGTCGTGTCGGTCGTGAAGAACGGATTGCCGGTTCCCGCCGCAAAAATCACGACTCGACCCTTCTCAAGATGACGAATCGCTCGCAAGCGGATATACGGCTCGGCGAGCTGCTGCATCGTGATGGCGGACTGAACCCTGGTTTCGACATCGGCTTTTTCGAGAGCGTCACGGAGGGCAAGCGCGTTGATGACGGTGGCCAACATACCCATGTAGTCGGCGCTGGCTTGATCCATGCCGGCGGCCGCGGACGACACTCCACGGAAGATGTTGCCGCCACCAACGACAATGGCCACCTCCACGCCTTGAGAGATTGCGTCTGCTACCTCGGCGGCTACCCGCCGTACTGTCGCCGGGTCGATCCCATATTTGATCTCGGGATCAGCGAACGCCTCCCCGGAAAGTTTGAGCAGGACCCGGCGACGTTGCACGTTTAGTTCTCGCCTACCGCAATACGACAGAACGATTTGATGGCGATGTTCTCCCCCATCTTGGCGGCGAGCTGTTGGACCAACTCGCCGACCGTGCCATCGAACTTGTCGGACTTCACGAATGTCTGGTCGAGCAGTACCCGGTCCTGGTAATACTTCTCGAGCCGGCCCTCCACGATCTTGGGAATCACGGCGTCCGGTTTACCTTCGTTCTTCGCCTGGTTGGCGATGATGTCCGATTCGGCCGCCAGGTCGGCCGCCGGGATCTCTTCACGGGTGACAAAGTCGGGCTTACCCCAGGCAATATGCATGGCAAGGTCCTTGGCAGTCTCGACGAATTCGGGGCTCTTGGCCACGAAGTCGGTTTCCGAAGATAGGTAGACAAGCACACCCTGGACATCTCGCCCGGCCTGGTGGTGCAGATAGCTACCAATGCAGCCTTCGGAGGCATCCCGGTCGGCACGCTTGGCGGTAGCCGCCAGACCCTTCTCGCGCAGGTAGGTAACTGCTTGATCGAAGTCACCTCCGGAGGCAACCAGCGCCTTCTTGGCATCCATCATCCCAACGGATGTCGCCTGGCGCAACGCCTGTACGTCTTTAGCGGAAAATTCAGCCATATCGGTTCCTACGCTTCTACGACAGCATCGTCACTTGGTTCCGAGCTGGCGTCTTTTTCGGTCATTTGCTCGAGATCTGATTTGCCGACGAGCTGCTTGCCGTCGATGGCCGCCTGGGCAATCACCCCGGCCAACAGTTGAGCCGAGCGGACCGCGTCGTCGTTGCCAGGAATCACGATGTCAACGCCGGTCGGGTCACAGTTCGAGTCGACTACGGCGATCACCGGGATGCCGAGTCGGTTCGCCTCTTTTACCGCCGTAGCTTCAACGTTGATGTCAATGATGAATAGGCAGTTCGGGATGGACTTGAGGTCTGCGACCCCGCCGAGGTTCCGCTGCAGCTTGTCGTACTCACGGCTCAGCTTGAGGCGTTCCTTTTTGGGGCGCCCGGAGAACTCGCCGGTTTCCTGCATGCGATCAAGTTCACGCATGTAGAAGATCCGCTTCTGGATGGTGGTGAAGTTGGTGAGCATGCCACCGAGCCACCGGTAATTCACATAAGGCATAGAAGCCCGTTCAGCCGCCTCGGCGATGGCGCCGGCGACCTGCTTCTTGGTTCCGACGAACATGACCGTTCCGCCAGCAGCAACTTCCTTCTTCACAAACTCGGCAGCCTCGTTGGCCTTCTCGAGGCTTTGACGAAGGTCGATGATGTGAATCCCGTTCCGGTCGCCAAAAATATATGGCTTCATTTTCGGGTTCCATCGCTGGGTGCGGTGGCCGAAGTGGACGCCGGCTTCCAGCAATTGTTTGATCGTGACAACAGACATGTTGCTCCTTGTTGGTTGTTCCTCCGCACCGGTGGGCAAGCTTGCCAGCGGCGGGGCCGCCTTCCGCAGACATTGTCTGACCAATGGAAGTTCTACCGGTGCGTGTGTATTTTCCGCTCGTTTCGGGCGGGACTCAATCTCGAGTCGCTGGAAGTGTAGCCCACGGACACGTAGGCCGATCTGTCAGTTGGTGACAGCCATCCGGTTACGCAGGCTCATGACCGCCTTGGTATGAATCTGGCAAACCCGCGATTCGGTAACACCGAGAACCTCACCGATCTCCGCAAGCGTCAACCCCTCGTAGTAATACAAAGTGACCACGAGTCGCTCCCGATCGGGAAGGCGGTTGATGGAGTCCGCCACGACGCGCTTCGTTTCCTCTACCTGGAATGCGGCTTCGGGGCTGAGTCCACGCGGGTCGGGTAGGACGTCACCGACCGAAGACGAGTCCGAGTCGCGTCCGAGCAGCTCATCCAATGCCACGAGTCCCAGCGAAGATATTTCTCCCAGCGTGTCCTGAAGCTGGCTCAGCGGCATCTCCATTTTGGCCGAGAGTTCTTCTTCGGACGGGGTTCGCTGCAGCTTGTGTTCGAGTTCCTGGAGCGACCGTTCGATCTCGCGAGCCCTGGCGCGCACGGAGCGTGGCACCCAGTCGAGTGCCCTGAGCTCGTCGAGAATCGCCCCTTTTACCCGGTTGATCGCATAGGTCTCGAACTTGAAACCGCGCTCAAGATCGAACTTGTCGATGGCATCGATGAGACCGAAAATCCCGTATGAAATCAGGTCGGACTGTTCGACGCTCCTCGGCAAACCGACACCCACCCGACCGGCGACGAACTTGACGAGGGGGGAATAATGAAGGATGAGGCCCTCGCGAGCCCGCTCGGACGCCGTGGACTTAAAGTCCACCCACATCGCTTGAACATGCTCTTCGGATGCTTTATGCCCGCGGGTGGCTTCGCTCATATGTCGCCTTGAGGTGGTCTCGAGTTATCGCAGTGTAAAGCTGCGTTGTCGCCAATTCAACGTGCCCCAACAATTCCTGCACTGCCCGCAAGTCCGCTCCGCCTTCCAAGAGATGCGTCGCGAACGAATGGCGCAGTGCGTGTGGAAAGGTTCCTGCACGCTGTTGGATGATACGCCGTATGCCCCGCGTATCGAGGGATCTTCCTCGAATCCCGATCCACAAAGAGTCACTGTCGAGATCCACGAGCAGTTTCGGACGCCCTTCGGCAAGCCACCGTTCGACGCTGCGAACGGCCGGGGACCCGATCGGGATTACCCGGTCCTTGTTCCCTTTGCCCCGCACGACGACCGAGTCGGCACCACCGATAGCGGTTGTGAGCGAGGCCAGCTCGGAGACCCGGACTCCAGTGGCGTAGAGCATTTCGAAGATCGCTCGATCCCGAAGATCGACAGGATCATCACCATCGATGGCGTCAATGATCTGAGCAACCGCCCTCTGCGGCAGCGCCTTCGGAAGTCGTTGGGGCTTCTTGGTGCGGGCCAACTGCTGGGCAGGGTTCATCGGTACTTCGGATCGCAACGCCAGGTCGGCAAAGAACCCCTTGACCGCCGACGACTTGCGGCGAATACTCGCCCGGGAGTATCCGACCGTGTCGAGGTACGCGAGGAATCGTCGAATAAACCGGCGGTCGACGTCGGCCAACGAGCGAATGGAGCCTCGATCGCAGTACGCCAGGAACTGGCTGATGTCCCTTCGATAGGCATCAATCGAGTGTTGGGAAAGACCCCGCTGGACCTTCAACCGGGTCAGGTAACGCTCAAGCGAGTCAAGCGCCCATCCGGGCGGATCAGGTATGTGCGGCACCACCGCATCTTTGCCGGTGATGGGTGCCGGGTCAACGACCGGCGACGACCTTGGCCGCAGACTCCAAGAGCAGTTCGGTGTCGTCCCAACCGATGCAGGCATCGGTGATGGAGACGCCATGGTCGAGCTTGACATCGGGCGCCCAGTCCTGGCGACCGGCGTTGATGTGACTCTCGACCATCAGGCCCATAATGCCGGTCTGACCAGCCTGGAACTGCCTCAGAACCTCGTCGGCGACGATCGGCTGTCGACGATGATCCTTGCTGGAGTTCGCATGTGAGCAATCGACCATGACAGGACGCTCGATCCCCTGAGCGGTTCCCCGCCCGACGGCGTCCCGGACCGCTGCCGCGTCGTAGTTGGGACCACCGGCGCCGCCTCGCAGGACGATATGGGTGTCGGGGTTCCCGTTGGTTCTGACCATGGCGAGCTGTCCTTCAAAGTTGACGCTGAAGAAGCTGTGAGGGCGTTCGGCGGCTTTCATGGCGTGCACGGCAACGTCGACTCGACCATCCGTCGAGTTCTTGAAACCGATCGGCGCCGACATCCCGCTGGCCAGTTGGCGGTGTACCTGACTCTCCACCGTTCGAGCTCCGATGGCCGCCCAGGACAGGAAATCGGCGAAGTACTGCGGAGTGATCGGATCCAACAGTTCAACGGCACAGGGCATCCCCATGTTGTTGATCGTGGCGAGCAGTCTCCTCGAGACTTCGATACCAGTCGGGATGTCTTCGGATCCGTCGAGCTGGGGGTCGTAGACGAGTCCAGTCCATCCGACGGTGGTACGCGGCTTCTCGAAGTAGGTGCGCATGACAATCAGCAGTTCATCGCCATAACGCTCACGTAGGGCCATCAGCATCCCGGCGTATTCGGCGGCGACTTCGACATCATGAATCGAACAAGGCCCGACTACGACCAACAGGCGCTTCATGTCACGCCCGTGCAGGATGTCAGCAATCTCCTGACGTGTGTCGGACACCAGCTGCTGGGAGTCGTTGGGAATCTCGACCTTGAGTTGCGATGGTCGCTTCAACGCAGCGATTTCTTTGATGTGCGTGTCGTCGACAGATGTCGACGGTGTGTTCAGTTTGTCAGTCATCTGGCTGTCCTCCTGGTGAGCCGCCCGGGGCAAAAAAAACCCGAGCCTGGGGCTCGGGATCGAAGTTCAAGGTGCGGTGGCTAGCGCGTCTACTTCGACCCCTTGGGGCCAAAAAAATACCGCGTGCTAAACCGAGCGACGTTCATTGTGTGGCATAGTGGCTTTCTGTCGTGCGATTGTCAAGCGCCGGCGATGTGCGCCTAGGACGGAATGACCCACCCACCATCGAACCGGACCAGGCCAGCCAGTTCCAGTTCGGTGATCTCAACGAGCAGATCAGCGACAGTCTGGTGTCGACGAACGGCCAGTTCATCGATCGGCGTGCCAGCCGCGTCACATGCGTGAAGGAGCGCTGATTCGCGAGTCCGGGCTCGGGGCGTAGCAACCGGACCGAGAACTCGATCGACGGCTTCACGGAGATCATCGACGCCGAGCACCGGCCAGGCACCATCGCGAATCAACAGGTTGCATCCCACCGAAGAGCCTCGTCCGATGTCGCCCGGGACGGCAAAGAGTTCGCGATGCTCGTCGACTGCCATGCGGGCGGTGATCATCGCGCCCCCGGGCATGCCGGCTTCCACGACCAGCACAATGGATGCGAGCCCCACGATGATCCGGTTCCTGGGAGGAAACCGCCACGCCGACGGTCGGGTTCCTGGAGGATATTCCGAGATGACCGCCCCATCATTCAGCAGGCGCTCGCCCAGCGGACGATTTACGGCCGGATACCACCGGTCGACTCCATTGCCGAGTACGGCGACCCCACGCCCGTGCTCGTCAACTACCCCGCGATGCGCCGCAGCATCGATGCCTCTGGCCAGGCCACTCACCACCGTTCGACCATCGCGGGCCAAGGCCCGGCCGAAACGCTCGGCGAGACGGACGCCGTACCCGGTTGGTTTCCGGGTTCCGACGATCGCAACGCCTGGCGCGGTGGGTAGGTGCCCGGCCACAAACAACACGGCAGGTGGGTTGGCGAGTTCCGCTAGCCGGCTCGGATAGCCGGGGTCACCCAAGAACAAAGCGGTCGTCCCTGCTTCGGCCAAAGCCTCAAGGCGTCGATGGGCCGGCACCCGGCTGGCCTCGACCGCCGCATCGGGCATCGCTACCGATCCCTTGGCAATCGCCGCAAGTACGCCCGATGAACCGCCGCGCTGGATGCACAGGCTCATGCGCCGCTCAGGATGCATGCCGGTGTAGGCAAGCTGAAGTGCCGCATCCCGTTCGTTCACCATGAGCCCCGATAAGCAAGCGCCTCTGCGACATGGCGCGGCCCAACGACGTCCGATTCATCTAGATCCGCCACCGTTCTCGCTACTCGTCGAATCCGGTCGTAGCCACGAGCGGTGAGCGCCAGCTGGTCGAAGGCGCGATCGACGAGCAGGCGAGCGTCGGCATGCCACTCGATATGGTCCAAGTGCCGACGGGTCAGGTTCCGGTTGATACACCCACGAGCATTCTGACGCTTGCGTGCCGCCAGAACCCGTTCGGCGACACAATCCGACGACTCCCCTGGCGATCCAAGCAATTCGGTCCGGTCGGGTCGAGGCACCGCGACCCGCACATCAAATCGATCGACTAGCGGGCCGGACAATCGGCGGCGATACCGATCGACCACGTGCGGCGGACACTCGCAGGGGATCAGCGGGTCGCCATGGAACCCGCAGGGGCATGGGTTGGTGGCGGCCACCAATTGGAAGCTCGAGGGGAAGCAGATCGAAGCACCCTTCCTGGCGATCGTCACCGAACCTTCCTCGAGCGGCTGTCTCAGATGGTTCAGCAACTGGGCAGGGAACTCGCCGACCTCGTCGAGAAAAAGCACCCCATGGTGGGCGTAGGAGACTTCGCCAGGAACTGGGATCCCGCTGCCTCCCCCGATCAAAGCAGCCGGAGTCGCAGAATGGTGCGGCGCTCGAAAAGGCCGATACTCCCGACTTGAAGGGCCCCGGCCTCCCGCCGCCCATATCTGGGCCACCTCGAGTGATTCAGCTGAACTCAGCGGTGGAAGGATTCCTGGCAAGGAGCGGGACAACATTGTCTTACCCGATCCGGGCGGCCCCCACATGAGCATATGGTGACCGCCGGCGGCGGCCAGTTCGAGGGCTCGCCGGGCAAGCGCCTGGCCGCGAACGTCCGATAGGTCGCCGGTTGATTCCGGTCCGGCCAAATCGGCGGGGATCGGCCGCCCCGGCTCTCCGCGGATCAGGACACCAAGGGCGTCCGTCAAAGATGCCACCGCGCGGACGTCGGCCCCTTCAACCCGCGCCGCCTCGGCGGCGCTCTCGGGTGCCAGCACGCAGGGAAGACCCGCCTCTCTCGCTACCAGAGCGGCGCCCAGACCCCCACGAGCCGGGCGGACCGCACCATCCAACGCCAGTTCCCCGAGGACGATCCCCCCACCACCATTAGACGGCACCAGACCAGCGGCGATCAGCACACCGATGGCAATGGGAAGGTCATACGCCGAGCCAACCTTCGGAAGGTCGGCCGGCGCGAGGTTGACGATGATCCGTCCGTTGGGGAACCGAAACCCCGATTCGAGAATCGCCGCTTTGACGCGTTCACGGGCTTCGCGCACGGCCGTGTCGGGTAGCCCGACGATCGTCATGGGAGACTGCGCCGGGCGTCCGACGAAGACCTCGACGCTCACCCGTTGGGGTTCGATGCCCATGAGGGCGACTGAAGAAACTGATGCGTACATGCCGGTAACGTATCGCGCCCTTGTGACACATTCGCGACGCATCCTTATTCGAGGCGTGCCGTTTCGGGGCGCTTACAGCGCGTTCACGCCCCGAAACCGGCCTGCCTGCACATCACGAGACTCGCCGGGGTCCGCCGAAATCTAGATCGCTCTAGAGCAGGAGATCGACGTGCGCCCTTCTGCCAGTCTTGTGCCAGCGCTACCACCCGGCATGCGGGTGGTATCTCAGCTATCGGCAGATCGTGCCGAAAAGCTTGAGTCCGCCCACCATAATCCGTCGGCGAGAAACGAAGGAAGGTACCGATCGGGGTAGCTTGGGGGCATGATGCACATCGAAGACCTTCAATCGGTCCGCATGCTTACCCTCGATGCGCCTCGGCGTATGAACGCCATACCACCCGAAGGGTGGGAGGAGCTCCACTCGCACATCGCCGGATTCGAGGAGTCCTCACAGCGGGTCCTGGTCATCACCGGTGCGGGAGGCGACTTCTGCGCAGGCGCCGACCTCACAGACCGGCGGCTCCCTTCCGGGATCGCCGAGCGTAATCAACTGATGCGTCGGGTTGGAGCTGCGGCATCAGCTCTCGTCAAAACCACCAAACCTACGATCGCGGCGGTCGACGGTATCGCCGTCGGAGCCGGCATGAACCTTGCCCTCGCCTGCGACGTTGTGATCGCCACCCCCGGCGTCCGCTTTTCGGAGATTTTTGCCAAGCGGGGCCTTACCCTGGATTTTGGTGGAACCTGGCTACTGCCCCGACTGGTCGGATTGCAGCGAGCCAAAGAACTGGCCCTCAGCGGGCGGATGGTTTCGGCTTCAGAAGCGATCGCCATCGGCCTTTGCCTGGAATTGGTCGACCCGGACGACCTCATCCCGAGAGCGCTGGAGATCGCAGATGGCTTCGTCAGCGCAGCACCGGTGCCTCAGATGTTCATAAAGCAGGCACTCAATCGGTCATTCGAAGTATCGCTTGAGGAGGCGCTGAGTTTCGAAGGACAGGCCCAGGCGATTTGTCACTCGTCCGACGACGCCCGGGAAGGCATCAGAGCATTCCGGGAGAAGCGACCTCCCGAATGGGTAGGACGATGAAGGACGACGACAGGTGACCGTATGGGCTTGAACCCGTTCCGGGGTGCCGGAAAGCCGCCCGGTCTGGCTGACTACGCAATGGTGGGCGCCGCGATTGCGGTATCCATCGTGGCCATCCTGTGGGGCTTTTTCGGTTGAACACCCTGACCATTACTCCGGTGCAACCGTATGCGGCGAGCAAGACGTACTTGTGTCCCGGCTGTGATTCGATGATCGACATCGGAGTCGGGCATCTGGTCGTCGTGCCTGAGGAAGCTCCAGACCTCCGACGCCATTGGCACCACGGTTGCTGGCATCGAGCAGATCGATCCGGCCGCCTCTCGCCGTATGCGCATTAGGCCGACAGGCACGCGTTGGGCAACCAACGAACGAGCACCCCGTCAGTATGCACCTCGACAACGATCAGATCAGTCCGTCGGCACTCGACCTGACGGGCCAGATCGTTGACCTGGCGTTGCTTGGCGGGCGTAAATGTGCGAAACGGATCATCTCCTGGTGCCGAAAGCGTCTTCACCTCGACGGCGATACGATCTGCCCCCGATCCGACGATGATGTCGAGTTCACCCCGACCGACCTGGACATTTCGATCGAGAACCTCCAAGCCGTGCCTGGTAAGAAAGTCGCAGGCGAGATCCTCGCCAAACCGGCCAAGCTGGCGCGAGTCTAGATCTGCACTCCGGGTTCGAGTTCTTCGATGTTCAGATCCCGGAAGCTCATCACGCGAACTTTCTGCAGGAAACGGGCCGGGCGGTACATATCCCATACCCAAGCATCCTCCAAGAGGACCTCAAAGTAAACCGATCCGTTGGCGGTTCGCTCGTTCACGTCGACCCGGTTGGCCAGATAGAAGCGTCGTTCTGTCTCAACGACGTACTTGAACATGGGCAGGACATCTCGATACTCCTTGTAGAGCTGGAGTTCGACCGCTGATTCGTATCGTTCAAGATCTTCTTCGTTCACACTCTGTCCTTATCGCAGAACCCGGCCCGGCCGAGGTCGCGCCCTGCCCGACTTCAATTGCCTACCCTTCGAACATGGTTCGCCACTCACAGGCCGCCCCATCGGTCGGTCGGCCAGAAACGTACAAACGCTCGTCCGATGACATTATTCACCTTTATCGGCCCGAAGCGACGACTATCTGAAGAAAAGTCTCGATTGTCACCCATAACCCACAGCTCGTCGTCGCGCAGTGTCCGGGGAGCCATGTCCGACATTTGCACGTTCTCAGCCAGGTACGGCTCATCAAGCACGACGCCGTCGACCCGCACCTGATTATCGACGATTTCAACGGTCTCGCCAGGCAACCCGACGATCCGCTTGATCAGGTCGTCGGGAACGGCGGTGCTGGTGATGCCGAACGTCTGCTTCAACGTTTCCAGGATCCTCGTGCCGACCGGTTCGGAGGGGGCATCCTCGTCAGCAAAGGGAGATACAAAGACCACGACGTCTCCTCGTTCAAGTTCCGTAAAAGCCATAAGTTTGTTGACGAACACGCGATCGTCGACAAGCAAGGTCGGAACCATGGATTGGGAAGGGATCCAAAACGCTTGAACCAACAGGGCTTTGAGGATGACGGCAATCGCCAGGGCGATGAAGATGAGAACCGGAAGCTCGGCGAGGAACGACTTTCGTTTCGGCTTCTTGGCCGCAAGTTCTTCGGGTGGCTCGTAGGCCGAATCGTCGGCGTAAGGGTCTCGGAACACGGGATCTGAGGAGTTGGTCAGTCCCGCTTCTCCTTGATGCGAGCGGCCTTACCGACCCGGTCCCGGAGGTAGTAAAGCTTGGCGCGCCGCACGTCGCCGCGACGAGCAACTTCGATGCTCTGGATTATCGGAGCATGCAGCGGGAACACCCGCTCAACGCCCACACCGAAACTCATTTTACGGACGGTGAAGGTCTCGCGAACTCCGCCACCGTTCTTGGCAATCACGACGCCCTCGAAGATCTGAGTTCTCTCCCGGCCACCTTCGACGACCCGGACGTGCACCTTGACAACGTCGCCTGGTCCAAATTTGGGCGTATCGCTGCGCATGTGAGCGCTTTCGATGTAATCAATGTCGTTCATGTCTGAAGGCTCCTTGGAAGGCACCGCGCGCGACAAAAGGCACAAGTGCGGCACTATGTTACCACCCTGGACGGCGAGTTAATCCAGTAAGTCGGGCCGCCGCTCGCGTGTCCGGTTAAGGCGTTGCTCCTGACGCCATTCGGCGATCCGCCCGTGGTCTCCGCTCAAAAGCACGTCTGGGACCTTCCATCCGTTGAATTCGGCCGGGCGCGTGTATTGAGGTTCCTCGAGAAGGCCATCGCGGAAAGACTCATGTTCGGCTGATTTCGGATTACCCAGCACATCGGGAAGCAAGCGGGCCACCCCTTCGATGATGGCCAAAGCCGCGACCTCGCCTCCTGCCAGCACCACGTCGGCAAGCGATACGGACTCGTCGATATCGTGGTCGACCACCCGCTCGTCCACCCCTTCGTACCTTCCGCACACCAGGGTCAAGTGGTCGAGTTTCGCCCAGCGGTCGAGGATTTCCTGCGATAGCGGGGTACCAGCTGGTGTCATCAAAACCCGGTGCGAGTCGGCGAGCGACGACAGCGCTTCATGCAACGGACCAACCATCATCACCATACCCGCCCCACCACCGAACGGTGAGTCATCGACCTGACGGTGAATCCCCACCCCGTACACACGCAAATCTCGGATCTCGATGTCGAGCGCCCCAATCTCCTGGGCACGCTTGACGATGCTGACTCCCAAAGGTGAGTCAAAAAAGTCTGGAAAGATGGTTAGGACCGTGAGCTTCATCGCCGATACAAGGTAGTAGGTCCAAGAGACCGGGGTGGAGTATCCTCCCTAATACGTGGCCACGAGGAGAATTTTAGGTGTCTGACAACGACGTAACGAGCGGGGACCCCTGGGGTCTGAGCCATACCGAAACCGAGAGTCCTCCGCCGCCACCGCCTCCGCCGGCTCCCGTTTCACCGCAAGACGCACTACCCGAAGACCTCGCCGACCTTTCGACCATCGCCGACCAAGATTCGGCAGACGAACGTGAGCCGCCGACTCTGCCGGACATGGAACTCGCGGTACCCGCCGACAGCCCAGAACAGTCGGACAAGGAACTCGCGGACCTGGGAAGCGACCTCGATCTGGGCGATTTCGGAAACTTCTCCGACCTCGATCAGGACTCTGACCTCGGCCCGCTGGCGGAGAGCGCACTCGCCGAGAGCGTTGAGGCTGACACCGAAATCTCGGCGGAGATCGTCGAAGGTGCCTTGGCTGACCTTTCGATTTCCGAGGATCTCCCTGGCACTACCGGCTTACCGGACACCGGCGATCTACCAGGCTTCGAGGATCTCGGGTTGGGCTCGATCGATGGGCCGAATGACTCCGATGAGCAAGCTCGACCGGCCACCCGGCCCATGAATCCGCTCCTCGCTGCGTCAGGATTGTTCGGCGGTTCGCCGAGCCTTCCTCCCCTCAAAGAGAGCGCCCCGTCCGTCGAGACCACCGCTGAGCCAGCCTACGAAGCCGCTACCGAAGATTCCGAAGATGCCGAAGATGCCCCTTCGTTCGACGGAGCGATTTCTTCTATCGAATTTGACGACCCGACGTCTGATTTTGAGTCGATTGAGCTAACCGATGGTGATCTGCCTGACTTCGACGTACCTGCCGTTGATGTAGACGAACCAGCTGACATCGATGCCGAACTGGCCCAAACCTTGACGGCCCTCGGAGACCAGCCCGCCGCCGCCATATCGTTCAGTTCCGATTCGGTTTTCGGCGCGGGTGACCAGGACGTCGACTCTGACGAGTCCTCCGACGACCGCGCGGACTTCTATCCAGAGTTCATGAGCCACCCCGCTCCAACCGACCAGGCGCGGGAAGGGCATATCGCATCGATCGCCGACGTACCGGATGAGGCTGATGAGGACGAAGTTCATCGGGATCAGGCAGAAACCGAAGAGGATGAAGTATTCGCTGCCACCTTCGGCGACTCCGACTTCTCTTCGGCGGGTGCGCCGCCGGCGATCTACCAGGAGCTTGAGCATCTCGGCGACGACGCTTCGGACGCCGACGGTTCGAGGCCCGGGACTCCCGGCGACTCGGTTGAGCAATTTGGTGTCGTCTTCGGCGGCTCCAACGAGACGGCCGATGACCCGTTCGGAGCAGTGTTCGGGTCAGGTGACGATGCCATAGCCGCGGTTGCTGCTGCAGCCGCATCCATCGAAACCAAACCATCAACGATCCTCGATCATGCCGACGCACCGACGGTCGATGACCTGCCAGATTTCATGATGGACGATGAACCTGCGGCCGACCCCGAGGTCGCCGACCCGACGCCCCACCTCACACAGGACGCCCCCGAAGCCATCGCGGCCGATGGATCACACGAGGCACCAATGGATGCCGAAGCGGGGGAAGTCGAAGAAGATTTCGCAGAAGCCGGAGAAGAATTCTCAGAAGAATTCACGAAGGACGAGGCGGAGCATGCTGAAACCGGCGAATCAGCCCGCCAAGACTCGGAATCCCCGCAGGGCCAGGCGGCCGAATCATCCGGGGTCGCAACCGAAGACATTGCAATCGAACCGCAACCGCCGATGCCACTGGTTGATACGCCAACGCTGGACTCCGATCCTTTCGCCGCAGCCATGGACGACCTAAAAGTCGATGCGGCCGAGCTCGGGGTGGGCGAAGCCGCGTCAGTGCATCCACCAATTCTGGGCACCATCGCAACTGGTGTGATTGCGAAGAAACCCATTCCCGAAGATTGGGGAACTCGCAGCGACGACGCCTATGAGGGCTGGGTCCAGGACGACGATGGGGTGGAAACGTGGCGCATGATCATCACCAACCTCCCCACCGTGGCTGGCTACGAGATCGACGAGTTCCTCGGATTGGCCGTCGCCGATTCTCTTGTGGGTTCGCATGATGTTCATGCTGTGGCAAGTGGCCGCAGAGCGGCGATCGATGCCCTGACCGAAGATGGCGTCCTCAGGGGTGCGCATGCGATCGTGGCGGTCACGCACGCCGTACAACCCATCGAACATCAAATGCTGGTTACCGTGTCCGGCACGGCCGTGACGCTCAAGCCGACCGCGGTTGCGCTTGCCGACTAGATGAGTTTGCGGTCCGTCGCCCACTTGGTCAACTCGTGGCGATTCGACAGCTGCAGTTTGCGCAAAACCGACGACATGTGCGACTCGACAGTCTTAACCGAGATGAATAGCTGCTCACCCGTTTCTTTGTAGGTGTAGCCCCTGGCGATGTGCCGTAGGACGTCGCGTTCGCGGTCGGTCAGCAGATCGAGCTCGGGGTCGATGTCGGCGACGGCGATATGCGAAAAAGCGTCAAGAACAAATCCGGCGAGACGCGGAGAAAACACTGCGTCGCCACCATGGACCCGCTCGATGGCGGCCACCAACTCGTGAGGAGCAATTGTCTTGGTTACATACCCTCTCGCTCCGGCCCGAATGATCGCTACCACGTCTTCAGCCGCGTCAGAGGCGGACAACGCCAGGAATGCCACATCGGGGTGTAGCTCCTTGATTCCCTCGATGACAGCCTTGCCTCCACCTCCTGGCATATGGACGTCGAGTAGGACGACTTCAGGTAGGCGCTCGGCGATGAGCTCGATGGCGGCGTCTACCTCGCTCGCCTCACCAATGACCTCGATCCCCGCACCGAGTTCGTTCCGGACTCCTGATCGAAACAGGTCATGGTCATCAACGATAAACACGCGGATTGGTTCGCTCATAGCTGCATCGTAAGCCGGACTTCGGTGCCGATGCCGGGTTTCGCGTCAATCACCGCAGACCCACCGTGGCGAACCATACGCCCCTGAATCGATTCTGAGAGGCCTCTTCGGTCTGCCGGGATGGTGTCGGGGTCGAATCCGGTTCCTCGATCACGCACGAACACCATGGCCCGATCACCAGTCACCTCGGCGTACACGGATATCTCGGGAGCGCCCGAGTGTTTGGCGGCATTGATCATGGCTTCGCGAGCGGCGGCGATCATGGCGCGCAGGCCGTCGCTCAGAGGAGCATCGCTGACAACCACCAACTCGATGGGAACCTTGTAGGACTCTTCGATCTCGGATCCGGTTGAAACCATCGCTGATTCGAATGACTCGACCTCCGTTCGTGAGCCGTACAACCATGAACGGAGGTCACGCTCCTGTCGACGGGCAAGCGCCACAACCTCGTCGGCGTCCGTGCTACTTCGCTGGATCAACGCCAGGGTCTGCAGCACTGAGTCATGAAGGTGGGCGGCCATCTCGCTTCGTTCTTCGGCACGGATTCGTTCCCCCCGCTCAGCTTCGAGGTTCGCTTCAGCCGCTGCCCGCAGGCGATCGGAACGCCGCAAAGCTCCAACCGCCCACGTGACTGGTGCAGCCATGAACGGATAGATGAGAACGTTCGAGCTCAGCACAGTCGGGTCACCGACACGATCTCCAATCCCGATCTGAATCAACACCAGGCTCACGAGTACCACAACCGGAGCCGACGCCCCCAACAGCCCTTTGCCGAGCACACCAATCAACACCGAAGACAAGGGGTATCCGCCGACGAAATTCGGTGAGCCGGCCAGATTGGGCGAAACGAGAATGAGCGAACTGACGACGATATCGAGCGCCAGAAACGCCCAGCTTCGAAAGACGTTGGGGCGACGAAACGAGATCCATAAGGTGAGCGATGTCCATACGGCCACCAGACCAACGGCAGTAACCGTCACCACAGGACGCTCGGCTTCGTCTGAGGCGAGCGAGACAAGCGCCAAGGACAGCATCCAAAGCATGGCGATGGCCCGGTATCCGACGATGATCCGCCGGAGGGTTGTCTCAAGCGAGATCATCAGTCACCGACAGCAGGAAGTCCGTCAAGGCTCACCGAGTTCTTGGACGCCCAGTACGACGGCATGGCGTCTTCACCTTTGGCAAGCGCCCAGCGGGCGAGCCGATCTCGATCTTCGACGAAGTCCATCAGCGGCACACCGTACCCGCACGACGTCCCGACCTTCTCAACGTCTACCAGGATGACCGAGCGGATACCCGGCTGAAACTCGAACCGAACGACCAGTCCGGCGAATGCGTCATCGTCGGGAAAGATCACTCGGCCGCGACCGTACAGACGAACAATGTCGGGATTACCTTCAAACGCGCAGAACATCAACGTCGTCCGCCCATTTTCTCGAAGGTGAGCGATTGTTTCTGCGCCAGATCCGGTCAGGTCGAGATAGGCGACCTGATTCGGGCCGATGATGCTGAACGTGTCGAGGCCCTTCGGCGACACGTTTACGTGGCCCGAACCACCGAGCGGGGCGGTCGCGACAAAGAACAGGCGCTGCCGACTGATCCATTCGGCCGTATCGTCTGAGATTGATGCGCTGAAACTGCCCATCCGACCAAGTTAGTCGGCCGGAACGTTTCCGAGGGGGAAGGTTAGAACGTGGTTTGTAGGACGTCGTAGACGGTGTTGCGGAGGGCAGGGACCCGACCGACCTCGGTGATGGCCTGCCGGAGCTCTTCTGGCGTGATTTCGGTCCCATGAGCCGCCCCAGCCGATCGAGTAATGATCTCACCCATGAGAGTGCCGCCCACATCGTTGCATCCGGCCGCCAGCAGCCGCTGCGCTCCCTCGATCCCGAGCTTCACCCACGACGCCTGAATGTTCTCGATGAGCCCATCAAAAGCGATACGGGCGATGGCATGGATGAGCACGACTTCGTCCCACGTCGGGCCAGGGCGCGAACGGCCCCGCAGCCAGATCGGCGCCCCCATATGCACGAAGGACAGCGGT
>JAOUMT010000039.1 GCA_029881355.1 Acidimicrobiia bacterium | reverse complement strand
TCATGTTTGACGTCGCCATTCTCCGCGAGGCTCAGATAGCGTTTGAAGGCACCGTGACGTCCGTCGATGGCGCCCAAGGAACGCTGGTCGTCGAGCATTGGTACAAAGGTGACGACGCCGACGCAGTGGTCCTCACCGGCGGATCGGAAGACATGGTCTCACTGATTGGCGCCTTTCCGCTCGAAGTTGGGAGCAGCTACCTGATCACGGCTACTGACGGCAACGTCAACTTCTGCGGGTACAGCGGACCGGCCACGCCGGAACTGCGCGGCTACTTCGACGAGGCGTTTGGCGTCTGATCTCGAACCCACAAACGGGCGGAGCGTCCCACGGGCGCTCCGCCCGTTTGGGAGCGCCGTCGGAGTAGGTCGGGGCGGTCGTCGCCGCGCATAGACTGCGCCGAGAGATTCTGGAGGAATGGATGGCAGGCGTAAAGCGTCCGGTGGTAGAGAACATAGAAAGCACGGCCCGCGACCATCTCGCCAACGAACGAACCTTCCTGGCCTGGGTCCGAACTGCGTTGGCGGTAGTCGGACTCGGAGTCCTCGTCGGCAAGCTTGTCGAGTCCGACGGAATCGTTGCCGAGCTTCTCGGTCTCCTCATGATCGCGTTCGGGGCTGGCATGCTCATCTACGGCATCACCCGATTCGAACGTGTCACGGAATTGCTCGATGAGCACAAGTTTGCCTCGGCCAGACGTGGTCCGCTCGTTTTGGCTGCCCTCGGTGTCATCATTTCATTGGGAGCCGCGGTCCTGCTTCTCGTCTGAAATCAACCGGCCAACAACGCTCCGAGGCCGAGACCGACGATGGCAATCACCAAGGTCCCTACCGCACTGACGGTCGCCGGGCCGTAGCGGTCTGAGCTCACTGCCCGCAATGTCAACCACCCTGGACCGATGGCGATCGCCGCGAGCAGCGCCACCCGGCTCAGGCTTCCGAGGAGAGCTCCGGCAGCCAGGACGGCGACTCCTGTCAGAAAGGCGCAACTGATGAGAACTTCGGTAGCCCGCCGACCTATCCGCACCGACAGGACCCATTTGCCGGCGGCCCCATCGGACTCGATATCCGGTATTTCGAATACGAGCATGGTCGCGAAGTGCACCGGAAACAGGACAGCGATCGAGATCCACAGCGTCGAAGAAGGGGGACTGCCCTGACTCGCGGACCCAATCAGGGGGACCGCGCCGATCACCACGGCCGTGGTGGCCGCTTCACCCCAGCCGGTCCCCAAGAGTCGAATCGGGGGCATTGAATACGCCCAGGATATGCCGAGCGCCCCGAGGCCCAGCGCCGCCGCCACCGAACTGTAAGTGCCGACCGCCAAGCTCGCCACGAGCGCCACGATCGTGGCGACCTGGCCGAATCTGAGGGCGAGGCGAGGATCGACCCGACCGGTGAGGAGCACTCCGCTGCCGCCCGAGAATACGGTCCGATTGGTGATACCGGCGTCGACAAAACGATCCGCGTACTCATTCAAGAAGTGGGCTGTCAGTTGGGCAGCAGTGACCATGACTTGGCCGAGCAGGTAACGATCGACAGCAACTGTTCCGGCCGTCGATGCGCCGAGAGCGTACGCCAGTGCCCCGCCAACCAGGAAGTGGGGCCGGCTCAGAGTCAAAATGTCGCGGAGCTGCGCCTGCTTCACCTTTCGCTCATGTCAGGGACCGCACCGCCTCGACGACGGGTTCGAGGCTCGGTAGCTCCTCGGCGTCATCGGTGCTCCATGCGTACCGAATGATCCCTCCCCCGTCAATCACGAAGATCGAACGCTTGGCGAGGCCAACGTGACCCTTCCATTGGTCGTAGCGAACTCCGAAGGCTCCCGAAGTGGCGCCGTCCCAGTCCGACAGAAGCGCGAAGCCCACGCCGAGCTGTTGTGCGAACGCCATCTGAGAAAACGTAGCCGTGACAGCGATCCCGACCAGGTCAGCACCCAACGAGTCCATTTCAACGGCCACCGACCCCAACTGGGTCAGCTCCGACCTTCAGAAATCGCCAAAGTCAAAGACGTAGAAGGCCACGACCATCGGCTTGTCTGGTATTCGAGCGACGGACCGATCAAACGTTTGCCGGAGGTTAAAATCGGGCGCCCTATCGCCGACGTTCAGCGGAGTAGATTTGGAGGCGGGGAACCGCACATCGTGCATCTGCAAATCATACGGGGCGCCTGGTCGAGACGTCGGCTTGCCCGGGCAAGAGATCTGGCCGAAGAGTACGTCTAGGAATGCCCCACGAGGATTCGCCCGACCAGATGATCAAGCCGATCAGACAGCAACGCTGGGCCGACCACCATCCAGACTTCACTCGGGTGGGTCGCCAACCATGAGGCGAGTTCCCCACAGGACTACCCTTTGTCCTCGATGGAAACGTCAACGATGTCCCGGAGACCTCCGCCAATGGTTCGCTTCCCCGAATGCGCCGGTAGAGGGATGGTCTAGTGCAGATCGAACTCGTGCAGATCGAAACAGACACCGAGCCGCTCGATGGATTGCTGTACCTGCCCGATGACGGCAACGTTGTCGGCTCTGCTCAGCTCATGCACGGCAACACGATGAACTTCTACGTCGGTCCTCCCCGGTTTCTGCCTCCGTACCTGACTGAGCTCGGGCTCGCCTGTCTTTCGTACAACCGTCGTGGGCATGACGTACTCTCAAATCGTGACAGCCGAGATCTCGAAGGTGGTGCCTATCAGACGATGGCCCAAGCGATTGCAGACAACCAACGAGCCCGCAGCTGGATGGACGAAAAACATCTTCCTCCTCCCTATGTGATCGGTCACTCCAACGGCGGCACGCTGGCCGTCAGGCACGCAGTGGAAACGTCCGATACTCCGGGGCTGGTTCTGTTGTCGGCTCATCGGGGAGGGCCACAGCTCATGCGCCACATGGCCGACAACGGTCTGATGGCTGCTGAACGATACGACGAGATAACGGAGAACGCTCGTCGATACGTGGCAGAAGGCCGAGGCGATGAGTTGATGCTCGTTCCAGGTTGGTGGTACGTCATTTCGGCAAATACCTACGTGCAGTTCCTCGATCACTGTCCCGACATCGTGGAGTTGGCTACCAAGCTCCCTTGTGAAGCGTTGTTCTTGCGAGACATCGTCGAGCCCAAGGATCTCTACCCGGCCGAGGAAGTCGCTGCAGCAAGCCCGCATCCTGTATTAGTCCAAGAGCTCGCAGCTGGAGGTCACTACTACCGCGGCGGGGAACGCACCGTTGCCCAAGCCGTGTGCAGGTGGCTTGCGACTCGGTTGTGAACGGAGGCCTCGTGCTGGCCGTTAGTGTCATGGTGACCACGAGACTGAGTTGGGCGGATTGGTGAAATCTCTCTTTGGGAAGCGACGTCTATCGGGTGCCAAGACAGGCGCGTTGTACGACTCGAAACGTTATGCGATGTTGAATCGATGGGATCCGCGCCACATGGTGACGGTTGCCAGCCATTTGGATCCGCGAGCAGGTGAGCGGATTCTCGAAGTTGGTTGTGGCCGCGGCCATTTGACCAAGAGGTTGCGGGATCTCGGCGCCGACGCCGTGGGGATCGATGCCAACCCGCACGCCGCCGCCGAGTCTGTGACCGAAGGCGTAACTACCGGCAATGCCGAGGCTCTCGACTACCCCGACGCCAGCTTCGACAAGATCGTTTCTGTGCACGCCATCGAACACATACCGAACATCGAAGCGGCCTTTTCCGAAATGGCCCGGGTTCTCAAACCCGGCGGTAAGGCTCTGTTCATCTATCCGGCCGAGCCGATCCAGGGGATCTGGGCGGTACCGACTGCCATTGTCCTCCATGGCAATCCGCTCCGGGCGCGCGACGTCCACTGCAACTGGTTGTGGCCGTCGAAAGTGCGGGGCATTGCCGAGCCACGCGGGTTGGTGCATGACCACTCATCGTTCATGCTCCTTTCCTCCCCACAATTTGTGTCGGTGTTTTCGAAACCTTGAACCGGTTGGACTCACTTGTGCGACCCGGTTCGCTGAGGCAACGTCGCCCCATTCGGCCGGTGTCGGGGTTTGACTCAGCTAGCGTTCAAACGAGAACGGCCACAATGTTCGACGGACGAGTACGGAGGGCGCCATGGATGCAGCGTTTGGTGGTGTCTACGTCATCATCGCATACTTCCTCGGCGCCGTCCCCGTTGCGTATCTCTACGGTAAAGCCCGCGATATCGACATATCCTCGGCAGGCTCAGGCAACCTCGGAGCCGGTAACACCACTCGGGTGCTCGGAGCCAAATCCGGCGCACTCGTTGCGCTCATGGACGGCATGAAGGGGTTGGTCACGGTCTTCGCCGGCCGGTGGCTGGGTTTCGGGACCAGCGTGATCGCCGCCGGTGCGCTTGCTTCGGTGGCCGGATCGGATTGGTCCGTCTACCTAGGCCGTCGATCGGGCAGGGGGTTGGCGACGTCGTCGGCGGCAATGTTGGCCTTCGATCCGATCACGATCCTCTGGCCAGGCATCTGGTCGGTGATCGGCTGGAAGATCGGAGGCGGCATCTCCGGTTTCTTTGGTTGGGGTTTCATCTGGTTGGCTGCCTACGGTCTGGGCCGTCCCACAGAAACCGTTTTGCTTGGCGCTGGCATGGGACTGCTCATGGTGATCCGCCGGGCGCAAGGGAACTTGAACGACCCGGACCAGGATGAACCCCTCGCCCGCATCATCTACGACACGGATCGCCGTCATCCGTCGCCAGAGATGGCAACCGGCGACGGCTCGCCGGCCTAGCGTTCGACTCGTTGCTCGGATTCTCCGCGCCAACGGATTTGTTCATGGTTGTATAAACAAATTACGTGTCCTAGGGTTAGACCACATCCCCAGAACGGCCGATCATTGTCACTTGAGATTCAGACAACGCGACTCACAAACCTCAGTTCCGAGCAGGCCCGTCGACTCGTCAGGAGATCGGCCGTAGCCAGTGCCCAAGTGCACCGAGCCGCACAAGCCATTTGCGATGCGGTCCGCACTGGCGGCGACGAGGCCCTGGCCGCGGCCGGTGCCTCCTTTGGTGGGGGAAGAACCGACCCGAGCGTCATGCACGCCGAAATGAAGTCGGCGTGGGACGCGACTAACGACGAGATTCGCGACGCCATCGAAGAATCGATTCGAAACGTGGAGTTCTTCCACTCCCGTCAACGCCCGACGGACCTCACGGTCGAACCGGTTCCCGGAGTACGAATTGATCGCAAGTGGTCCGCGCTCGGATCGGTGGGGGCGTATATACCTGGCGGCAAGGCCGCGTACCCATCGTCGCTGATCATGACCGTCGTTCCGGCTTTGGCGGCCGGGGTGGGCAGGATTGTTGTCGCCTCCCCCGCAATGGCCGACGGTCGGATCGATCCCACCTTGCTGGCGACGGCCTATCGGCTCGGAGTTACGGAGATGTACGCCATGGGCGGTGCCCAGGCTGTGGCTGCACTCGCGTATGGCACCGAGTCGATCAGACCGGTCGATAAGATCGTAGGTCCCGGCAATGCCTACGTGACGGCAGCCAAGCTGATCGTGCTTGGGGTGTGTGCCATTGACATGCCGGCCGGACCGAGCGAAGTGTTGGTAATCGCCGATGGCTCGGCCGATCCCGAGATGGTGGCCGTGGATCTACTGTGCCAGGCCGAGCACGGCCCCGACTCCCCCGCTTTGCTCGTAACCACTGACGAGTCCCTGGCCCGCAAGGTCGGTGAACATATCAACCGGCTCCTCCCCCAGCTCGACCGGCGCGAAATACTCGCGCAAGCGCTTACCCGTCACGGTCTGGTCGTCCTTGTGGAGACGATCAGCGAGGCGGTCGCATTCGCCAATGATTATGCAGCCGAGCACGTCACAGTCCTGACTGAGCGTTCCGCCCATGATGCCGATTCGATCACATCTGCCGGATCCATCTATGTGGGGCACTGGTCTCCGGAAGCGGCGGGCGATTATGCCACTGGCGCAAACCACGTACTGCCGACCGGTGGGCTGGCCCGATCAATGAATCCGCTGGGAATCGAGGACTTTGGCACCTGGCGCCAAGTGCAAACCCTGACCGAGTCCGGGCTGCGGGCGATCGCTCCGACCATCTCCACCCTGGCAACGGCCGAAGGACTGACCGCCCACAGGCTGTCCGTTGATGTGCGCCTACGGCCCTCGGTGAGGTGATCTATGGCGACTCCGAAATATCAGGTCATTGCAGACCGAATCCGCTCTGAGATTCTCAATGGGACCCTGTCGCCGTTGGATCAACTACCGACCGAACATGAGATGAGCGAGATATACGGGGTCAGCCGGGGAACGATCAGAACGGCGCTCGGAGAATTGAGTGCCGAGGGACTGGTTCGCAGCGCCCAGGGAAGCGGCAGCTATGTATCGGCCGCATCACCGATGACCCGGTACTTCTCGTTGAGTTCATTTGACGACGACATGAGGGCGGCGGGGCGGACCCCGAGTACCGAGGTGCTTGCCGCAGAGCGGTTGCCCGCCGCAGAGGGAGATCCGCTAAACGTGAGGCCTGGTACGCCTCTCATCCGACTGCGACGGCTGCGGCTCGCCGACGGTCGTCCGATGGCGGTCGAGGAACGGCGGATCGTTGAGAGTCTTTGCCCGGGCCTCCTGGGCGAGGATCTGGCACACCAATCAGTTCACTGGTTGCTAACGGTCAAATACGCCATCCCGCTCGTTCGTATCGAGCACGCCGTGGAAAGGGGAAAGGCGCTGCCGGAGGATGCCAGAACGCTCAACATTAAGCCAGGAGCCCCGGTGCTGACGATTGAACGATTGACGTATACCCAAGATGCCGAGGAAGTGCGCTTTCCGGCCGTTTGGTTTCGCTCGGTTCACCGTGACCATCAACCGAATTTGGAAAGGACTTCCCTATGAGCGGCCCCCGACCAGTCCGAGCCCCGCGAGGTACTGAACTCTCCTGCAAAGGGTGGGGACAGGAAGCCGCCCTGCGCATGCTCATGAACAACCTGGATCCTGAGGTCGCCGAACGTCCCGATGACCTCGTTGTTTACGGAGGAACCGGCAAGGCCGCTCGATCGTGGGAGGCATTTGATGCCATCGTTGCGACCCTGCGCAGGCTCGAGAACGACGAGACCCTGCTCATTCAGTCTGGGAAGCCAGTCGGGGTGTTTCGCACCCACGAATGGGCGCCGCGGGTTCTGCTCGCCAACTCGTTACTGGTGCCGGAGTGGGCGACCTGGGATGAGTTCCGGAGGCTGGAGGATGCCGGTTTGACGATGTACGGTCAGATGACGGCCGGTTCGTGGATCTACATCGGAACCCAGGGCATCCTCCAGGGCACCTACGAAACGTTTGGCGCGATCGCCGACAAACGTTTCGGGGGCACGCTGGCCGGCACCATCACACTTACTGCCGGCTTGGGCGGGATGGGCGGAGCTCAGCCGCTCGCAGTAACCATGAATGAAGGGGTGGCGTTGTGTGTCGAAGTTGATGCTCACCGAGCGGGCCGTCGTCTCGAAACCCGATATCTCGATGTGATCGCCGACAACCTCGACGACGCAATCTCTCGCTGCCTGACCGCGCGCGATGAACGTCGGCCCCTATCGGTCGGGCTGGTAGGGAATGCGGCGGATGTCTTGCCCCGCCTGCTTGAGCTGGACTTCCCGGCCGATATCGTGACCGACCAGACCTCCGCGCATGATCCGATGAGCTACGTCCCGAACGACCTGACCATTGAAGCAGCGATGCAGATGGGCGACGAAGCGCCACAGGAACTCATCAGGCGGGCCCGAGTGGCCATGGCTCGCCATTGTGCGGCGATGGTTGGTTACCTCGATCGTGGCGCTGAGGTCTTCGACTACGGAAACAGCCTGCGGACCGAGGCACGGCTCGGAGGGTTCGAGCGAGCTTTCGACTATCCGGGGTTCACCCCCGCCTACATCCGTCCCCTCTTTTGCGAAGGGAAGGGGCCGTTTCGTTGGGTGGCGCTGTCCGGTGACCCGGCGGACATCGCCGCGACCGACCGGGCGGTCCTCGAGGAGTTCCCCGACGACGCCGGCCTGGCTCGCTGGATCACGATGGCGTCGGAACGGGTGGCCTTTCAAGGATTGCCGAGCAGGATCTGCTGGCTGGGGTACGGCGAACGTCGTCGCCTCGGCCTGCGCTTCAATGACATGGTCCGTTCCGGCGAGCTGTCAGCGCCCATTGTCATCGGACGTGACCACCTTGACTCGGGATCCGTGGCGTCTCCCTACCGGGAGACGGAGGCCATGCTTGACGGATCGGATGCCATCGCCGATTGGCCGATTCTCAATGCCTTGGTCAACACGTCGAGTGGGGCGTCCTGGATCAGCGTCCATCACGGGGGCGGCGTCGGTATCGGCCGTTCCATTCACGCCGGCATGGTCGTCGTGGCTGATGGAACCGACCTGGCTGCGCAGCGACTCGACCGGGTGCTGACTTCCGATCCCGGCACCGGCGTCATGCGCCATGCCGATGCCGGTTACGCGATTGCCAGGGACGTCGCGGAACGTCGTGGCATCGACCTTCCGATGATCACCCCGTGAAAGAGTGGTTCGCACCATACGCGTGGCTGGGAGGTCCGGACTTCTCCAGAGACGTGTTGGTCGCCACAGACGGAGGGGCGATAGCTTCAGTTGATTGTGGCATGAATCCCGGACCAGCAACGGTGAGACTCAATGGGATCCTGCTCCCCGGCTTGGCCAACGTGCATTCGCACGCCTTTCACCGGGTCATCAGGGGAAGAACCCACGAATCCAGTGGTGATTTCTGGCAGTGGCGCACCGCGATGTATGCCGTCTCCCAACTTCTCGAACCGGACTCCTATCGCCATCTGGCCACAGAGGTGTTCGGCGAAATGCTTCGAGCAGGTATCACCTCAGTTGGAGAGTTCCATTATTTGCACCACCAGCGAGATGGGCGCCCGTATGGCGAGCCGCATGCCATGGAACGGGCTCTCATGGGCGCAGCTGATGATGCCGGTATCAGAATGACCCTTCTCGATACGTGCTACCTGGCCTCAGATGTCCATGGAGCGCCGCCAGTCGGCGCGCAAAAGCGGTTCGCCGACGCATCCGCCGATGACTGGTCGATGCGAGTTCTTGAGTTGGAGAGCGTGATCAAGTCGCCGACGATCAGGCTAGGCGTGGCCGCCCACAGCGTGAGGGCCACGCCGCGTGCCGCCCTCGAAGCGGTAGCGGAGACGGCGACAACCCTGGACTGTCCGGTGCATGTGCACGTGTCAGAGCAGCGTGCGGAGAACGACGCCTGCCTGGCCGAACATGGAATGACTCCCACCCAGCTCTTGAGCGCCTCCGGGTTGCTTACCGGGGCCACGACTGCCATCCACGGCACCCACCTCACTAACGACGACCTACAGATCCTGGCCAAAGCCGGCACCGGAGTCTGCTTTTGCCCAACCACCGAACGTGAACTCGGTGACGGAATCGGTCCGGCCCGCGAGCTACGCGATCTTGGAGTTCCCCTCTCGCTCGGCACCGACAGCAACGCAGTGGTGGACCTCCTCGAAGAGGCTCGCTCACTGGAACTCAATGACCGGTTGCGTCTGGAGCGTCGGGCGATCCACTCCCCCGTCGCTCTTCTTCACAGTTCCACCACTACCGGATTGGCGGCGTTGGGCTGGGGGACCCATGAGCCGCTTGGGGTCGGCTCGCCAGCCGATTTCCTGTGTGTCGCCGCCGGAACCGACTCAGAGACCTTCGAGGCATCTGACGGTCTTGGTGCCTTCCTGTTCTCGGGTCCGTCATCGGTCACCGACGTCGTTGTGGGCGGACGCTACGTGGTCAAGGACGGACTCAACCAGAACGGGCAGTCGAGGGCAGGTCTAGCCACAGCGATCCGGGGATTCCTGCGATGACCTATGACCTTCTACTCACGCACGCCTCGGTCGCCACGATGCGGCCGGACGGTGCCCCGTACGGGCTGATCCGCGACGCCTCAATCGGTATCACCCGCGGGCTCATCTCGTACGTCGGTCCGTATGAACGTGACATGTCCGCCACAATCGTGCGCGACGTGGCCGGACGTCTCATCACTCCAGCGCTCATCGATTGCCACACACATATGATTTTTGGTGGGACCCGCATAGGAGAGTTCGAGGCTCGGCTCGGCGGCAAATCCTATGCCGAGCTTGCCGCTGCGGGCGGCGGGATCGTGTCTACTGTTGAAGCAACCAGGGCCGCCAGCGATGCTGCTCTGTTCGATGGGGCGGCCGAACGGATGGGCTGGATGCTGCGCAGTGGCGTCGGGACCATCGAGATCAAATCGGGCTACGGGCTGAACATCGGTGACGAACTGCGCATGTTGCGCGTCGCTCGCCAGCTAGGAACCGCCGGACCTGTGCGGGTTGTTACGTCTCTGCTTGCCGCTCATACTGTGCCACGGGAGTACCGTGGCGACCCGGACCGCTACATCGCTGAAGTATGTGAAGAACTTATCCCTCTGGTCGTTGAGGAGGATTTGGCCGACTCCGTTGATGCCTTTTGCGAGGGAATCGCCTTCTCCAACCAACAGGTTCGCGAGGTGTTCACAGCCGCTCAGCGGGCGGGACTCCCCGTCCGCCTGCACGCCGACCAACTGACCGACGGGCACGGAGCTGCCCTGGCGGCTGAATTCGGCGCCCTTTCCGCCGACCATCTGGAACACGCCAGCGAGGAAGGCCTACGGGCGATGGGAAGCGCAGCGACCGTCGCGGTACTTATCCCTGGGGCTTCGGTCTTTCTCGACGAGACCGACCGTCCGAACATCCAGGCCATGCGCCAGTTCGGCGTTCCGATGGCCGTCTCAACCGACTTGAATCCGGGGACCTCCCCGGTGGCTTCACTTCAAGCTGCCATGTGGCTGGCGACTGCTCGATTTCGGCTCACCCCCGAAGAATCGCTCGCCGGCACCACCAGAAACGCTGCTGCGGCGCTCGGACTGGTGGACACCGGCACCATTGGGCCGGGTATGCGCGCAGACCTGGCGCTTTGGGCAGTTACCGAACCGGCTGCGCTGTCGTACTGGACGGGGGCACCGCTGTGCGAAGCAGTCTGGATTGCCGGGAAGTCCGCGTACGAAGTCGATACCGATGATTAGAACCATCCCGCAAATCGGCGATCCGGTGCTCAGATCCCCGAACCTCGAGGTTTCGATAGAGGCTCTCAACCGTGTCGAGACTCAAACGCTGATTGATGACATGATCGAGACCATGCGTCACGCCGGCGGAGCAGGCATTGCCGCCAATCAGGTAGGTATCAACCTAAGGATCTGCATCATCGGCGTAGAGGCCAACGAGCGCTACCCGTATAAGCCGCCGCTACCGCTGACCGTACTTGTCAACCCGATCGCCGAACAGATCGGATCTGAGATGTATCTGAACAACGAGGGATGTCTGAGTGTTCCCATTCGCGGCGACCTACTACGCATGATGGCTATCAAAGTTCGAGGCTGGGATCGCACCGGTCGACCATTCGAGCAGATCTACCGGGGGCTGAGTGCCGGTACCGTGCAGCACGAGATGGATCACCTGGACGGCAAGCTCATTCTCGACAGGGTCACCGATCCGACTTCCTTGTCAACCTGGGAGAACTTCCGGGTACATGAATATGACCGGTTCGTGGAGCGGATCCAGCCGGTGATTGCCGCCACCGAGCCAAGAACGGAGCCACTATGAACGAGGTCATCCTCGAACGCGACAACCTGACCCAGGCGGACGTCATGCGCGTCGCCAGGGACCACGTGCCCGTGTCGCTCGGAGCAGATGGACGGACCGCCATGGACGCTTCGGCTGCCGTCGTCGACGCCTATGCGGCCTCGGAAACTGCGGTCTACGGCGTGTCCACCGGGTTTGGTGCCCTTGCTGCGACCTATATACCAGCGGAGCGGCGCGAGGAACTCCAGCTCTCGCTCATTCGCTCCCACGCCGCCGGGATGGGGCCGCGTGTGGAGGAAGAAGTCGTGCGAGCGATGATGCTGCTCAGGGCACGTTCGCTGGCGATGGGATACTCGGGCGCTCGCCCCGAGATCGTTGATGCCTTCCTGGCGATGCTTCGAGCGGGGATCACCCCGGTCGTACACGAATACGGTTCCCTCGGCGCCTCTGGAGACCTCGCACCGCTTGCGCACATCGCTTTGGCGTTGATCGGCGAAGGCACCGTGACCGTGGGTGGGGTCGATCGACCGGCCGCCGATGCCTTGAAGGAGGCTGGGGTTGAGCCATTGGTCCTTCGGGCGAAGGAAGGCCTGGCACTGATCAACGGCACGGATGGAATCCTCGGAATGTTGATCCTGGCTCTGCACGACCTCGAAGTGATTCTGGCCACCGCCGATGTCATCGCCGCGATGACCGTCGAAGCTCTCCTTGGGACCGACCAGGCGTTTCGCGCCGACCTCGTCGCCCTCCGTCCGCAACCCGGCCAGCAAATCGCTGCCGCCAACATGACGCGTGTGCTATCCGGGTCCGAGATCGTTGGGTCCCACCGGCATGACGACGTTCGGGTCCAGGACGCCTATTCCCTGCGCTGTACACCCCAGGTGCACGGCGCCGCCCGCGACACCTGGACTCACGTTTCCGGGATCGCCGAAAATGAACTCCGGTCGGCGATCGACAATCCGATGGTCTTGCCAGACGGCAACGTCGCGTCGTGTGGGAACTTCCATGGTGCTCCCGTCGCACTCGGGTGCGATTTTCTAGCCATCGCCGCCGCCGAGGTTGGTTCGATCGCCGAACGCCGCCTCGACCGGATGCTTGATCCGGCCAGATCACATGGGCTGCCCGCGTTCCTTACGGCAGACCCGGGGGTGTCTTCCGGCTACATGATTGCTCACTACACCGCCGTGTCGATGGCAGCTCACAATCGCCGTTTGGCTGCCCCGGCCAGCGTTGACTCGATGCCCACTTCGGCGATGCAGGAGGATCACGTGTCGATGGGATGGGGAGCGGCCCGCAAGCTGAGGACCGTCGTCGACAATGTCGGCCGTATTCTGGCGGTGGAGTTGGTTGCTGCTTGTCAGGGCCTGGAGTTGCGCGAGCCTCTGGCTTGTGGCCGGGTATCTGCGTCGGTAGTCGAGCTGGTCCGCCAGCACATAGATCATCTCGGTTCCGATCGGACCCTGGCGCCCGAGCTCGACACGGCTGCCAAGCTGATCCGTACTGGGGCAGTCCGTCAAGCGGCCCAGAATGTTGCGGGTCCGTTCAGGTAGGAGCCGGCTGGAGCAAGGCCGGAGATGGTTCGGAAATTCCACCCAGAAGCGAGGCTTGACCGCCGGGTTCGTTTAGCTTGACAGTTGTGACAAACAATCGAGCCTGCTCGCTGCGGTCATCTGTGGCGCTCGCGCTCATCCTGTTCCTTATGTTGCCGGCCTGCACCGACCGGAATAGGCCGACGGTTGAGGACTGGCAACCCAAATGGCGGGCGGCGCTTGCCGTGCTACCCGATCCAAGTGCGATCGGTGTGGAACCCGATGGCGCATTGTGCAATGAGACGCTTGCCGCACTGAGAAGTATTCGGCCGGAGCTGACGCCCACCCCCGACCGGGCGATTGATGACGCGGTACAAGAGTGGTTCCAGATTGCAGAAGACGCCTTTTTCGAATGCCCACCAAGAAGCGGACCGATCGGTAGCTTCGTTGACGCGTACGACGAATTGTTTCGCCTGGAAGCAGAAGTCAACCTCGTCCTGGGGATTGATGGCTGAACGATCCCGGCGATCAGGCGACTATCATGGTTCGGTTGTCCTGATGCCCGGAGGCACACAAGTTGTCGAACCAGAATGGTCATCCGCGCGGTAGTGGCCCGGCATTGGCACTCGCCGCCTTGGGGGTGGTCTACGGCGATATCGGGACAAGTCCGCTCTACGCGTTTCGGGAGTCATTACGCGGCGGAGAGGGAATACCTGTCGTAGAGACCAATATCCTCGGGGTTCTCTCGCTCATGGTGTGGTCGCTCATCATCGTCGTGACGGTCAAGTATCTCTTGCTCGTCTTGCGGGCTGACAACCATGGGGAAGGAGGGATCCTCGCCCTCACTGCGCTCATTCTTCCCCGGACGACCCGCACCCGGCCACGGCGCCTGATATTTGTGGTCATCGGACTGTTCGGGACTGCGTTGTTATATGGCGACGGCATGATCACGCCGGCGATTTCGGTTCTATCGGCCGTCGAGGGAGTTAGCCTCGCCGCACCGGCGTTCGACCATTGGGTCATTCCGCTGGCGGTAGTCATTCTTGTTGCCTTGTTCTCGGTGCAACGCTTCGGGACCGGAAAGGTCGGCGCGGTATTCGGGCCAGCCATGGCTGTCTGGTTCAGCGTGCTCGGCGTCCTTGGTGTGGTTTCGATCGCCCAAAACCCCGGGGTCTTTCGGGCCGTCTTGCCGACCTACGGGTTCCAATTTTTTCTCGATAATGGTTTCCGTGGTTTTCTGGTGCTCGGGTCGGTATTTCTGGTCGTTACGGGCGGTGAAGCGCTCTACGCCGATCTCGGTCACTTCGGGCGTCGGCCGATTCAGCTCGGCTGGTTCCTGGTGGTGTTTCCTTCGCTCATCCTGAATTATTTCGGGCAGGGCGCTCTCCTCCTTCGAACGCCGGAGGCGATCGAGAATCCCTTCTTTTTGCTCGCCCCGTCCTGGGCCCAGTGGCCGATGACGGCCTTGGCGACGGTCGCATCGGTTATCGCCTCCCAGGCCCTGATCTCGGGCGCATTCTCGATTACCACCCAGGCCATCAACCTCGACTACGCGCCCCGATTCCGGGTCTTCCATACCTCGGTCACCGAGCGAGGCCAGGTCTACGTACCGCACATCAATTGGGTGCTATCCATAGCCGCGGTCGGCCTCGTCATAGCGTTTGGGACCTCGTCGGCCCTGGCCGCCGCATACGGCGTTGCTGTCACCATGACGATGCTGATCACGACGATCCTATTCTTCGTGATGGCCCGGCTCCGATGGGGTTGGTCATGGCCAAAGGCGCTGGCGATCACGTTCCCGTTCTTTGTGGTCGACTCTGCATTCTTGGGAGCCAACCTCTTCAAGATCCCCCAGGGTGGCTGGTTTCCCCTGGTTATCGGCCTCGGCGTGTTCACGCTCATGGCGACATGGCGAACCGGAAGGCTGGCCCTGCGAGACGAGGCGCTACCCCGCCGCCTTCCGCTCCACCGCTACGTCAAGTCGCTGAAGGCCAACCCACCACCCAGGGTGCCAGGTACCGCTGTCTATCTGCACCGGCGCCCCGGGGTCGTTCCACCTTCACTCCTTGCCAACGTTCACACCTTTCAGGTGCTTCACGAGGAGATGGTGATCGTGAGCGTGGTCATCTCCGACGACGCTCACGTGCCGCCTGCCCGCCGCGACAAGATACGGCATCAGGATCTCGGTTTTCACGAGATCGAACTTCTATATGGGTTTGCCGACCGCATCGACGTGCCTGCCGACCTCCAATCGATCGTCGATTCGCACTTGAACTTCTCTCACGATCAAACGACGTACTTCCTCGGTCGCGAGACACTCGAACCGGGGCGCCGTCAGTGGATCCTCGGCTTACGCGACCGGTTCTTCATCGTTTTGCATCGCAATGCCAGGGATCCTGCCGACGCCTTCCAGCTTCCGGCCGATCGGACTCTCGGAGTCGAAACCCACCTGCGATTCGCTGACGCCCGGTAATCGGGACACCCTGACTAGTACCATGGTGCTCGGTCCCCTTCGATCCCGAACCGTTAGGTAGATCTGTGCATCTTCTTTTGGCTGGCATCGGCGCGGTAGTCGTCGGGGCTGGCGACTTTTCCGGTGGCACCGCCACCAGACGAGACGTCCCCCACCCGGTTGCGGCACTCAGCTTTCTCGTAGGTGCGTTCGCCCTCCTGGCCCTGACCCCTTTCTTCGGCGGCTCCCCGGAAGCAACGGATTTGACGTGGGGGGCGGTCTCTGGCGTAGGGGGCATGATCGGCGTATTCACGCTTTATCGGGGATTCTCCTCGGCCCCGATGGGTCTGGTTTCGCCCATTGCTGCCTTGGTTGCAGCGATGGTTCCTGTCGTGGGCGGCCTGGTTCTCGGCGAAGCTCTCGGCGAGTGGGGAACCCTCGGTCTGTCCGTCGGTCTGGTCGCGGTCGTTCTGGTTTCAATAACCCCGGCTAGCGGTATCGATCGTGGTGCCCGATTGTCCGGCGTGGCTCATGGTCTTGTCACGGGCGTGGGGTTCGGTATTCAGCTCCTGGCGTTGGCCCTGGTCGGTGACGACGCTGGGCTTCTTCCCGTCGTTGCCAGTCGGACGGTTGGTTTCTGCCTGCTCGGTGGCTATCTCGTGCTCGCCGGGCGGCGCCTCCTACCCCTGCCTGGAGCCCGTCCGATCACCGTCACCGCCGGAGTGCTCACTGCGCTTGGCAACCTCTTGTATTACTTGGCCGTGGGGCTCGGTCCGATCGCCATCACTACTGCCGTGTACGCACTCTTCCCCGTTTCTACCTTGGTTATGGCGCGGCTGGTACACCACGAACGCCTGTCCGCGCGCCAGATGGTGGGAGTTGGCCTGGCGATCGCGGCCGCGTCGATCCTGGCGGGGGCCTCAGTGATCTAGACAGAGCTTGAAATTTGTCCAGACAACTGATAGTATTTGTCTTGACAAATTCTCTGCTTGAAATCGGAGGCCATCGTGGCTCGACTCTTTTCCGCCCGCAAGAACCCTGGATCGCGTTCCTTGGTCGGCACTACGACGACTCAGCCGGGTCGGACCTCTCTGGATCGGCGCTCCTGCACCTGGCGTGACGCAGTAGGGGTCGGGTTTGTTTCCGGACCTACCCAGGGCGTTCTGGACCTTGTGTCGTCGTCGACCGAGGCACGCTACGGACGCCGATAGGCAACAACGTCGACTTCAGACATCGGTCGTTAGCAAAGCGTTCCTAAACCTCCACCTCACCGTCGATCATCCTTCGACGCGCTCGGGTTACTCCGTAGAGGAGTCCACTCAGCGCCAGGGGCATGCCTATGGCGAACGGTAGGACTCCTCCAGGATTGATTCGTAGGAACTGCTCAACGGTGAGATGGATCCCCTGGCTAGATACCGGTTGAGAGGTCTCCCCGGCCGATGCCGGCGACGCCAATGCCACGATATAGACCAGGTAATCTCCCTTGATGATGGCGTTGACCTCCCATTCGAGGACAGCCAGTCGGTTCGCGTCAACTCGTTCAATGGTCTGAGCCCGCAACGGAGACCAGTCCTCCGGGTCAACGGGGTCCCCATCGCCCAGGTTCACAATATTCATGGCGACGATCCATGGACCGCTTTCACCGTCGGGTACGGTAACCAGGGTCTGAAAGTTGATCGTGTCTCCTGTCTTGACGACCCGGGATGCCACGTCGACGTCGATGGTCAACTGTCCGGTTGACTCCTGGAAAGCCTTGGCGGCGGTTGGCGACGAAAGCGTCATCGTACAAACCACCAAACCGACCACAAGCGCTCCCCCACTGCGTGCGAAGACGTCGCCTATCGAGGGCGGCTCGAGTCGCAGCGCTTGCGGGGCGACCAGTATGAGGCCCAGAAGCACAAGCACGAACATCACCAGCGGCGACAGCAACCAGGAGGCTAGTTCGTCGAATGTCGCGTTACTTACGAGAAGCTTGTCCAGGAACTGATTGACCGCATCCAGCGGATTGATCCGCCTGATCAACTCGCCCACCGCTCCCGCTTGAGCACTCCCGGGTAATTGGGTGGGAACCAGGAAGAGGATGTATACGAGCAGGCTCGTCGAAAGCGAAGCTTTGTTCGTGGCGCTCATCACGCTTACGAGAACTCCGAACCCGGTAAGGGCTGCCACGATGACCGTCCCGATGAACCCTGTCCACCCGAACGCGGAGACGAAGGTCGCACCATCCGGGGCGATGAGTAGCAGGTATCCGGCGGCCACGGCCATGGCGGCCGGCCAGGGCGATAGGGCGGCCAGGTACTTTCCGATCACGACGTCGCGCCGTCGCACCGGGGTGAGTAGCAGACTCTCGATCGTGGCTCGCTCCCGCTCGCCACTGATCGTGTCTGCGCCTAGTACGAGTCCGAACAGGAGACCGACTGCCAGCGTGGTCTTGACCATCAAGAAGAGAGCTTCGGCCGGTGGCGTCAGACTGAGTTCCTTGTTGGTAGCAAAAAGGAACGTCATCACGCCGAGCAACAAGCTGAAGAGGATGAGAAAGACGATCGCCTTCCCTCCGATCCACAGATCGCTCAATTCGCTGCGGAGCACGATCCTCCACCCGGCTTTGGAACGTCCCTCGGTACTCTTCGGAGGGTGCATCACGACGCGACCCCTTGGGTGAGACTGAGGAACACTTCCTCTAGGCGACTGACCCGGTTGGTGAACCCGAGAACATCGATGCGTGCGTCGACCAGGGATTGCAAGATTTCGCGACGGATTGCCGATGCCTGCTCGGGATCTTCGGTTCCAAGCTCCACCTCGATCTGACCGTTCATCTGACGATTCGTTGACACGGTGATGCGGTCGCTTTGGAGCGCTTGTACGGCTTTGTCGACGGAGGGTGGATCAACCAGCACCAAGAATCTGGGGGCTCCCGTTCGGGCGGTCACCTGGTCGACCGGCCCATCGGCCACCACCCGACCTTCGTTGAGGATGATCACGTCGTCGCACACGCTTTCGACCTCGGACAGTTGGTGGCTGCAAAACACCACTCCGGCTCCTCGTTCCGCGGCGATACGTTGGATGATTTGCAACAACTCCTGCTGACCACGCGGGTCGAGGCCCAAGGTCGGTTCGTCCAGGAACACGACCTGAGGGTCGCCCAGGAGAGTTCGGGCGATGCCGAGCCGTTGACGCATGCCGCGGCTATAGGATCCGATGAGCGAGTTCTGGCGTCCGGCCAGGCCGACTTCGGCCAAAAGCCCGCGC
>JAOUMT010000201.1 GCA_029881355.1 Acidimicrobiia bacterium | reverse complement strand
TGCTCGCCGCTTGTACACCCAGCGACGATGAAGCCAGCAACACGACTGCCGGCACCGGGACCACACTCCAGGACGACATTACCGACATCACGGAAGTGATTCTCTCGCAATCGGACCTGCCGGAAATCGACTGGCAAATGCCAACGAGTTGGCCCGGGTCTCTGATCGGGACGATTGGGGCCGGAGCCCAGATCTTCGCCGACGAGATGCTCAAAATGACTGGCGGGAAGTTCAAGGTGACGCCTCGTGTCGCAGGCGAAATCGTAGGTGGACTGGAAGTGCTGCCGACAGTGCGCGATGGTGGAGCCGAAGCAGGGCACACCGCGTCGTACTACTACGTCGGCCTCAGTCCGGCAACGCAGTTCGGCACCGCCGTGCCGTTCGGCCTCACGTCGCGTCAACAGAACGCCTGGCTCTATGAGGCTGGCGGGCTCGACATGTTACGGGAGTTCTACGCTGACGAGTTCGGTCTCATCCAGTTCCCTGCCGGCAACACAGGTGTGCAAATGGGTGGGTGGTTCACGAAGGAGATCAACTCGGTAGCTGACCTCCAGGGTCTCAAAATGCGAATCCCCGGTTTGGCCGGACGTACCTTCAACAACCTGGGCGCTGAGCAGGTAACCGTGGCTGGTGGAGAGATCGTGTCCTCCATTCAAACCGGAGCCATCGACGCCGCCGAGTGGGTCGGCCCTTACGATGACCTGATCCTCGGGTTGGGCGAGTTGGGCACCAAGGTCTTCAACTACCACCCCGGATGGTGGGAGCCAGGTTCGAGCCTTGAGGTGGTCATGCCGCTCACGCTGTGGAACGAACTGCCGGAGGAGTACCAGGCCGCGGTCGAGAACGCCGCGAAAGCAGCCAACATCGGCACCATGGCCAAGTACGACGTCCTCAACTCGGACGCCCTCAACCAGGTCAAAGAAGTCGCCGAGATCCGGCAATTCCCGGACGATGTTCTGGTTGCGTTCAAGACCGACTTCGAGAAGGTCCTGGACGAGACAGCGGCAGCCGACGGTCGGTTCAGCGACATACTCGGCCCGTGGCGCGAGTTCCGCGACGCGGTGCACGAGTGGCACGGTCTGGCCGAGAGTTCAATGCTTCACGCCTTCACGTTGTAGGCGCGAGCGACTCGAAGCAAGACAAGCCAACCTAGGTGGCCCGGTCCAAAGACCGGGCCACCCGCTAGTTGGTCCGGATGTCGATCGCAGCGAAGCGCCTGATCGCTTCGGAGAAGGCCTTCCACTGCGACAGGCTGCAGGCGTGGCCCCCATCGGCGACCATCTCAACCCTCGTCCCGGGGCGATGCTTGAGGAAGTCGGCCTCCTCCTTGCGGTTCACGGTGTCCCGCTCACCATTGAGCAGGAGCATCGGACCTGGGTAGTCCGACGCCATCCGTCGGTAGTCACGACCTGGAATGTCCCTGAGAGCTTGACCGCCGCCGGCAAACGAACTGGGCTGGCTGAGGATCTCATCGACGAACTCCGCAGGTGCAATCTTGCGCAGCGAAGCATCACTCTTCTCGCGCAGTCGGTTCCCCAGCAACGGAAAGAGGACCCCATACACCTTCGTCGAAAAGCCGCCCCATCCCCGGTACGACGCCGTCGCCCCCGACAACACGATCCCGTCGACCCGATCCGGGTGGGACGCAGCCACCGCCAGCGCCACGTATCCCCCAAGCGATAGTCCGACCAAGACGGCGCTCGGAATACCTGCTTCATCGAGGGTCTCAAGCACTACCTGACTCGCTCCCTCCAGCGAGAAGGGCTCATCCATGCGCGCTCCGTGACCCGGCAGATCGAACGCCACCACATCGAAGTCGGAAGCGAGAACGGCCATTTGCGGAGCCCACATGGTCCGGCTCGCAGTGGCACCATGCAGAAAGACGATCGTCTGACCTGCGGGTTTGCCGCGGCGATCGATCATCGGGTGTCTCCGTAACTCGCTGCTCGATATACGGCGCCGGCAAACCCGAACAACGGCTCGCCCGGTTCCCCGGACTCGGAGAACTCGTCAGCCAATTGAATGAGGCGGCCTTGAAACTCTCGAGCCCGACTTTCGGTCATCCGGGTGGCGTAGAGGCGCCCGAACGTATCGAATGGCTGTTCGTCGATGGGGGCAGCTTCCCGAGCGGCTTGACCAAACATGAAGGTCAGCGGATTCAGGTCGGCTCCACCGGACAGATCGATACGGAGGTGGGTGAATGTGGGTCCGTAGAACTTCTCGGTCAGTGCCCTCACCTTCTGGGTTCGCACCACCTCGACCAGACCGTTCGCTTCCAATACTTTGAGGTGATGGCCGATCCGACCATGCGTCATCGACAGCCAATCGCTCAACTCTTTCGCACTGGCGATGCGGTCGTCGAGCACCTGAAGGATCGCGGTCCTGGTCGGGTCGGCGATGGCCTTGAGCTCGGCGGGGGTAGAGATAATACGTTCGCGTCGAGTTCGTACTGTCATTTCATTATGTACTGTATCTCCAGCGCATAGATCCGTCAAACCCAATGTTGGGTTCGGTGAATTGACCGATAACATCGCCACCATGAAGACCGTCGACATAGCCGTGATCGGAGCCGGGCCTGCCGGAGCAGCGGCAGCCATCCAGGCCGCCCGCCACGGCGCCTCGGTCGTGGTTATCGACAAGGCGAGCTATGGACGCGACAAAGTCTGTGGCGATGGCCTCACGCCCCGGGCCGTCGGTGCCCTCAACGAACTCAAGATCGACATGACCGATGCCCATCACATCGATGGGTTGCGCATGATCGCCAACTCAACGAGACGCGAACTCGACTGGCCAGAGACTTCCCGGTTCCCCTCCCATGGTGCAGTCTGGCCGAGACGCCGCCTTGACGCGGCTCTGATCGATGCCGCCGGGGCTGCGGGAGCCGAACTCGTATGGGAGACAGAAGCGTTGCCTGCCCTCGACGGAGATCAGGTAATTGGAGTCGATGCGGCCGGAGAGCGTTGGGAGGCGAGCCTGGTGGTTGTCGCAGCCGGGGCCCCCGGACAAGTCGCCCGGATGCTGGGTGCCAACAAGATCGTGGGCGAACCGTACGGCTTGGCAATTCGCAGCTATGTCGAGTCGCCCCGGCACGACGATCGCCATCTTGAGGCCTGCTTGACCATGCGCGACGGCAATGGCAACTCCGTGCCCGGGTATGGATGGATGTTCCCGGCCGGCGACGGCACCGTCAACATCGGCGTCGGAGCACTAAACACGATGAAAGGGTTCAAACAACTGAACCTCAACAACCTCATTGACCTCTACTACGAACAGGTCAGAGAGGAATGGGACCTCGGCCCCTATCTCGAGAAGCCTCGTGCGTGGCGACTCCCCATGAGCACCCAACGCCGGTACGGGCCAGGATGGGTAGCGATCGGCGACGCGGCCGGATTGATCAACCCGATGAACGGCGAGGGTATCGACTATGGACTCGAGTCAGGCATGTTGGCTGCTGATCTCTTTGTGGAGGATCCAGCGACAGCTGCCGAGCGGTACGACCTGCTCATAGGAGAACGTTTCGACAGTTTCCTTCGAACCGGCCGCCGGTTCTCGTTTCTCATCGGCCACCCGTGGATTCTCAATAGTGGCCTGAGGCTGGCGGTGGGGACCCAATCGATCGCCAACATCACGCTCAAAGTGATGGGCAACCTGATCGATGCCGAAACTCCGGGTACTGCCGGAAAGGTTTTGACGCTAGCCGACAACGTATTGGCTATCGCCGACCCGATCCTACGACGCACGCGCGCATCTGGCGGTGGATCGGCCTAACCAGCCAGATCCCGCCTTCATGAACCCGCCCCCACGCGGCGTTACCGCCAGGGTCGTGTAGATTTTTCGTAACCAATCCCAGGGACAGCCATGCGTCGAGTGCTCCTCGCGATACTCATTCTCGGACTCCTTGCCGCTCCGGCCGGCGCCGCTTCCCTTCCCCCTGGCGGGTCGTTTGTCGACGACGACGGCAACATTTTTGAACCCGATATCGAGGCAATCGCCGCGGTCGGGGTCACGAAGGGCTGCAATAACGAACGAACCTCGTTCTGCCCGAAACGGTTCGTCACTCGCGGCCAGATGGCAGCCTTTCTGGTCAGAGCTCTCGGCCTGACAGAACAGGATCCCTCCATAAACTTCAACGACGACAATGAGTCCATTTTCGAAGATGACATCGAGAAGCTCGCTACGGCCGGGATAACGACTGGCTGTAATTCAGCCGGCACCATCTTCTGTCCGAATCGGGAGGTCAGCCGAAAAGAGATGGCCGCATTCCTCGTTCGCGCCCTGGGCCTCACCGCCCAGGATCCGTCGATCGACTTCTCCGACGACAACGGCCTCATTTTTGAGGACGACATCGAGAAGCTGGCTACGGCGGGCATTACGACCGGGTGCGGGACCGGCAACACGTTCTGCCCAAACCAATCAGTCACCCGCGAACAGATGGCCGCCTTCCTGACGAGAGCGCTCAAGTATCCCCGTCCGACGGTTCCGCCCCGCGGGGAAACGACGAATGGTATCGATCTGGCCATCTCGGAGGCTGCCGCAGATAGCGGATGTACATTCGCCGGCGGACAAACGTGTTTGACCACAATCACGATCGCCGAGGGTCAGTCATTCTATTTCGACGAGGGCTTCGTGACTGGTCCCTGGTCCCAGATCGCTACCGGTGATCGGAACGCATTCAAAAGCTCCCAGGTGCGGACGAGAGCAACACTGAATGGAACCGAATTGGGTGTAGTAGTTCGACCCGTCGTTGTTGCCGATGACGTCGCCGAGAAGCTCGTCACCTTCCAATTCCCCGATAACTGGACCGGAACTCACCGACTCGACATCACCTTTATCTCTGAGCCAGCCGGCTATCAGATGACCATTCGAGCCACGGTGATCATCGCCGGCGGGCCGACCGCATCGATCTCCGAACCAATGGTGCTGTCGGTGTCTGGGCGTCAACTCTCCTAGGTCTCGCCCGTCGCCAACGAAGCCAGCCCATCTATAACGCCGAATGGCAACAGGCACTAGGGTCTGGGAACGTGCCCGAAGCAATGACCCGCCAACAGTTCTTGCGCATGTTCACCATGCTCTACTTCGTGCAGGGCGTCATCCAGGCCTACCAGCTGAACTTCTT
>JAOUMT010000200.1 GCA_029881355.1 Acidimicrobiia bacterium | reverse complement strand
GAACGCTGCACCCCAGAACTTCATGAGGTCCATCTTCAGCCTCACGCCGGGGACCCCCGAGTTTGAACGCCGCCAGAGGGAATTCGCCGAGTCGCTGAGAAGTCGCTGGACCATCGGCAGCGAACCCCAGCGGGTACAGGTGCGGCCGGCCAGCGAGGCGGCCGCAGCAAAGCATGGAACGTTCTGCAACGAACCAGACACCGATTCGGCACTCGCCGACAACCGGGCCTGGGCTGTGGGTCTATTGAACAAACAAGTCAGCACGGACCCACTAGCCGCCATGACCACCGACACCGCCGCTGTCGACGCCGCCCTCGATCGGGCGAGACGGGCCCAACCTGTCTGGCAAGCGACACCAGCGACCGAACGTCGGGACTTGTTGCACGCCGCCGCCAACGTGATGGCTCGTCGGCGAGGCGACCTCATCGCAGCAATGATCCACGAAGCCAACAAGACGTTCGCCCAAGCCGATCCCGAAGTGTCCGAGGGAATCGATTTCGCCTGGTACTACGGCGATCGCGCCGGGGACCTGCTTCACGAAGGAGCTCGATTTGAGCCACTCGGGACCGTGGCCGTCGTCCCGCCTTGGAACTTCCCCGTCGCTATTCCTGCCGGCGGTGTGCTGGCCAGCCTTGCCGCAGGCAATTGTGTGATCCTCAAGCCAGCCCCCGAAACTCCTCGATGCGCCGAGATCATCGCCGAGTGCCTGTGGGAAGCTGGGATCAGCCAAGATGTACTCCAGTTCGTTCGTACGCCAGACAACGAAGTGGGCCAACAACTCATCACCGGTGTGGATGGCGTAATCCTGACCGGGTCATCGGAAACTGCGGCGATGTTCAAGGATTGGAATCCGCGCCTGCGGTTGTTCGCAGAGACCAGCGGGAAGAACTCGCTGATCATTACCCCCCACGCGGACATCGACCTGGCGGTTACGCATCTGGTCGCCTCGGCTTTCGGACACAGTGGGCAAAAGTGTTCGGCGGCGTCGCTGGCGATCTGCGTGGGGGATATCTATGACTCACCACGATTCCGACGCCAGTTGGTCGATGCCGTCGAAAGCCTCGACGTTGGATTGGCAACCGACATTTCGACAACCGTCGGGCCCCTCATCGGCCCTCCCCCACCCAAGCTGCAACGCGGCCTCGAGATCCTCGACGCCGACGAAGAATGGCTGGTCGAGCCCAGGCGAATCGACGATCACCTCTGGTCCCCAGGAGTCCGGATCGGGGTAAAACCAGGCAGCTGGTACCACCAAACCGAGTGCTTCGGGCCGGTGCTCGGCATCATGGCCGCCCGAGACCTCGATGAGGCGATCACTTTGCAGAACGGCAACGAGTTCGGGTTGACGGGGGGCATTCACACCCTCGACCCGCACGAGATCGAGCAATGGATCGACCGCGTTGAGGTGGGCAATGCATACGTGAACCGCCAGATCACCGGCGCCATAGTCCAACGCCAGCCTTTTGGCGGATGGAAGAAGTCCAGCGTGGGACCGGGAGCCAAGGCCGGCGGCCCGAACTACGTCGCCCAGTTCGGTACCTGGCATCCGACGACCGAAGGGTCCCTCGACGATCTCGAAGCCATCCTGACGAGTGACAAACGATCCTGGGAAACCGAGTTCAGCGTCGAACACGACCCAACCGATCTGTACTGCGAAGCCAACATCTTCCGTTACCGACCACTAGCGGCCGTCGGCATCTACGTGGGGCCTGACGCCAACCGAGCCGCAGTCGATCGGGTTGAGGCGGCCGCCGCGACGGCCGGATGTCGTCTGATCCCCGTTCCCGAACCGACTGAGGACCTCGGCAGGTGGGCGGCAGGGTCCGGGATCGAGCGCATCAGGGTGGTCGGTACGGTCCGAGACGCCGCCCGCCGGTCGGCAGCCCAATCTGGCATTCACCTCGCTGACGATCCCGTAACGGCCAACAGCCACCTCGAGCTTCGGCATTTTGTCAGGGAGCAGGCGATCAGCCGGACGCTTCATCGGTTCGGCAACATCGTGAGCGGATAGAAACTTCTTGACATGTGAGTATATACTCACATAATGAGGTCTATGGACGAGGTTTTCAAGGCCATCAACGATCCCAGCCGACGGCTGCTGCTCGACAAGCTGTTCGAGCGCGACGGCCAAAGCCTGGGCGAGTTGACCGAACACTTGCCCGACATGACCAGGTACGGCGTGATGAATCACCTGCGCATTCTTGAAGAAGCGCACCTCATCGCAACCGTCAAGGTCGGTCGGTCGAAGTTCCACTACCTGAATCCCGTCCCGATCAAGCTGATCCTCGATCGATGGATCAGCAAGTACGCCGCGCCGCGGATTGCTGCCATCGCCGGTATCAAAGCCGCGGCCGAAGCAGGAGGAGCACAAGTGGAACAGCCAGCGCACGTCTACAAGTCCTACATCCGAGCGTCCGTGGATGCCGTGTGGGATGCCATAACCAATGGGGACCAGACAGTTCGATACTTCTATGGGACCCGGGTCAAGTCCGATTGGCAGGTCGGGAGTTCAATGAATTACTACGACGGGAACGGTGCATTGGTCAGCGAAGGAGAGATCATCTCCATCGACCCTCCGAAGCGGATCGAGTTCACGTTCCTGGCGTTGTGGGATCCTGAGATCACGGCTGAAGGACCCGTTCGGGAAGTGTGGACGGTCAACGACGTCAACGGTATGGCCGAGCTCGTCATCGAACTCTACGACGTCGTTCCTGGCGGCAAGGCTCTCGACGACTTCGTCAACGGGTTCCCGTACATCGTGTCAGGACTTAAGAGCTTGCTTGAGACCGGCCAGGGTCTCCCGGCTCCCTATTGAAGTCCGGAGGCGAACACCGCCGATCCGTTCCTGGTCGCAGCAAACCGCAGAGCGAGAAGTGGTTGGTAGTCAGGGTCGGCGTACCAGGCCCTGGCGCTGGCTTCGGACGGGAACTGAATGACCACCTGGGTCGGGTCGACTGAGCCTTCTACAAGTTCGGGGTGGCGAGAGGAGACGAGGACCAAACCCCCGTGTTTGGTCACCGTCGCCCCGACTTCCCGAACGTAGGCGGCGTAGATATCCTCGTCAGTTACGTCATAGGTTGCGATGAAGTAATAGGCCATTGGCACGCCTCCGGTCCCGAGTGTACGCGGCATTCGGCTGGTCCTGCAGAGAAAACTCGCCCCTATCGCCGGCTGTCAGTGATCGTTCAGCCAGCAGTCAGAAACAGTCTGCAACAATGACCCGTATGAAGCTCTTACTGGTCGAGGATGACCGGAAAATCGCTACGGCCGTCAAACGCGGCTTGGAGCCGGAAGGGTTCGCTGTCGAGGTGGCCTTCAACGGCACCGACGGACTGTGGCTCGCCCAGGAGGGCAGTTTCGATCTCATCATTCTCGATATCATGCTCCCGGGTCGCAACGGCTATCAGATTTGCCGGGAACTGAGGGAGGAAGGCGACTGGACGCCGATCCTCATGCTGACCGCCAAGGATGGCGACCTGGACGAAGCCGAAGCGCTCGATACCGGGGCCGACGACTACCTGACCAAACCGTTCAGCTTTCCCGTACTCGTGGCCAGGATCAGGGCCTTGCTCCGTCGCACCACCGGGCGGAGCACCGTCCCCGTAGAAGCAGGAGATCTCCGGATCGATCCCGGCCAACGGCGCGTGTGGCGCGGCGAAACCGAAATCGAGTTGACCACCCGTCAGTTCGAGGTGCTGGAGTTCATGATGCGCCGGGCCGGCCAGGTCCTCTCCAAGACCGAGATTCTGGCCGGGGTATGGGAGTACGAATTCGAGGGCGACCCGAACATCATCGAGGTTTACATACGACGCTTGCGCACTCGCATCGATCTGCCCTTCGATCGCCACGCCATAGAAACGATCCGCGGAGCGGGCTATCGGTTGGCCACCGACGGCGGCTGACCGGTGAGCGATCGCGGATCGGTCCGCTACCGAATCACCGCGGTCGCAACGTGGGTCGTGGCGCTCGTGCTCATCGTCGCCTCGGTAATCCTTGTCGCCACCCAACGGGTTCAATTGACGAACGGTGTTGACGCAGCTCTTCAACAGCGCGCCGCAGACATCCTGCTCATCCAATCATCGGAACTCGGCGCGAGTGGTGAAGAAGGGTTCGCTCAGATAATCAACGAGGACACCGAGGTCATCGCCTCCAGCCGGAACCTGGCCGGCCAACCCCCGCTGCCGATCCCCTATCGGCTCGGCGACGAGGATCGTATTCAGACAGTAGACGATTTGGCGGTCGACGACGACGTGTTCCGGGTGCTCAGCAGGACGGTGTCCACTGCCGACGGCCGGGCCGTGCTGCACGTCGGAGCGACCTTCGATACGGTCCTAGAAAGCACTCGCACGCTCGTCGGGGCCCTATTGGTGACCATTCCAATTGTCGCGGCGTCCCTGGCTGCGCTGGTGTGGTGGCTGGTAGGAAGAACACTTGACCCGGTCGAAGCGATCCGCGCTGAAGTTGCCGACATCGGAGCCACCGATCTGCATCGTCGGGTTCCAATTCCCAAGAACGAAGACGAGATCAGCCGACTGGCCGAGACCATGAATGGGATGCTGGAAAGACTCGACGAAGCCGTCGGCCGTCAGCAGCGTTTCGTCGGTGACGCTTCTCATGAGCTGCGCAGCCCTCTGGCTCGGATGCGAACCGAGCTGGAGGTCGAGTTGTCGATGGGACAAAACCCGCAGCTCGAAAGCGTGCTTGAGGAGGTCGTCGAACTACAAACGCTGATCGAGGACCTGCTCGAACTCGCCAAGACCGATGCGAACTCGACCGTCTCAGTCAAGACGCCCGTCGACCTCGACGATGTGGTTTTTCGCGAAGTCGCCAACCTACCGAGCGGTGTCGTCGATATCTCGAAGGTATCGGCGGCCCAGGTCTTCGGTGATCGCGTCCAGTTGGGCCGGGCGGTTCGCAATCTCGTCGAAAACGCCAGCCGTCATGCGGTTGAAAGGGTGGTCATCAGCCTTCAGGAGACCGACGGCGAGGCAGTCCTGATCGTGACAGATGACGGCCCGGGTATCCCGATCGAAAAACACGAACTCGTTTTTGAACGCTTCGGCCGCATCGATGCAGCGCGTAACCGCGCCGATGGTGGGACCGGCCTCGGATTGGCGATCACCAA
>JAOUMT010000199.1 GCA_029881355.1 Acidimicrobiia bacterium | reverse complement strand
CGATCCGTGTAATAGTCCGCCAGATCAGGCAACACGAGATCGCCCTTCCAATAGGGGTTCTGGAACGGGTTCACGTCGATAGCCAAGCCGTACGCATGCTGGGACCAATTGGTTCCGCCAGTGGCTGGCCGACACACGAAAATGGTCGTGTTGTTACCGTCACCGGTCGGCGGCAGATCCAGCTCCGGTGCCGAAACGACCCGCATTTCTTCGATGGGATATTGCGCGGCGAATAGCAACTCGAATACTTCCACGATCTCATCGGCGGCGCTCTGATGCACCAGGAGCTCCCCGGTGTGCACGAGGCCGTCGAACCCCACATGGCTGACTGTCACATACGAGAGATCATCGACACCAACCGGACAACCCTCGCTCCAGGTCGAACGAGCCACGACCTCGTCGGGAACCCGACTAATCGAAAACACGAACCCGGTCCCCGTCGGTGGTGGGAGCGTGTCGACGGTTCCGAACGCCCGCCCGACCAGCTCAGGCGGGGTGGGACGAACCTCACCAAAACCCTGCTCGTCAACCGGCAGAGCGATCGTACCCAGCCACGCCGGCCGCCCATACTCGTCGAGTTGAGGCACGGTCACGGCGTTGGTGGTGGTAGTAGTGGCCGGTAGGTCATCGATCGTGGTTGCCGATGTGGAGGGAGGGCCAGTCGGGTAGGTCGTCGTGTTTGGAGGCGGAAAGCCGGTCGTCATAGCCGGTTGGCCTGGCGCTACCGAACAAGCTGTCAGAACGAGAGCCAATCCGAGATAGCGCACCGCCGCAGATTACTACCGACCTCTCACTCCAGCGGCGCCACATCTATCGAAGACTGGGACGGGCAAGACCGGCGACTGCGAACCTCACGTCGTCGCGGCAGTCCAATCGTTCGGCATCAATTCGATCACCACCTCTCCGCTCGGTCCTCATACACCTGACATCCGCCGGCGAGGAGTATCGTGCAGTCCGCAATTCGAGTTGACGCCTTTTGGCCGACGACGGAGTGAACATGGGCAGAATCCGCAATACCATCGCACTGGCCAAAGCTTCCTGGCAAGTGCTCCTTTCCGACAAGGAACTGATCTGGCTCCCGGTCTTTTCGGGTATCGCCGCCATCATCATGGGCGCCACGTTTATCCTCCCCGTTGCGCTCACGTCCAGCAACGGACCATTGGGGTGGATCGCAGCTGCCGCGTTCTACTTCACCACCAGCTTCGTAGTGATCTTCTTCAATACGGCTCTCGTGAGTGCTGCGTATGAGCGGCTGTCTGGCGGCGATCCAACGATCAAATCAGCGATCGGAGCAGCGGTTTCTCACCTTCCAGCTATTGCCGGATGGGCGGCCATCAGCGCCACGGTATCGGCGATCCTCAAAGCCATCGAAGAACGGGCAGGTTTTGTCGGGTCGATCGTGTCCTCAGTTGCGGGATTGGCTTGGACCCTCGTGACGTTCCTGGTCATCCCGGTCTATGTCGTCGAAGGCGGCGGAGTCGTAGCCGCCATAAAACGATCCGGCACCCTCTTTAAAGCCACCTGGGGAGAGAACATGGTGGCCAACGTCGGATTCGGCATCATCGGTTTCGTCGCCATGTTGCCGTTCATTCTGATGGCGATTCTGGCGATCGTCAGCCAGGTCGGGGCGTTGGCAGTCGTCGGGATCGTTGTCGCCGTCGTCGGAGTTGTCGCGGTCACGGTCGTGATGTCGACGCTTTCGGGAATCTTTCAAACCGCCCTGTACCTGTACGCATCAACCGGGACAGTTCCCGCAGCGTTTGTGTCGGCTGATCTGCCCGGAGCGTTTCGTCCCAAACACCGCTAGTCGCGCCCCGGGCGGTCGACCTGGCTTTTGCCTGGTTTGCGTTTGGCGAGAAATCCGACGACTGACGCCAACGCCGAGACGGCGATCCCCCACAGGATCAGCCGTGGGGCGAGGATGACGAAGAGCGCAAAAGTCGCACTGCCGGCCCAGACCGCTCGGTGCACGCTCCGGGCGTTCGGCAGCACGAACCATATGGCACCGAGGACCACGCTGGCCCGGATGAACACGCCACCCAGGTCCCCTTCCCCTCCGGCGGTTGCCATCATGACGACGCCGACAACGAACAACACGAGCGAAACGATGCCGAGAGCGGGGCGATTCATGAAGCTACCCTACGACTCACCTCGGCCCCAGCAGTGCAATCACCCACGAAGACCCGCCGGCAAAGGCCGATCCGCCAACAAAGACATCGAGGAGAACATCGTGAAAGTCGGTTTCATTGGACTCGGAAACGTCGGCTCGAAACTGGCTGGAAGTCTGGTTCGGAACGGATTCGACGTGATCGTTCGAGATGTTGACCCGGCGGCGGAGGCCCCCCTCCTCGCCGCCGGAGCTACCGCAGGAACCTCTCCCGCCGGCATGGCTCGTATCTGCGACGTTGTCATCACGTGCCTTCCCAACCCATCCATTTCGGCAGCGGTCGTAGAGGGAGAAGCAGGCCTGCTTGAGGGACTCTCTGCCGGGAAGATCTGGGCGGAGATGTCAACCACCGATCAAACCGAAGTCCTTCGACTCGGAGAAAAGGTCATGGCGACGGGAGCCGCGGCGATCGACTGCCCGGTGTCGGGCGGTTGCCATCGGGCAGCCACTGGAAACATCTCAATTTTCGGAGGTGCCGATCGGTCCACCTTCGAACGGATGCTGCCCCTGTTGACGGCGATGGGCCGAGAAGTCCTGCACACCGGCCCCCTGGGCTCAGCTTCCGTACTCAAGGTGGTCACCAATTATCTGGCGACAGCCAATCTGGTGTCCCTCGCAGAGGCCCTCGTGACTTCACAAATGGCTGGTATGGACCTCAACACCACCTACGAGGCGATCCGGATTTCTTCGGGAAACTCGTTCGTGCATGAAACCGAGAGCCAGGTCATCCTCAATGGCTCACGAGACATCAATTTCACAATGGATCTCGTCGTCAAAGACATCTCGTTGTTCCAATCGGTCGCCGACCGCGCCGGTGTTCCGCTCGAACTCTCACCGCTTCTGCTCAAGATATTCCAGGAGGCTGAGCAGGTCTACGGGCCCCGGGAATGGTCACCAAACATCATCCGTCGACTTGAGGAGCCGCTCGGAATTCGGGTCACCGCACCGGGCTTTCCCGCCGAGATGACAGACGACGAGCCAGAAGTCGCCGGATACGAGATTCATCCGAGACGTTGAGCACGTAGCCGAACCGCGCCGGCTAGATCGCCTCAATGGCATACGGAATGAGCCGCTCGTAGTGTGGAACACATACCTCAAACAGGTCCCACAAAGGATCGGGAACGGCTTGGCGCTCGGGACGCGGTGCACCAAACCCGGTCGTCGCATGGACACTGGCATACCAGTGCTTCGCCCACACGCCGTCCTCGGGTTTTGGCCCGGCCGGCCATTGCAACATGGCAGGCTCCCACCCAATGCCGAGGCGGTCGCAAAGCGCCCTGAGCACGCCCTCGGGGTTCGCCAGAACCGTCGGGGCCACCACGACGATCGGCTCCTGACCATTGTCCAGAATCCAATCCAGAATGGCGGTCTGGTAGGTGTAGCCGGTGTCGCGCAATGTGGGTGTTGCTGTCATTCCCTCCGCAAGCGATACCAATTGATCGGCTGGAGGGCGACACAAGATGAAGTTTTGGAACCCACGCAGCAGGCCAAGATCGAGGCCGTCAGTGTGGTGAGCCATATTCTTGAAGAACCGCACGTCATCTGCGGTGTCGCGGCCCATGTCGGCGAGGACTGAATCAGCGTCACAATCCATGTCGTCGATGACGTCCTGAACTCCGGGATGGGCAACGCCTGCGACCCTGGTCAGATACGCTCCATAGAGCGGTTCGTCGTAGACCCGCGTATCAGTGCGCTGCGCGAATGAGTACATCATCGCGGTGGAGATGTTCCGGGGTCCCGACCACATGGAGATCTTTCGGCTCATGGAGTTTTCCGCCTGATGATGTCCGCAGCGACGGCCTTCTCATAGAGATCGGTGAGCACGAGCGTCACCGGTCCGGCGTTCCCGTCGCCGAACTCGATACCGTCGACTGATCGAACCGGGGTGATCCCTCCGAAGGTGCCGGTGACGAACGCCTCGTCAGCGCCGTGCACAAGATCGAGCGGAAAGTCGGCCACATGGATCGGCACTGCTGATTGGCGACACACCTCGATGACCACCTCACGAGTGATTCCCGGCAGGCAGTACTCTCCTGTCGAAGTCCACACCTCACCATCGGCGACTGCGAAGAAATTGGTTGCGTTGCAGGTCGCAACATTGCCATGTACATCAAGCATGAGCGCCTCGTCACATCCTGCCTCAACAGCCTCAATCAACGCCATCACCTCGTGCAGTTTGGAATGACAGTTGATGCGCTGATCAAGTGTGTTCGGCGGAGGCCGACGCACCGAGGCCGTATGGAGCGTTACCCCGGATCGGGCGACCGACGGATCGGCCTGTTTGTACTCGGGGATGATCACGATGGTCGGCCCCGAAACCAGGTTGGATGGATGCTGGGACGGCGTCTTCTTCAGACCCCGGGACACCATCAAGCGAACATGCACGCCATCGGTCATGTCGTTGCGTTCAAGAACCGAATGCAACAGGTCAGCCATCGCATCACGGTCCATCCCGAGATCGATTCCGGTTCTGGTGGACGCCGAGAACAGACGGTCGAGGTGACGGTCCAGGAAGGCCAGTTCGCCATCGTGGAGGCGGATCCCTTCCCAGATCCCGTCGCCCACCAGGAAGGCGGAATCGAAGACCGATACTTTGGCTTCGTGGCGCGGGAAGTACTCCCCGTCGACGTAGATCAGGATGTTGTCGTTGCGTTGGTCGGCGAGGGCTTGGTGGGTCGAAGGCATGACGTCACGCTAGCGGCGCATCGCTCGGCCAATCGTCTGATTCTTCTGTCACATACCCGGAATCCCGAGGGCGATGGCGGCGATGACTGCCATCGCCCCGATCGGCACCCCAATCAGTACCTTCTGAAGCTTGGATGGGACCGGCGCCCCGTCCACCGCTGGAGCGAACACGACCGAAAAGGCCCACGCTTCAATGGCAAGCATCGGAGCGTACCAACCGACCGCCAGAACCGCGCCGACGGCATCGAGGGTCGACTCCCCAAGGATACTTTGCTGGACCACCGGGACCT
>JAOUMT010000038.1 GCA_029881355.1 Acidimicrobiia bacterium | reverse complement strand
TCCGTAGGCGACCGCCATTTGGAGGGGTGTAGCCAGGGTTTCACCCTGCCCGATGGCGACGTTCATCAGGTCGCCACCCACCCAGAGGTTGCCATTCTTACGCGTCTCGGAGATCAGCGCCGGCGCCTCGACCAACCACTGCTCGAAAAGTTCACGATCGGGCACCCGTCCGGCTCGTTCTCCCCACAGGTCGATGCCGGTCAACGATCCAAGCCCGACGCTTCGAGCATATCGTTGGAGGATGTTCTCCTTGTCAGTGCCCTGATACTTGCCCCAGATCGCCAGGGCGACTTCCCAAAAGTAGATGTTGCATGATTCTCCGAGCGCTTCATGCAGATCGACGATGCCGTGGCCAGGATCGGTAAACCGTTTCTGTGACCCATCGTCGAGGCCGTTGGCGGTGAGCACCCCGGTGCACTCAAGCGATCCGTTCGGGGTTTGGGTATGTGCCGAGTTGGGGTAAATGCCTTCCTCGACCGCGGTGGCGTACGTGATCGCTTTCATCGCCGACCCCGGCGGATACAGACCCTGAATGGCGAGGTTGTTGAAGGCCTGGGAGTCTCGGAGCAATTCATATTCCGTTTGCGTCAAACCAATGACGAACTGCGACGGATCGAACGACGGGAACGAGGCCATCGCCGCCACTTCGCCCGTCTTGGCGTTAAGCACGACGACAGCTCCCCGTTCGGGGTCTGCGTCTTTCAGGGTCTTGGCGCGGGCGATACCGTCGGCGAGGGCGCGCTCGGTAACCATCTGGAGACTGACGTCGACGGTCAACTGCACCGTGCTGCCCTCTGTAGCCGCCACGGTGCGCCGTTCGCCATACGGTGTGCCGTCGGGGCGCACCTGATAAAACTCGGCACCGGCTTCGCCTTGCAGGGTCTCATCGTATATACCCTCAACGCCGAGCTTGCCCACGGTTCCGTTGGGGTCGAGATCAGGATTGGCGAGCAGATCATCCTGGGACACCCGGCCAACGTGTCCCAGGACATGAGCCATAAAGGACCCTTCGGGGTAGACCCGTTCGGGGATGTTGCGGATCGACACCCCCGGAAAGCGGCTGCGATTGGTCATTATGAAATACGCCACTTCAGGGCTCACGTCATCAACGGTGAAGGTCGAGCCCGACCCTGCCAAAGCAAACAGTTCAGCAATCTCGCCAGGGTCCCGCCCGAGCACACCAGCCAGTTCCTGGATGACGGTCGGCTCGACTTCGGAGGGGATCTGCGACCGCGTTACGACTACCCCGGGCACCTGGATCGATGTCGCCAGAACTACCCCATTGGCATCAACAATGTCGCCACGGGCGGCCGCCGTCTGGGTCTCCGACCATTCCAATCCCTGAGATTTCTGGACATGGACCGGCCCTTCAGCGATCTGGACCACCCAAAGGCGAGTGACCAATGCTCCAAACATCAACGCAAACACCGTCGCCAGCGCCGCAACCCGGATCTCAAGCCTCATAAAAGAACTTTGTCTCGCGCCATGACCCTCTTTACCACGGGGCTGACCGCCAAGGACAGCACGCCGTTGAAAACCGGCAAGAGTACGAAGGTCTGCACAACGTTGATTCCTCTCAGGCTGCCCTGCCCAAACAGCGTACCCACCATGGTGAATAAGAGGACACCGGCGAAGGACAGAACGATCACCACGACGGCACCGGATATGTGGGAATCCGAATTCGCCGCCACCCGCACCGCCGCGTAGGCAATGATGGTGAACACCATGGCCCGCAGGCCAATCGGAGTGGTGCCGTTGAGATCGTAAAGGATGCCTCCGGTGAACCCGAGTAAGAGCGCGGGTTCCGGGTCGAGCCACCTGGCTGAGACCAGGATCATCACCATGACGACATCGGCCACTATTCCCAGATCGTCCAATCGGCTGAAGAGCGTCGTTTGAAGAATGACGGCCAGCGCCACGAGCACCAGGCCCCATACGATCGCCTTGGCGGTCATGGCGTCGCCCCTGGGTCCGTCTCGTCGCCAACCGTCGTCGTCGTGCTGGAGTCGGTTCCGGTCACGATGGGGGCGCCGCCGAACTGGATCACAATGACCACATTCAGGGTTCGACCGTCGGCGAGCGGGATGACCTCATCCGTTTCGATGCCGCCACCGTTGGTTCGGGCGTCGGCGTCCAGTTGGGCGACGGCGAGTCCGGCCGGAATCCCCTCCTGAGTTCCGCTGGTTCTTAGAATCTCCCCGGCCGGGATGTCGATCAGTGTCTCGAAAATCGTGAGGTTGAGGTTGTTCGCCGTACCGAGACCACTCACTACGCCTACTTCTCCGGCCTGGGTGAGAACGCTAATCCCCGAGAGAGGATCTGTAATCAGTCGGATGATCGCCGAATTCGGAAGTGACTCGGTCACCACGCCGATCAGCACCTGGTTCTCGTCGACCACCGGGTTGCCGACCACCACGCCTTGCTCGAGTCCCTGGTTGATGGTCAGACCAAGATCGAGTGGGCCGGTACCGCCCCGCACTTCGGCGACAGTCTGCGGATAGTCGCCGGGAGGCAGATTCATGAGACGTTCCAGCAAGTCGACCCGCTCGGCAAGGGCATCGGCATCGGCCGCCGCCAATCTCGCCTGATTCAGCTCGTCCCGGAGCCGGACGTTCTCGGCGCGTAGTGAGCCGAGGTTGGCGAGACCGTCGAAGAAGTCGACGATCGGGTCCATAACGGCTCGAGAGGCATCCTGGAGTGGAGCGGTCAATGACTGCGCTCCGGTACGGAGTGTTGCGGTCACTGTTGAGCCGGAGCCCTGACTGCGCACGTCAAATGTCATCAGCAAAAACGACACAACCAACAATGTCGTAAGCAGCATCGTGGGGTTGCTGTGGCGGCGCCTATCCATTTGCGGGAGTTACCATCAGGCCCGGCTGGAACTCGCCAACACTCCCTGAAGCACGTCGAACTCTTCCAAACACTTACCGGATCCCAGGACCACCGATTGCAGTGGCCGATCGGCGGTGACAATCGCCATTCCGGTCTCGTAAGCGAGTCGCTCGTCAAGACCGCGCAGGAGAGCCCCGCCACCGGTAAGCACGATGCCGCGTTCCATGATGTCGGCAGCAAGTTCGGGAGGAGTCTTGTCGAGGGTGTATTTCACCGCATCGACAAACGCAGCAACAGGTTCTTCGATGGCTTCGCGAATCTCCGGGCTAGAGAGCACGACCGTTTTGGGGAGCCCGGTCACGAGGTCACGACCCCGCACCTCGGCCGACGGTTCATCCGCGTAGGGATAAGCGGAACCGATCGCCATCTTGAGCTGCTCAGCGGTGCGTTCACCGAGGAGCAGATTGTATTCTTTTTTCACCCAGTCGATCACGGCTTCGTCGAGCTCGTCTCCGCCGACCCGGATCGAACGAGAAACCACAATGCCTCCCAGCGAGATGACGGCGACCTCGGTGGTACCACCACCAATGTCGACGACCATCGAACCGGCCGGCTCATGGATCGGGAGGCCAGAACCGATGGCGGCGGCCATGGGTTCCTCAATCGTGTACGCCCGTCGTGCCCCGGCGTGATAAGCGGCCTCCTCGACCGCCCGGCGCTCGACCGGGGTGATGCCGGACGGAACACAAATCACAATTCTGGGACGGGCCCACTTGCGACGATGGACTTTTTGGATGAAGTAGCGCAGCATCTTTTCGGTGATGTCGAAGTCAGCAATGACCCCGTCCCGTAGAGGCCGCACAGCCCGAATGTGCGAGGGAGTTCGGCCGATCATCCGCTTGGCTTCCATCCCGACGGCCAGGGCGCGTTGAGTCTGGGTATTGATCGCTACTACCGACGGTTCGTTGAGAACGATGCCTTGCCCGCGCACATATACGAGCGTGTTGGCAGTACCGAGATCAATTGCCATGTCCTGGCCCGCGAAGGCGAAGAGGGAATCAGCCACTTGGGCCCCTTAATCCGGTTGAACCGAGCTTAGTCGGCACATCGGTTCTAAGCAGTAAAGAACAGAGCCAGCTCACGCGAAGCGGAAGCCGGGCTGTCTGAGCCATGGACGATATTCTCGGTGACCACCGTCGCCAGGTCACCCCGGATTGATCCTGGAGCGGCTTCTGCCGGATTGGTAGCACCCATGAGAGTGCGGCAGACTGAAATGGCACTCTCCCCGCTCCACTCCATGGCCACCACAGGTCCGCTGGTGATAAATGAGATGAGTTCGCCGAAGAATGGCCGTTCAACGTGTTCGGCATAGTGCTCGCCGGCCATCGCTTCGGAGATCGTCAGCATCCGCATCTTCTCAAGGGTCAGACCCTTGGCCTCCAGCCTCCCGACGACCTCGCCAACGAGTCGTCGTGCGACGCCGTCCGGTTTGACCATGACAAAAGTGTGTTCGATAGCCATCTAGATACATCCTGAATGTTCGGGGGTTGGACCAGATGATACGTACCTAACGAGCAATTGCCCAATGGAGCGAACTCTCGACTACGAAGGGTGGTATTTCAGAGCACCTGAGTACGGATAACGCCTGCCAGGTACAGCGATCCGATCGCCAGGATCGCTCCATTTTCACCGAGTTGGTGGCGAGCGCGTTCCAGGGCCTCACCGGTGGTGGCCGTGGCCTGGACCGGTACGTCGAGCAACGTGGTGGCTAGTTCGGCAAGGTAAGCCGGGTCAGCCGAGCGTTCATGGCCGACGGCGGTGGTAATGACGGAACTGGCGAACGTACCAAGCGTAGGAATCATCGCTGCGACATCCTTGTCGGCCATCACGGCGAAGATGACGACCCAGTCTCGCTGGCCGAACGCATCCAGGGCAGCCGCCGCCGCTTCGATGCCTTCAGGATTGTGGGCACCGTCGATGATCACGAGCGGTTCGATCGAGACCGTCTCGAGGCGACCCGGAACTGTCACCGCCGCAATCCCTTCTTCTACGGCATCCTGGGGCATGGCGCGACCGAAGAACGCTTCGGCGGCGCCAATCGCCACAGTCAGGTTGACCAGTTGATGGTCACCATGAAGCGGCAGGTAAATCTCGGGATAGGTACCGTAGGCTCCCTCGATGGTGACGAGCCAACCGCCAACCGCTGGAGCGAATTCCCCCAGGTTCACGTCGACGCCAAACGTCACTCGATGTACTTCGTTGGCCTCGCAATGGGCGATCACCACGTCCCGGGCTTCTTGCGGGAGCGGTCCCTGCACAAGCGCGGCTCCGGTGCGAGTAATCCCAACTTTCTCGCTGGCGATCTCGCCGAGCGTTTCACCGAGAACATCGGTATGTTCCAGCGAGATACCTGTGATCACCGCCACGGCGGCATCGGCTACGTTGGTGGCGTCCAATCGTCCGCCCATGCCGACTTCCACCACGGCAACATCGACCGCTTGTGCGGCGAAAAAGGCATAGGCGATGACGGTAGTCAGCTCGAAGTACGTCAGGCTCTCGCCTGTCTTGGCCTCATACAGGTCAGCGAAAACCGCAACATCGGCGACCGACTGGACGAACTCATCCGGGTCGGCTGCTTCATTGTCGAGCCCAAATCGTTCCTCAATGCGCTCAAGGTGCGGTGATGTGAAGCTTCCGACCCGCAACCCGTGCGCTGTCAACAGGGAGCTGATCAGCCTGGTGGTCGAGGTCTTCCCATTGCTGCCCGTCACCAGGATGATGGGGTAGTCGTTCTGGGGATTCCCCATCATCGACAGAACATCCGCGGTACGGGTCAGGCCGGGACGAATCCCGTACCCGATGTGGCTATCCAGGTAGGCCAGCGCCTCGGCGTGGGTTTCGATCATTGCCCGATTTCTTCGAGCTGCGCGGTCAGCTTGTCGATCATGGCTTGCGCTTCGTCGGCTTTGGCTTGTTCCTTGGCCACCACATCATCGGGAGCCTTGGCGAGGAAGCCTTGATTCGAGAGCTTCTTTGAAGCCTTCATGAGTTCGACCTCGGCATCAGCCATGGTCTTGCGGATGCGTTGTGCCTCGGCGTCCACATCGATCAACCCGGCGAGCCCGATGAACCCTTGAATCGATCCGGCCAGAAGCCGGGTGTACCCGGATCCCTGTGGCGCCGATATCGGCTTGATCGAAACATTGACGAGCGCCGAGAACTGATCTTCCCACCAATCATCGACCAGGTGGTCGGTATCGAGAACTAGCAACTCGATCGGATTCCTCGGCGAAAGCTGGTGACCAGATCGGAAACGACGAACGGACGAGACCAACTCCATGAGCACCTCGACATTGGGAGGTGCCTGGACCGCCGGGACGACCGGCCAGTCCGCACCGGCCAGCAAGCCAACTCCGACTAGTTCCGACCAGAGCTCCTCTGTGAGGTACGGGATGGCCGGATGGAAGAGCCGCAAGATGTCGCGCATCACGGCGCCCAGCGTCGCCTGAGTCTCCAAACGATGGGCGTCGGCTCTCAACAGGGGTTTCGACATCTCCAGATACCAGTCGAACACCTCGGACCACGTAAACGAATAGAGCAGGCTCAGCGCGTCTGCGAGGCGGTAGTCGTCGCAGAGTTCATCGTAGCGTTCGACCACGGCCTGTAAGCGGCTCAGTACCCACCGGTTGACCGGATGACTCGGAGTCGGATAGCCATCGGACGGGACGCTCTCATCGAGGTTCATCAACGCAAAGGCCGTCGCGTTCCAAAGCTTGTTCCCGAACTTGCGGGCCGCACGGATCCATTCGTCGTCGAGCGGAACATCCTGGCCGGGCGAGGCCGCTTGCAGCAGCGCAAGCCGCAGGGCGTCAGCGCCGTGTTCGGCAATCACGTCCATCGGGTCGACCGCGTTCCCGACCGACTTGGACATCTTCGCTCCGTCGGCGGTTCGGACGAGTCCGTGGATGATGATGTCGGGAAACGGGACTTCTCCGAGAAAATGGATCCCCATTTTCAGCATCCTGGCCACCCAGAAGTAGATGATGTCGAAGCCAGTGATCATCACCGAGTTCGGGTAGAACCGTTCGAGATCTTCGGTTTGCTCGGGCCAGCCGAGCGTACTGAACGGCCACAGCGCCGACGAGAACCACGTATCGAGTACGTCTTCGTCCTGTGCCAGCTCGGAATGCCCACATGACGGGCAACTCGTCGGATCCTCCCGCGCCACGATGACTTCTTCGCACTCGTCGCAGTACCAGGCGGGAATCCGATGACCCCACCAGATCTGGCGCGACACGCACCAATCGCGGAGGTTCTCCATCCAATGGAAGTAGCTGTTCTCCCAACGTTGCGGTATGAACCGGCTCTCGCCGTCTCGCACGGCGTCGATGGCCGGGCCAACCAACGGCTTGACCCGCACGAACCACTGCAACGACAGAATCGGCTCGATAATGGTGTGACATCGGTAGCAGTGCCCGACTGGGTGGCGGCGCTCTTCGACGGCGACAAGCGCCCCTTCGGCCTTCAGCGCTTCTTTGACCGCCACTCGCGCGGCGAATCGACCAAGGCCGGAAAATGACCCGCCCGCTTCGTTGACAACGGCCTGCCGATCAAAGATGGTGATTGACTCGAGATCGTGCCTCTGGCCGATCTCGAAGTCGGTCGGATCGTGGGCGGGAGTGACTTTGACTGCTCCGGTGCCGAAGTCCATCTCGACCGCTTCATCGGCTATGACCGGGATCTGACGACCCACCAGCGGCAGTGTCAACGTCTTGCCGATTGCTGACTTGTAGCGCTCGTCGTCGGGGTGGACCGCCACAGCGGTGTCACCAAGCATCGTCTCGGCACGGGTGGTGGCGACGGTGATCGAACCGCTCCCATCGGTGAACGGGTAGGCGATGTGCACGAGCTCGCCCGCTTCTTCTTCGAACTCGACTTCGATCTCTGCGAGAGCCGTCTCACAACGAGGACACCAGTTGATGATCCGATTTCCCCGGTACATCAGATCTTCTTCGTACAGTCGAACGAACACTTCTCGCACCGCGGCTGATAGTCCCTCGTCCATGGTGAACCGCTCCCGGCTCCAGTCACATGAATCGCCGAGTCGGCGCATCTGTCGACTGATGGTGCCTCCGGACTGGCGTTTCCAGATCCACACCTGCTCGATAAAGGCTTCCCGACCGATGTCGTGGCGGTTCATCCCCTCGTCGGCCAATTGGCGTTCGACAATGTTTTGCGTTGCGATGCCGGCGTGATCGGTGCCCGGGATCCACACTGCGGCATATCCCTGCATTCGCTTGCGTCTGACAACCATGTCATGAATGGAGTGGTTGAGGGCATGACCCAGGTGCAGCACGCCGGTGACATTGGGAGGGGGAATCACGACGATGAACGGTTCCCCGTCCGGTCGATACTCGGGTTTGAAGATCCCGGCTTGTTCCCACGCCTGGTACCAGCTCGCCTCGGTGATCTTCGGGTCGTATGTCGATTCCATGCCTAGCTCCATACAAGTGAACCCCGGAGGTTACTCCGGGGCCCACTACTCGTGTTCGCGCTTATCTAAGTAGACGGTTTGGGCTAATTCAGCCCTACCACGCCCAGGTCATCTTCTTCTTTACGGGCGACAAGCAGTATGCCCGCCCCGGCCATAACCAGCGCCAGCGCCAGAAGCCCGGCCCGCCAATCATCCATTCCCGTAGCAGGTAGCTCGGTTTGGATTCCGAGAACCTTGGTATCGTCGACTTCGGTCCCCGTCGCCGGCGTAACCGGCGTCGTAGGCGTAACCGGCGTGGTCGGCGTCACTGGCGGGTTGGGGGTGACCGGCGTTTTTGGATTCTCGGGCAACACCTCGATCAAGTAGATGCCGGCATCGACGGTCGTGTTGACCTCACCAGCAGCCAGGGTCACCTCTTCGGTCCGGCCGACCGGCCCGGTCGCCCCAACGACATCACTGTCGACCGCATCATCGGACCCGGCGTCGGGCGTGGTGAACGCCCACGTGTCGGGGATGGTGAACTGGACGATGTACATACCTTCCGGCACGTTCACGAAGATGTAGACACCGCTCGAATCAGTCGTGGTCGAGGCAATCACCTCACTCGAAGCAGCGTCGATGAGATCGACGGTCACCGAACCGACGCCCGGCTCATTGGCATCCTGGATGCCGTCAGAATCGGCATCGTGCCACACGTAGTCGCCGATGACGCCGAGTGGCGCATCCAACTCGCTATTCACGAACGTACATCCAACGGTCTCGCCAGGCGGCACAAAGAGCGACACGCCGGTGTCGCCCACCAGCTCGTAATCCCCAGAACAGAGGATTGAGATCAGGTCCCAGCCGTCCACGACAACCTCAGTCACCGAATAGGTACCGCTGACGAGATCGAACTCCACACTTTCTCCGGAGGCGAGTTCAATAATATTGTCGCCAACGGTGAACCCAAACACCACGTCGGTGTCGGTGTCGGTCGTCTTCGTGACGACCAACGTCCCGAGGTTGGTTACGACCCCGGCGTCTACGGTCAGGTTGGACTCTCCCGGGGCAAGCACCACGGGAATCGTTGACCCATCAGGGGCGGCGTCACTATCGAGGGCATCGTCACCGGCATCCTGAGTTGTGATGATCCACACATCTGGAATGGAGAACGCCACCGTGTACTCGACGCCTGGCTCAAGATCCTCGAACAGGTACTTGCCGTTCTCATCGGTCGCGTCGGTAGCGACGGTTACGCCGTCAACCTGGAGTGACACTTCGATATCGGGAACGCCTGGCTCGTCGGCATCCTGCAGTCCATCAGCATCGATGTCGTGCCAAACCGTGTCTCCAAGTGAACTCGGCGGGGCACAGGCCTCGGCCGTGAATGTTCCGGCGGGATCACCCGCAAGCTGATAGGGATCAATGGCGGTGGCCGTCCAGGTGTGAACACCTGGCTCGAAGCTCAATGTCTGACCGTCGAATGTGAACTCGACTGTGTCATCCACCAGGATCGTTGCGGCCTTGTCAGGGTTGATGTTGGCGGTCACCGCGGTCGAGGAGGTTCTACCGTCCCAAACGCAGGCGCCCAGGTCCACCGAGACCGTGACCGTCTTCACGTCAGGACCGCACTCCGGAAGGACGAACTCGCCTGAAAAAGGCGGCTGCAGTTCGTAGTCGGGGTGAATCGACTTGGCAGTCCATGTGTAGGTGCCTGCCGCCAGCTCGATCTCAGTCTTCTCCGTGAGCACGTAGGTGCCGCTTGGTCCGGTGACGGTCATCTCGACCTTGCCACTCGTGTTGATGCCGTTGTGACGGAACGAGAACGTGGTGTTCGTCCATGACACCCCGTCGCGGTAGTCGCACGAGCCTTGAACGATTTTGACGACCACCGGTTTGAGTTCAACGGCATCTTTGACATTCGTATAGGTGCAGGTGACATCGGTGCCGCCGACCAGATTGATCGAGGCAGCGGGCCCGGTGTAGCCGAAGGTTGAGCCGAATCCGTTGGACGTACAGGTTACCGATGCGAACTCGTAGCCGGCGGCCTGCCCAACCTCGGAGAGGTTGTAGGACCCGGCCGATAGGCCCGACCACGTCTTGGTGCCGCCGTTGCCGGCGACGTCGGCCGACCCCGAGAAGGAACCACCAGACGAGGACGGGGTCGACGGGATCGTGCCCGTGAGGCTGAACCCGAACTCGGCAGAGGTCTGCGGTGTCGTGTTCTTCACGACCGTAATCGAGGCGTCTTCGAACGTCTCACCACACGTCTTGATCAGTCGGGTACCGTCGTACTTCTGGATCGTGTAGCTGATGATCCGTGGGTCGCCAGATCCTTGAATCGGATGGCGGCCGTTGGTGGCATATCCGGGCGGGTTTGAGTTGAAGATCTCCGAGCAGCTCACATGAACCTGCCCGCCGAGTACCGGAAGATAGGTTTCGTTCTTTTTGAACGTACCGTTGTCGCAGTACTCGTTCCCGGTCCCGAGCTGATTGGTGCCAGACACCACGCCGTCGGGAGTTCCATCCCCGTTTGTGTCGTAGTAGAACGTGAACGCCGAATAGGAACTGTCGTCCTGGCCGTCTTCACATCTATCGCTCGGTGCGTGATCTGCACTTGCTTGCGGTGCGGCTACCACGAACGACGCCAGCAATACGGCTACGGCGATCATGACAAACCCGACCCTGCGGCTTGTCTCTATACCCTGCATGTTGTTCTGCCTCCCAAATGGCATGTACCCTGGTCACGTACCGTCAGGATTCCGGTTCCCAGGAACCCTGACGGGCATTACGTTTTTGCTAACTTCCGAGTCGGTTACCGAACCCCGAAGTCGTGTAGACGATGTCTTCTTTCCTACGGAATGCCAGCAGCACCCCTGCGCCACCAAGCATCAATGCGACAGCCAGCATCCCGGCCTGCCAATCGGCAAAGCCCGTCTGTGGCAATGTAGTCTGAATCCCCGCCACTTTCGTGTCATCCACGGCCGGTGTGACCGTCGAAGTTTCCGGCGTTGTCACCGTCGGAGTTTCTGGGTTGGTCACCGGTGGTTCCGGCAGCACCAGCACCTCGAAGATACCTGCATCAATCGTCATGTCTGTGACGCCAGCTGGGACGAAGAACGACCCGGTTCGTCCAACCGTGCCACCGGCGGCGAGCACGATCGTCGATGCGCCATTGAGCAGTCCAGACGCTCCGGCCGATACCTCGACGACCTCAGAGACGTCACTGTCCAGACTGTCGTCACCTCCGGCATTGGCCGGCGCAAAGACCCACGGTTCCGGAACCGAGAATTGCACCACGTAGTCACCTTCAGGCACATTGGCGATGACATACACACCGGCGCCGTTCGTGGTGGTCGACAACAACAAGTCACCGGACTCAGAATCGAGCAGGTCCACCCCGACGTTGGAAGCGCCAGATTCACCGGCGTCCTGTACGCCATCCCCGTCAGCATCAATCCAGACGAAATCCCCGATGATCCCCAACGGGATCTCAGCCTCGGTGTTGACGAACGTACAGCCAACGGTCTGGGCAGGCGGCACATAGAGCGAGACGGCGTTGCCATCGACGTCTGACTCCCCCGAGCAGACAATCGAAGCGAGATCCCAGCCATCGACGAGAAGCAGGTTCTCAGTGATGGTGTAGATCCCACTTGGCAGGTCCAGCTCGATGCTGTCGCCGGAGGCCAGTTCGATGACCTCGTCGCCAATAGTGAAGGTGAAAAGGTCGGTCGTCGGCGTGTCTGTAGTCTTCTCGATGATTACTGACCCGACGTTGGTGTTGGTGAACGTGCAGGTCACGTCGTCACCCGACGTCACCGTGTAGATAGCGGTGGCAGTCGCCACGTCTCCCGACCCGCCGGCATCACAGGTGATGTCGATGAGGGCCCAACCTTCTGGCAAAGCTTCAACCACGCTATACGAACCAGGCAGTACAGTCGACGAAGCAGACTCACCGTTGGCGAGGTCGCCCTCTATGTCACCAGAGAACGTGAACGTGCCTTCGGCGGCAGGTTCGGTCACCTTTTCGACGGTGATGGTGCTCGGAAGCACCAACCCGGCATCGACAGTCAGGTTGTCCTCTCCGATCGCCAAAACGATCGCAGGCGATTTACCGTCTGCATCGATGTCGCTGTCAACGCCGTCGGCGCCCGCGTCGGCGATCGTGGCAACCCACGGTTCGGTGATGGTGAAGGCAACCGAGTACTCGTCGGCGACCAAGTCATCGAACAGGTAGTTCCCATCCACGTCCGTGACGACCGTGGCAATCACTCCACCACCTACGAACAAGGACACCTCCACGCCTTCGATACCGGGTTCCCCTTCGTCCTGGATACCGTTGGCGTTGAGGTCATGCCAGACGCGGTCCCCGATGGAACCCAGCGGAGGGCAAGCTTCTGTCGTGAAGTTACCGCTGGAGTTCCCTTCCAGGACATAGGTCTCGGGATCGACAACGTCGGCTGACCACGAGTGCTGACCCGGCCCGACATTGATCGATTGACCGTCGAAGCTCAGCGTCAGGCTTTCGCTGCCATCGATCGTGATGATCGCTGCGCCGTCCGGATTGATGGAAGCAGTGACGCTGGTCAACGATTCTTCCCCGTTCCAAATACAAGGGCCGAGGTCGATATCGACCGTGACCGTCTCCTTGGGCACTTCACAATCGATGGCCGTGAAGGTGCCCGAGTCGGAACTGGCGATCTCATATCCTTTGTCGGCCACCGCGGACCAGCTGTATTCGCCAGGCTGCACGTCCACAAAACCATCCTCGGCAAATACCCCGATCACCGTGTCACCCAGCCGGATCGTAAGCGTGGCGCCCTCGTCGACATCGAACGAGATGCGGGTAACCGACTCGCCGTTGATCCACTCGCACGTACCGGGCAGAACGGTGACATACGCCGGGATCAGCGGGATCAACTCGTTGACGAAGGTGCAGCGTACGACCTCGCTTTCGGCGACGCTGATCGATCCGATCGAGCTTCCGTCGTCACAAGTAGCACTGAGTAGCGACCACCCATCGGCGACGGTCTCATCGACGAAATACGTCCCCGCGTCGAGTGGACCCGAAGACGTGGTGTGGCCGTCACCGAGCTGAAAGCCTCCCCAGGAGGAATCAAAGTCGAACAGTTGGGACGCACCATCGGGCAGCGTCTGCTTGATGACGACGATCTCACCTGGCTGGGGAACGACGATGAGTTCGCCAATGTGCTTGAACGGGATGGTTTGGTTGCCCGATCCGCTTGAAATCTTGCTGTTCGCCGCAACGCCGTCTTCGAGGATGACACGGCCGTCGGTGAGGGACGCCTGCAAGTTGCCAGTCGGCCTTGCGCCAGGGGCACAGGCGAGCGTGGTGTCTACCCGGACTACGACCTTTTCGCCGGCCTCCAAGTTGGCTACGGTGAAGTCGAGTTCAACCGTGGCGTTCTTCGTGAACAACGTCCCGTTGAGGCCGGAGCTCCAACTCACCGTGCTATTTCCGTTGTCGCCAATGCCGCTGTCCGTTCCGCCAGGACCGTCGCCGCCAGCTACGGCGCCATAATTGATTTTGACATTGGTGACTGCCGAGTGAGCCGCCCCGGACTGTCCGGTCGTGTCAGCCAGGAAACTCATGTGGAACGCGGCGGACTGGTTGGCGTGACTGGGCGTAGCGGTATTGACGATCCGAAGTAGGTAGGTGACCGTGTCCCCACAGGTGAAGTCTCCACCCTCAAGCGACTCGACGACGTCCTTGTTGACACCGACCGTCCGGTCGTCGAACGCTCCACCGCCGGTGGCGTGGCTGTACGTCTCAGGGGCCGCAGCGACGAAGTCGAGACTGAAATCTCCACCGTCAGCTTGAACCTGGGGGGCTACAACAACAAACGACGCCATAAGCACGGCGATCGCAATCATGAGGAATCCGACACGTCGCCGGGTTTCTACAGCCTGCATCTTCAATTCCGCCTCTCATCTCAACAGATGTGGGCGGGCCGGTCTCACCACTAGCTCGCTTCGATTCTCGGTGACCGTACTAATGAATCGAAGGTCAAAGCCTCCCATTTCCCCTTATCGGCTCCGCAAAGCCGAAATTCTTGTCGCTTCCCCACCCCTTCAGGAGATGCAGTTGGTTGAACAAATTCCCCCAACGCCCCCATACAACCACTCTCGGTAGTTCCCGTCAATGGGTCGTCGGACCTAATTCAGTGACCGTTAAGGCAGGAAAGGCCTGGAAAGGGAATAATTCAGAGCGTGGGAAATGCGAAAAAAAACTACGCAGAGCGTTCGCGAGCCAGGATCACTTCAGGTTCGGCACCGTCGACGATGACGGCCCGATCCACGATGACCCGGGCAACATCGGTGCGCGATGGCAGGTCGTACATCGTGTCGAGCAGCACGCCCTCCATGATCGCCCGCAGCCCTCGAGCCCCGGTTCCGCGATCGAGCGCTTGATCGGCGATGGCTTCCAGCGCGTCGTCGGCGAACAGCAACTCCACCCCGTCGAGTTCGAAGAACTTCCGAAACTGCTTCACGAGCGCATTCTTCGGCTCGGTGAGGATCTGTATCAGCGCCGTCCGGTCAAGATCCTCAACCGTGGCGAGGACCGGTAGCCGCCCAATGAACTCAGGGATAAGTCCGTACTTCATGAGATCCTGCGGGAGCGCCTTTCCGAGAAGCGCCGTATCGGGCACCGACGACTTGTGCTTGAGATCAGCGCCAAACCCCACCGAACGTTGGCCGATACGATTGGACACAATGGTCTCGAGCCCCGCGAACGCCCCACCGCAGATGAACAAAACGTTCGACGTGTCGATCTGGAGGAATTCCTGATGGGGATGTTTGCGTCCGCCCTGGGGTGGGACCGACGCCACGGTCCCTTCGAGAATCTTCAGCAAAGCCTGCTGAACACCTTCACCGGACACATCGCGGGTGATCGACGGGTTTTCGGACTTCCGGGCAACCTTATCGATCTCGTCGATATAGATGATCCCGTGTTCGGCTCGTTTCACGTCATAGTCGGCCGCCTGGATCAGTTTGAGGAGGATGTTCTCGACATCCTCGCCGACGTAACCAGCTTCGGTCAGCGCCGTGGCATCGGCAATCGCGAAGGGAACGTTCAAGACCTTGGCCAGGGTTTGGGCCAGCAGCGTCTTGCCGGATCCAGTTGGCCCGATCAGCATAATGTTGGACTTCTGCAACTCGACATCGTCGCGCTGAATCCCGGCCCGCACTCGCTTATAGTGGTTGTAGACCGCCACCGAGAGAACGGTTTTGGCGACGTCCTGACCGATTACATAGTCGCCAAGGAACTCAAAGATTTCGCGCGGTTTGGGCAGATCGGTGAATTCGACAACGTCGGTCCCGGCGAACTCTTCTTCGATGATCTCATTGCACAGCTCGATGCATTCATCACAGATGTACACGCTCGGGCCGGCGATGAGCTTCTTGACCTGCTTCTGCGACTTGCCGCAAAAATTGCATTTCAGCAGGTCTCCGCCTTCACCGAATTTCGCCATCGGTCAACTACTCCTATCGGGCCGCTTGAACTGCCGCCAGTTCCCGGCGGGTCAAAATGCTGTCGATAACACCGTACTCGACAGCTTCGTCCGCAAGCATCCAATAATCCCGTTCAGTGTCAATCGTGACTTTTTCGACCGACTTGCCGGTGTGCTCCGCAAGGATCTCGTTCAACTGCTCGCGCATCTGCACGATCAGCTTCGCCTGAATCTCGATATCACTGGCCTGACCTTGAGCTCCACCGTGCGGCTGATGCATCATGATGCGCGCATGGGGAAGGGCATATCGTTTGCCGGCGGCGCCACCGGCAAGAATGACTGCCGCCGCCGAGGCGGCCATACCCATACAAACCGTCGAAACCGGAGCTGAGATGTAATTCATCGTGTCGTAGATCGCGAACAGCGACGTGATGGACCCACCGGGTGAGTTGATGTATAGCGAGATGTCCTTTTCGGGATCCTCCGACTCGAGATGCAAGAGTTGAGCCATGATCAAGTTCGCCACGTTGTCATCGATGGGCGTACCCAGGAAGATGATCCGGTCCTTGAGCAGGCGGCTGTAGATGTCAAAAGCCCGCTCTCCCCGGCTGCTCGACTCCACAACGGTCGGTACGAGATAGTTCTCGACGTTCATTCTTCTTCCTCTCGTTGGGCGGTCAGCTCAGCAGCCAGAACTTCAAAGTCAATCGGGTTGCCGTCCTCGTCAATAGGGACCGCAGCCTTTAGAAGTTCATCGTGTGCTTTCTTTCTCACAATATCATCGATCAGGGCTTTAGTTTGAGTATCGGACAGACGAGCGGCTACTTGACCAGCACTTTCGCCCGTCGACTGCCCGACCGCTGAGTGCATGGCGGCGAGCTCGTCGTCTTCGACGGTCAGACCGGCATCTTCGGCGACGGCGTCCAGCAGCAGGTCAGTTTTGACGTTCTTGGTGGCCGCTTCGCGCAAGTCGGCAACAAAGGTCTCCTGGGATTGTCCGGTTACCTGGAGATAGTCGTCGAACTCGACGCCCTGCTCCGACAGGGAATGATTAAATCGATGGAGGACATTCTCCATTTCCGACGTAATGATGCTGTCGGGTATCTCCAGAGCGATCTCGTCGACAATGTTGTTGATGAGCTGGGAACGGAATTGCTCCCACGACTGATTGAACTTTCCCTGGGCGATGCGACTGTGCAGCTCTGCTCGGAGCGCGTCGACGGTGTCGAATTCGGTGGTGTCATCGACCCAGGCATCGGTAAGTTCGGGCAGTACTTGTTCCTGGATCGCCTTGATCGTCACCGTGATGACTGCGGCAGTCCCGGCCTTTTCCCCGAATCCATCCGGGAGCACCGCCTCGAATTCTTTGGACTCGCCCTGGGATAGACCAACTATCGCCGCATCGAGGCCCTCGATGAAGGAGGGACCGACCCGGATCGTGAGATCTTGCGCGGCAAGCTCCGTTATGGGGCTTCCCTCCGGATCAACCGCCATCAGATCGATGATGGCGTAGTCGTCCACCGCCGCCGGGCGGTCAACTTCGGTCAGTTCGGCGAACTGTTCGCGCATCCGGTCGATCTGTTCAGCCATGTCGTCATCGCTAACTCTCGGGTTGGGCACTTCGATTTCGCGACCGACATAGCTGGGGGTCTCCGTCAACGACGGCCAGCTCGCCACGATTACGGAAATCTCGATGCCGGTATCCGTGTCTTCGATTCGCTCCACCGTTGGCGTGGCGGCGAGGATCAGATCGAGATCCTTGAGTGCCTCGCCGACGAGTTCGCCGAGCGAATCGTCGATCGCCTCGGCCCGGAGTCGTTCGGCACCAACCGTCGACTCGATGACTTTGCGTGGGGCGCGCCCTGGACGAAATCCCGGAACCCGCATCGTCCTGGACAGGCGGCGGGCCGCAGCAGACTTGGCGTCGTCGAGACGTTCCTCGGGAACGTACAACACGATCCGTTTCTCGAACGGCCCCGCGTCGGTGACAGTGGTTTCCACGTTTTCTCCTCGGATTATTCACAAACCAACACGCGCCTGCGAGGCGCGTGTTGGCTTTGGGGTGACCGACGGGATTTGAACCCGCGACAGCCGGGATCACAACCCGGTGCTCTACCGAACTGAGCTACGGCCACCATATTTTGTCGTTATTGCCTAGCTGTATTGCCTAGCTGCATTGCCTAGCTTTATCCGTTTAGGCGCTCCCGGAGGGATTCGAACCCCCGACCTCGAGCTTAGAAGGCTCTTGCTCTATCCAACTGAGCTACGGGAGCATCCCTGTCCGACATCCTAAACGCTAACGAGGACGCCCTCCATGCTCTGAGTTCGACGCTCGCCGAGCGGGTGACGGGAATCGAACCCGCATAACCAGCTTGGAAGGCTGGGGCTCTACCATTGAGCTACACCCGCACTTGTGTGCAAGATTGTAACCAGATTTCGCCGGTCGAAATACCGGATAGTCTGTTGCCGTACAGCAGCTTTCATCACGAGGAGAACCCCGGACAGTGGCTACCGTTGACATCCTGACCGTCGGTTACGTTGGCGAACGCGTCGCAGGGACGGTGAGCCTCATTCGTGACGAGCATGTCGTCGCCATTGTCGATCCTGGGATGGTGTCGAGTCGATGGACGATTCTCGATCCGCTGGCCGAGCACGGAGTGACCCCCGAGGACGTCACCGACGTGATCATATCGCACCATCATCCCGATCACACGTGGCACATTGCCCTCTTTCCGAACATACGGCTGCATGACTACTGGGCCACCTACGAGCGGGACATGTGGACATCTCGGCCCGCCGAGGGGTTTGAACTGTCGGACTCGATCCGCCTGCTCGAGACGCCAGGCCACACCCGCGAAGACATCACAACCATGGTCGAAACGGAAGCAGGAACGCTGGCCATGACCCACCTTTGGTGGACCGCCACTTCGGCCGGAGATCCGAGAGCCTTCGACATCGACCAGTTGAACCACCATCGCAGCCGCGTCATCAAAGAGGCAACGATCATCATTCCCGGGCACGGGCCGGCTTTCCCGGCGATTAACGCCCCGACCTAGCCCATCCGGGCGGTCCTGGATCTTTGTCGGGCTGGTCAGATTTGAACTGACGACCCCCTGCTCCCAAAGCAGGTGCGCTACCAAGCTGCGCCACAGCCCGTCTTGTGTTGGATCAGTTTGGCACGTTTGAGAACAGACAAAGCCGCCCTCGGATCAACCCCCTCCAAAATTGGCAGCTGGAGGGGATTCAGATATACACTGGTTACGGGTCGCTAGCTCAATTGGCAGAGCAACGGACTCTTAATCCGCAGGTTCCGGGTTCAAGTCCCGGGCGGCCTACCACCAGTACGGAGCGTCTTTCGATGAAGGGC
>JAOUMT010000037.1 GCA_029881355.1 Acidimicrobiia bacterium | reverse complement strand
CTGGCCGACTGGTCCTACACCTAGGTCAGCTCCAGCGTTTCAGGATCTGGTGAACTACCGGGTCCAATGCCGGGTGATCGTCCACCACCGCCCTGGCGAGCTCGACGATTTCGTGACGCGGTTCGCCCGAGAATTCATAAAACTCAAACGTAGGAGACGCCACATAATCGCCACCTACATCGAGCGTTGTGAGGTAATGGCCAACCGGGCTGAGCAGGCCAGCCATCGAGCCGTAAAGGTCTGAGATCAACGCGTTGGCGTCGGCCCCCGGTGCGTAGATCTCGTCCATCACCCACAGCACGAACGAGTAGAGCGCATTCGCCAGAGTCGCGACCGGGCGAATGTATGGCGGGAAGTCCGTGACACGCGGGTTCGACATCACCGGGCGGACCAGTCCAATCTCGACGATCCCCTCGGCCAGCTGCTCGAACTTGTAGTAGTGCGTCAGTTCCTGGTGATCCGGATCGGCATAGCGATGATCACCGACCCCTTCCCCCTGGTGAATGATGATCTCCATGGCCGCGATAGCCGTATCACAATCGTGGATGCCCACCAGGCCGCCGCTGTCGGCGGCGTCGAACTTGACCGGGTTGTAGAAAGCTGGATCTGAAAGCTGTCTTTCCAACCGGGGATTGTCGAACGGCTCCAGTCGCTTGACCGCCTCCTCGATCGCCGCATAGAACTGACCAAGGGTCTCGTATTCATCGGCTTCGGCCGGCGCACCCACTTCGGCGGGCTGCTCGATCACCATAAACAGGTCCCGGATCACTCCCCGCGAGCACGGTTCCAGGCTCACGATGGTCTCCGGGATGTGGTGAGGCAGCGCCAGGGGGTAGCTCGGAACGCTGTCGGGCGAATAGAACCGCGGCTCGCCCCCGGTCCCCAGGAGGAGGTTTCCGACCAACGCCAGGTGGAGCATCTCCTCGACGGCCACGCTCCTGATCAGCTTGGCGGCGTCCGACGCCAGGTCGTCCAGTGAGTACATCGCATATAGGTACGTCGGGATCGTCGTGAGTTCGACGATCCCAGCCAACCGTAAATGCGAATGCAGTTCCTCGACGGTCCCGATTGGCATCAGGTTTCGAATCCGATCTCTGCGTGCGTACCGTCGCACAGCGGCTTGTTCTTTGAAGCCCCACACCGACAGAGGGTGACCCGGTTTCGAACTGCCATCTGGGTGCCGTCGGTCATCACGACAGGGATCCCGCCGGTGACCGCCAGTGGACCATTGGGGACCGGGGCGATCTCGGCCGCAAGCGCCGGTTCGATCAACTCGCCATCGATCTCATAGGCCAGAGCCCCCGACGGGCACTTCTCGAGCATCGACATCAAGTGACCCCGCACAATGGTGTCTTCGGTGTCGGCCAACATCTTGAACCAATTCGTCATGCGATTCCCACAGAAACCAGCGTGTTCGCACAACTCACCGTCATGTACGACGACCATGCCGGTCCCCTCATGACGCTTGATCTTCTCGGGAGGTCGTTCGGCAGGCGCCCGCTCCTTGCCACCAAATCCGTCGAAACTGTGCGACCCGTCACAGAAGGGTTTGTTGTCAGACTTCCCGCACCGGCACAAAAGATACGTGGCCGGGGTCTCGATGGGAGGGTCGCTCTTCCAGGTGAGAGGCTCGCCGTATTCGGACATCACTTCGTCCTTGGGACGCAATGGAACGTCCCCGGACACCTCGTAGGGGCCGTGTGCTGTTACTTCAATCTTCATTCCTGCCCGCCAAAACCGCCTGGTGAATGTGTCTTTGCGTCCCTGCCCTAGATCATACGCAGGTAATGTCTCGTCATGTCGACCGAATCCAAAACGGAGCTGTTCTGGGATCTCGTGGAGCCCATGTTCGACGACCACGTAGACAGGTCCACGATGATGGGATTGCCCTGTGTGCGAATTGACGGAGCCTTCTTCGCAGCGCTCGACCACCGATCCGGGAATCTGATCGTCAAGCTGCCCGCCAACCGGGTGTCTGAGTTGGTCCACGCCGGCACCGGGGTAGCCTTTGCTCCGGCGGGTCGCACGTTCAGAGAGTGGGTAGCCATTCCCAATGAAGATGAAGAACTTTGGTCGAGCCTCATCACCGATGCTCAAACGTTCGTTTCCCGCAAATGACCTACGACGCCGTGGTGGTTGGGTCGGGACCTAATGGTCTGGCGGCGGCCATACGACTCGCTCAAGCCGACTTATCCGTTCTCGTACTCGAAGCCCACTCGCACATCGGTGGTGGTACCAGAACCGTGGAACTCACCAAACCGGGATATCTTCATGATGTTTGTTCCGCCGTCATGCCATTCGCAGAACACTCGGCCGCGTTTCGGGCGATGCCGCTACGGGAGCACGGACTGGAATGGCTGTACTCCGACAGCGAGGTGGCCCATCCTCTCGATGGGGGTGGAGCACGGTTTATCTACCACGACATCGCGCGAACCGCCGATGCTCTCGGCACAGACGCCGCTGACTATTCGTCCCTGTTTGGCCGGCTCGCCCCCGACGCCGATGACATATTCAGCTACGCCATGGGGCCAATGCTCCGATTACCCCACCATCCCTGGAAACTGGCCCGGTTCGGGCTGGCTGCGCTGATGTCGGCGGATCGGTTTGCGTCCAGATACGACGAGCCGGGCTCGCAGGCGCTCTTCGCCGGAGTCGCCGCACACGCGGTCCAACCTTTCTCCCAGGCCACCTCCGCATCGGTCGGTCTGGCGATGATGGTCGCGGCCCACGCCTACCGATGGCCGCTACCACGAGGTGGCGCCACAAGTGTGACCACGTCGATGGCCAGTTACTTCGCTTCCCTCGGTGGCACCATCGAAACGGACCGCCGAATCCGGACGGCATCCGATTTCCCGGCCACCCGGCTCAAGCTGTTGTCATCGACTCCTACGGCACTGGCGTCGATCTTCGGATTGGCGGAGCCCCGCTGGAACTACGGGCCAGGGGCCTTCAAGATCGACTGGGCTCTAGATGGCCCAATCCCCTGGAAAAACACTGAGGTCGGCGGAGCGTCAACGGTGCATGTTGGTGGCAGTTACGAAGAAATCGCCGCGGCGGAGAAGACCGTGCACCACGGTGGCCATCCAGACAAGCCCTACGTTCTCGTCACTCAACCAACCAACGTCGACGCAACCCGTGCCCCTAGCGGCAAACACGTCGCCTGGGGATACTGTCATGTACCCAATGGTTCCGACGTCGACATGGTGGACGGCATCGAGACTCAGATCGAGCGATTCGCGCCAGGATTCAGGGACCAAATCATCGCCAAACACGTCAAACCGCCCGGCTGGTACACCGACTACAACGACACTTATGTCGGCGGTGACATCGGTGCCGGGGCCTTCACGCCGCGCCAGATGTTCGGTCGGCCCAAGCTGTCGCCCAACCCGTATTCAACTCCGATCGACGGCGTTTTCCTATGTGGCGCCTCAACCGCCCCCGGAGCCGGTGTCCACGGCATGGCTGGCTGGAACGCTGCCGCAGCCGCCCTCAAATCGCTCGGCATCGAGCCGACTCCACGTACCGGCCGATAGCTAGCTCTCGCCTCGCGCGGCTCGCTCCTTGTCCTTGAGAAGGCGGCGCAAGATCTTGCCTGATGCAGATTTGGGAATGGTGTCGGTGAACTCGACCAGACGAACCTGCTTGTAGCTGGCGACCTGGCCGGCGACGAACTCCATCACCTCATCGGCGGTCAGCTCCACCCCTGGCTTCAGCTGCACATATGCCTTTGGCAATTCCCCGGCCTCAATGTCCGGGATAGGAATGACGGCCGCGTCGGCAATGCCAGGATGCGTGAGTAGCAGGCCCTCGAGTTCGGCCGGAGGCACCTGGAACCCTTTGTATTTGATGAGTTCCTTCAACCGGTCCACGATGTAATAGTGCCCATCAGAGTCGACGTGACCGATGTCACCCGTGTGCAAGTACCCGTCGGAATCCACCGTAGCGGCCGTGGCCTCAGGATTGTTCAAATAACCCTTCATCACCTGCGGGCCGCGGATCCACAACTCGCCGTCGACATCGAGTCCGAGATCCTCACCCGTTTCAGGATCGACAATCCGGCATTGCGTATTCGGAATCAGCACCCCAATCGAGCCGGGTTTGAACCCGCCCGGAGGTGTGGCATGCGTGATTGGAGACGTCTCGGTGAGACCGTAGCCCTGGACCACCTCACAGCCGATCCTGGCCGCCGCCTCGGCAGCCACTTCGGCTGACAATGGTGCGGCACCGGAGAACACCTGACGGGCAGCCGAAAGGTCGTAGTTGTCGACCAGGGGGTGTTTGGCCAGGGCCAGCACAATTGGCGGCACAAGGTAATAGCGGGTTACCTTGTGGTCCTGGCAGATCTGCAGGAATTCGGCCAGATCAAAACGCGGCATCGTGACAAGGGTCGAACCGTTGGCCACTGCCCCGTTCATCAGGACCTGCATGCCGTAGATGTGGAAGAACGGCAGAACTGCAATCCCGACATCGTCCGGAGTAATGCTGATGACCGGCTCCGACTGGGCCAGGTTCCCGACCAGATTGCGGTGCGTCAGCATGACACCCTTCGACAGTCCCGTGGTGCCGGACGAATACGGCATCACCACCACGTCGTTGTCGAGATCCACGTCGGCGTGTCCGACGTACGGGTCGCCGAAGAGGTCGCTAAACGGGGAAGCGCCGTCGGCTTCGCCAAACACAAATATCTCGTCGACTCCGCCGGCCGATTCCGCCGCAGATTGGGCCACTTCAAGGAACATCGGAATGGTCACGATGTACTTGGCCCGTGAGTCCCTCAGCTGATGAGCCACTTCATCGGAGGTATAGGTGGGGTTGATGGTCGTGACAGTCCCTCCCGTGGTGGCTGCTCCATGGAAGGCGAGTGCGTACTCAGGGATGTTGGGAGCAAGAATGGCGAGCACATCACCTTTACCGAAACCTCGGGCGGCCAGCCCTCCGGCCACCCGGGCAATCCCGTCAACCAGTTGGCCATGAGTGATGACGCGGCCACTCGGCCCGTCGATCAGCGCGGGACGGTCGGGATCGGCGAGAGAATTGCGGAGGACATAAGGGGTAAGCGGCGTATCTGGCAGAACAACATCTGGGAAAGGACTCGTGTGGATCATGGGTTCGAAGTTACCAGTTGAGAGAAGGCCCCGGCTGAAATAATCAGCGATCGGTGGAGCCACACGCCAGGTACCATTCACCGTCGTGCGCAGCGTAACGACAGAATCAATGGGGACGGTCCTACGCCAGGGAAGCGCCCACGTAGGTCGCCTCATCCGCGGGCACCCCATCGCCTTCACCATCGCGGTGTTCGGCTCGACCATGTTCGTCTCGGCGATCGCCATCGCCGCCGTCGTTATCGGCAATATCACGGACGACGTCATCATCCCCGTACTCGACGGAGGCGAACCGTACGCCGACCGCCTGCGACCGGCCGTCCTGCTGATAGCCGCTATCGCTCTGTACAAAGCTGTGGGCATCATCATCAGGAGAGTGGGCGCATCATGGCTCCAGATCCGCTCGCAGATGGACTTCGTTTCACGATTGATCCACCATCAATACAAGTTGTCGATGCCGTGGCATCACGGCGAGGACACCGGCGACCTCCTGGCGATCACCGACAACGATGCGGGACAAGCAACATTTGTGTTGGGTCCCTTGCCGTATGCGACTGGCGTCAGCCTGCTGCTCGTTGGAGCGTTGGTCCTGGTGACCAGCATCGACGTATGGCTGGGTCTCGTGGCCCTCGTCAGCTTCGGATTGGTCGTCACCACCGATGTCGGCTCGGCGTGGTTCATCTTTGGCGGCTTCGAAAAACTCCAGCGGATGGTCGGCGACGTTTCGGCAGTCGCCCACGAGAGCTTCGACGGCGCTCTGACGGTCAAGGCCATCGGCGCCGAGGACCTCGAGGTCGAACGGTTCTCGAAGGTTTCCAATGCCCTGCGCGATCAGCGGACCTGGGTTTCTGTTCGGGCCGAGAGTTTCCGCACGGTCTCCGAGATCATCCCTACCCTCGGCCTCGTCGCCGTGATCGTGGTCGGTGGGTACCGCATCCAGGCAGGGGCGATCACCCCCGGCGAGGTCGTTACCGCCCTCTATCTGATGTCGCTCTTGTCATTCCCGATTCGGCTGATTGGATTCGTCACATGGGAAACCACGTTCGCGCTGGCCAGTTGGCGCCGGATCGCCCGGATCGTTGAGGCGGACGATCTGATTCACCATGGCGAGATGGATCCGTCCGGTCAGGCCACCGGGACCGAGGTTTCTGGAGAAAACGTGACGTTCTCCTACCCGGGTCGAGACCCGGTTCTGTCCGATTTGGGATTCCACATCGAGCCCGGAGAGACGGTGGCGGTCGTAGGGCCAACCGCATCCGGGAAGTCCACAATGGTTTCACTACTGGCCCGATTGTGGGATCCCGATCGCGGGACGATCCAATTGGACGGTCGCGATTTGCGAGATTTCGCGGCACGAGGCGTGTCGTCCGAGGTCACCATCGTTCCCCAGGAATCGTTTCTCTTCAACCTGTCGGTCCGGGAGAACATCACACTCGGACAGCACTTCTCCGAGGACGAAATTCGAGCCGCCGCCGACCTGGCTCAGGCCACCCCATTTATCCTGGAACTCCCGCACGGTTTCGACACCGTGGTGGGAGAGCAAGGAGCCACGCTCTCAGGCGGGCAAGCCCAACGAATCGCCCTGGCCCGATCCATCGTTCGAAAACCGCGACTTCTGATCCTCGATGACGCCACCTCAGCCATCGACCCGAGCGTCGAGACCGCCATCCTGACCGGTCTGCGTAATGCGGAGCTTCCGTCGACCGTCGTCATGGTGGCCTACCGGCAGGCTTCCATCACCTTGGCCGATCGGGTAATCCTCGTGGACGATGGGAGAATTATCGCCACGGGTACCCACGCACATCTCCTCGCCACCCAACCCGTCTATTCCGACATTCTCACTGCGTACGCCGATGTCTGATTCAACCGTCGTCCAGGCGCTCCGGCGAGCGTTTCAGGTGGCGCCGACCCTACGGAGGGGTCTCGTCGTGACCTTGCTGTTGGCGGGAGTTGGCACGGCAATGTCGCTGGTCGTACCGATAACGCTGCAACGTATTGTCGACACGCAACTCGTCGGCGTCGACGCGATCGACACCGGCGCCGTCCTTCGATCAGGTTTGGTCGCTGTCGGAGCGGTGATCCTGGCGGCGAGCGCTCGATGGACTTCACTCATGCGGATAGCCAGGTTCGTTCCGGCCGGACTGGCAGAACTCCGCAATGAAGCATTCTCCCACCTGCACCGCTTGTCGGCGCTTCACACCGAAACGAACCGGCGCGGCGCGATGGTCGCCCGGGTCACATCCGACGTTGCGGCACTCGAGCACTTCATGGAATGGGCCGGTATCGGCATGCTCATCGGCATCACCCAGCTAATCCTGGCGATGACCACCATGCTGTTTTACAACGTTCGGCTCGCTCTCATCGTGATTGCCGGAGTAGCCGTCTACGGCACCCTGTTGCTGTGGTTCCAGAAGCTCCTCAAACGAGCCCATGGCGCACACCGAAACACCATCTCGGACTCGATGTCAGCAGTGTCGGAATCAATCACAGGACTGCCGATTATTCGGGCGCATGGCGCCGAGGCCGAAACGTTAAGTCGCGTCGACCAGGCACTAAGTCGCCAGTTCGTAGCGGGATTCCGCACCGCACGGTTCGGGGCGTTTCTGTTTTCTTCAGCCGAGATCTTCGCCGGTCTCATCACCGCGGCCGTCATCGGATTCGGCGTCATCTTTGGAGCAAGAGGACAACTGACGACCGGGACCCTGCTGGCGTTTCTGTTTTTGGTCAACCTGCTCACCGAGCCGGTCCAAATGATCGTGGAAGCGTCGGACAGCGCTCAGGCGGCGGGCGCCGGATTGCGCAAGGTGCTCACGGTCATCGACGAACCAGTCGATCTACCAGACTCGGCCGAGCCCCAACCACTACCCACCGGATCCCTGGCGGTTGCAGCCGTCGACACGACGTTCCAGTACCCGACCGGGCCACCGATTATCCGGAACCTGCATCTGAGTATTGCGCCCGGTGAGCGAATCGCCGTTGTCGGCCAGACCGGGTCGGGCAAAACCACGTTCGCGAAGCTGGTCGCCCGACTGATCGACCCGACGGCCGGAGCCATCCACGTCGGCGGAGTAGATGTTCGGAATGTTTCGTTCAGCGAACTCAGGTCTCGCGTTTCGTACGTGCCTCAGCAAGGATTCCTCTTCAACACTTCGATTATCGAAAACATCCGATACGGGCGGGCAGCAGCTACCGATGAGGAAGTCGAAGACGCCATCACCGACCTGAAGCTCGGCGACTGGGTTGAGGGTCTGCCGGACGGCTTGTCGACGATGGCGGGAGTGCGGGGACAAAACCTGTCGGCAGGCGAACGGCAACTCGTCGCACTTACCCGTGCCTGGGTGGCGAATCCGGACCTGCTCATCCTGGACGAGGCCACCTCGGCCGTCGATCCTGCACTTGAACTCAGACTGCGCGATGCGATTGAGCGCCTGGCCCAGGGACGGACGTCGATCACGGTCGCCCACCGGTTGTCGACGGCAGAAGCGGCCGATCGGGTCCTCGTATTCGAGTCCGGTGAGATCGTCGAAGACGGCACCCATATCGAGTTGATCGAACTCGGCGGGGTGTATGCCTCACTGCACGCCGACTGGGCGATGGCCACTCGCTAGCCGAACGCCGGAATGACCTGCTCGGCAAAGAGACGCGCCGCAGCACGCATTTCGATTCTGTCCATTCCCGGGTAGTAGAAACGACCCACAAATGTGAGGTCGTCGGGCCCCGCAATCTCCTCCAGAATCCGAATCTGATCGATGACCTCGTCGGGCGTTCCGCAGATCGTGGTCGCCCGCAGCAAAGCCTCGGTCGTGGCGTCAGATGCGGGCGGGAGTGGCAGTGGGCCGATCCGACCTCGATTCGACTCTGAGTCTTCGTACTTCCAGGCCATGTAATGCACATGCGATCTCACTCGTTCCCAAGCGTCACCGTCAATCGACGTGAAGACCGGCCAATACCCCGACAGAGCGAGGCCGCTGCGACCATGTCGGCGTTGTTCGTCGCGGACCCAACTGACCTGGGTGGCAAAATCCTCTGCGACCGGCTCAGACGCCATAAACCCGTCGGCGATCCGAGCCGCCCGTCGAATGGCGGGCTCGGCGGTTGCACCAATCCAGATGGATGGACCACCGGGCTGGTGCGGCTTGGGAGTGACGGAAACGCCTTGGGGTTGCAGCAATCCCGAACCCCAAGCCTGCCGCAACGTTGCTATGGCCTCCTCGGTTCGGGCAGCTCGCTGACGACGAACCTGCCCGAACGCCTCGAACTCCCAGTCGAGCCAGCCGAGCCCTAGACCGAGAATGAAACGTCCGCCCGACAGGAGATCGACTGTGGCAGCATCTTCGGCGAGCCGGACCGGATCGTAGAGCGGCGCCAGCGCCACCCCGACTCCGATCTCGACACGCTCGGTCCGGGCTGCAATGGCCGCCGACATCGGAATCACCGACGGCATGTAGGCGTCGTCCTGAAAGTGATGCTCACTCGTCCAGACCGAATCAAATCCCAGCTTTTCCGCTTCCGCGGCCAGGTCCAGAGCTTCGCGATAGAGCTGGTGGTCCGAGCGGGCATCGTGCGGATGTCGCTGGCATGTGATGAGGCCATACCCGAACTTCATGCCCCGAATCTACTCCCACGCCGTTTCGGATTTCTGCTCGTTGTCTATCTGCTCGTTGTCGCTGGACAAACCGGATAGGCTCATCGGTCTATGTCTGATGCCCTCGTAATTGCTCACGATCTCACCAAACGCTTCGGCGACTTCACGGCAGTCGACTCGATCGACTTCGAGGTCCAGCCAGGGGAAGCTTTTGGATTTCTCGGTCCGAACGGAGCAGGTAAATCATCGACGATGCGAATGATCGGGGCGGTGTCCCCAATCACGTCCGGTTCACTGTCCGTCCTGGGTCTCGACCCGGTTACCCAAGGGCCGGAGCTTCGGTCACGAATCGGCGTTGTGCCCCAGGAGGACTCTCTCGACGTCGAACTTACGGTTGCCGAAAACCTGATGATCTACGGCCGGTATTTCGGCCTTACCCGATCGGTAATCCGCCCCCGCATCGAGGAACTCCTCGACTTTGTTCAGCTCAACGGCAAGCGCGACGAGAAGGTTGACAAACTTTCTGGCGGAATGAAGCGTCGACTTACGATCGCTCGCTCACTGATCAACCAGCCCGAGCTCCTCATCCTCGACGAGCCGACTACCGGACTTGATCCGCAGGCCCGCCACGTGCTGTGGGATCGTTTGTATCGACTAAAACAAGACGGAGTGACGCTTATCGTCACGACTCATTACATGGACGAGGCAGAACAGCTGTGTGATCGGTTGGTCGTGATGGATCAGGCTCGAATCGTTGCGGAAGGTGCTCCGGCCGACTTGATCGTCCAGCACTCGACCCGCGAGGTCCTGGAGATGCGGTTCCCACCCGGCACCCAGGAGGAGAATATCGCTCAACTTGGCGGTTTGGCAGAACGTATGGAGATTCTGCCCGACCGGGTTCTCCTCTACACCCCCGACGCCGATAGCACCTCAAGTGAAGCCCACGCACGCGGGATTCGCCCGGTCGCCCAGGTCAGCCGCCGTTCATCACTCGAGGACGTGTTCCTCAAGCTGACCGGTCGGAGCCTCGTCGAATGAATACCTATCTGCGGATGTATGAGCGGGAGGCCCGTGTGTACAAAGGGGTCTGGCGTGGCAGCGTATTCTCGTCGTTCGTCAACCCGTTCCTCTATCTCATAGCCATGGGCATGTTCCTCGGGCGTCTCGTGGACGAACAGACCGGCGGCGTCGCCGGTGTCACTTATCTTGAGTTTCTCGCTCCAGGCCTGCTCGCGGCTACGGCAATGCAGGCCGGCGCGGGCGATTCAGCTTGGCCGGTGCTGGCCGGAATCAAATGGCAGAAGACCTACGTCGCCGCGCTCGCGTCGCCGCTGAGAAGCCGCGACATTGTGATCGGTCACTTGGCCTGGGTGGCGACCCGGGTAGCCCTCGTGTCCGTGATATATGTACTGGTCGCTGCCCTCCTCGGCGCGACCGGGTTGGCTAGTGGCCTCCTGGCCGTGATCCCCGCTGTGCTCACCGGATTGGCTTTTGCGGGACTAGTCAGCTGGTTCTCGGCGACCCTGGAAGACGGTATCGGGCTCACCAATCTGTTCCGATTCGGAATCATGCCACTGTTTCTGTTCAGTGGAACGTTCTTCGAGATCTCCCGCCTCCCCGATTGGATGGAACCAATTGCCTACATCACCCCGTTATGGCACGGGGTTGAACTGACCCGCGCCGTGGCCCTCGGGACCGAACCGCCGCTCGGCCGACTCGGCCACGCCGCGGTGCTGGTCGGCGTGATCGTCGTAGGTACCGCCCTGGCGGCACGCCAGTTCGAGAAACGACTCGTCGTATGACCTCGATGCTTCTCAGAGTGATTCCCTTACCCTTCCGATCTGCTCAGCGTGCGAAGTACGTGTTCGAACGCAATGTCATGGTGTACCGCCGCGCTTGGATGATCATTTTCTCTGGCGTCTTCGAGCCGCTCTTCTATCTGTTCTCCATCGGGATCGGCCTCGGCGGCTACATCGGCGATGTCACGGGTCCCGGTGGTGAACTCGTCAGCTACACAGCCTTCGTCGCCCCGGCCTTGCTCGCTTCTTCAGCCATGAACGGGGCGGTATTCGAATCGACCATGAACATTTTCTTCAAAATGAAGTACCAGAAAACATACGACGCCATGTTGTCGACCCCGATCGGAGTGCCCGATATTGCCGTTGGGGAGATCAGCTGGTCATTGGTCAGAGGCGCCTTGTATGCCGCCTCCTTTATGGTCGTCATGGCGGGTCTGGGGTACGTCGAGTCGTGGTGGGGATTGATGGCAATTCCGGCCGCGGTCCTGATTGGATTTGCTTTCGGAGCCGTCGGGATGGCCTGTGCGACGTTCATGCGGTCGTGGCAGGACTTTGATTATGTAACCGTCGTCACGCTGCCGCTGTTCCTGTTTTCGGCGACGTTCTACCCGCTGTCTGTATATCCGCCCGCCGTTCAGCAACTCACCCGGTTCTCGCCGTTGTACCACTCCGTTGAACTGGTCAGGGCGTTCACTTTTGGCGTATTCGACTGGAGCCTGGTCGGCCACATCGCCGTCCTGGTCGGTATGGGCGCGGTGGGAACTGCGGTCGTCGGAAAGCGCCTACACCGCCTGTTGCTTACGTAGCCGCGCGCCGATGCCGCCCCACATAGCCAACCGGTTCGAACTCGCCCTCGATGGCCGGGTTGAGCAGGATCAGAATCAGCAACCACCCAACCCCTGCCACGAAGTAGGGCGCCCGGAGGCCGAGGTAGCTCGCCACCAACCCGCCGAGCAGGGCGCCGACGGGCTGCGACCCCCAGGCCACCATTCGGACCGCGCTTGCCACTCGGCCCCGTAGTTCATCAGGGGTGAGTTTCTGGCGAACCGTGATGTTGATCACGGTCAGCGACGTTACTCCGAAGCCGAGACCGAACATGGCAACAGCCGCCGGCAACGGAGTTGGGAACAAAACGAAGGCCAACGAAACAACCGACTGAAGCATCAAAATCGCGCTGATCGAAAACCGAACGCCCAACCACCTGGAAAAGCCCGGCACGGACATTGCACCGACGAATGCGCCAACTCCCGCAATCGACAACAGCAAGCCATAAGCCAGGTCGCCGACGCCGAGTAACTCCTTGGCGTACAACACGAATATGGCCAGCACACCGGTGATGAGAACGTTGGCGGCGCCAGCCATCAAAGCCAGGGACCGCACGACCTTTTGACCGGCCAGCCAAGCGAGTCCCTCTTTGATTTCAGCGACAATCGGTCCAGTCTCGGGGCGGTCGGCACGATACGATCCACCGATCCCAGCGATCAAGATGGCAGCCGCGACGAAACTCACTGCGTTCAGAGCAAATGGGGCGACAGCTGCGACCCCAAACAGGAGCGCTCCCGCGGGCGGCCCGAGCAGCGTGTCGCCAAGAAGCTCGGTCGACTGCAGGCGACTGTTCGCTACGTCGTAGTTGTCGGTATCGACCACGTTCGGTACCAGGGCTTCGGAAGCCGAATCGAACAGCGTCTCGCCGGAACCAAGCGCGAAAGCCACGAAGTAGATCATCAGCGGTGAGACGGTCTGAGTGCCGACGGTCCAGGCCAGGCCGCCAACGGCTACCGCCCTGGCTACGTTGACCGATACCATGATCACCTTGCGGTCAAGTCGGTCCACGAGTGCACCGGAAAACAGTGCAAAGAGAAACCACGGCAGTGTCCCGGCCGCCACCGTACCCGCCACCACCACAGGGTCATTCGTGAGACGGACCATCAATAACGGAAGAGCCGCCGCCATGAGACCGTCACCAAAGTTCGAGATGGCCGCAGCTCCCCAGAGTTTCGAAAAACGATCCCCAATGCTGCTCATCCCAACAGAGAGTAGCTCCCCCGGTTCCCGACCGGCCGCCGCCTGGCTGCATCTTCTGAGTTCCACGATGCGGGACAGTCCTGTATTGTGGCGCAAGCGATACCCGGGAGAACCACTACGTGTCCAATGTCCAATCGATCGAACGAGCGTTTCTGCTGCTCGAGGTCCTCGCTTCCGATCCGATGGGGGTGACCGATCTCTCCAGTCGGTCCGGCCTCCCGAAGAGCACCGTTGCCCGCTTGGTCAGCACACTCGAATCGCTCGGGGCTGTACGGCGGGCTGACGATGGGATGCTCACCATCGGAGCCAAGATCCCCGAACTCACCGGAAGCACGTCCAGCGGCCCCGACCTCATCGCCCGGGTCCGACCCCATCTGGTGTCACTCTCACGCGACCTCGACGAGGATGCCGGCGTTTCGATTCCGGATGGATACATGGTCCATTACATCAACCAGTCCGACTCGGACAACCCTGTGCAGATTCGAGACTGGACCGGCGAACTCATCCCCATGCACTGTGTACCGTCTGGATTGGTACTCTTGGCAAACTGGCCAAAGGAACGTGTGGACCGCTACCTCAGCCGACCGTTGCAGCGTTTCACGCCTAACACCGTCATCGACCCGGACAGCATACGTGACCGTCTCGCACGGATCCGCGCCGACGGATACTGCTGGGTGTACGAGGAATTCGCCGAAGGCATCAACTCAGTCGCTGCTCCAGTTTATGACCGGGAGCAACGGCCGATTGCCGCGATCCACGTACATGGACCCGCCTATCGATTTCCGCATGACGAGGACGCGAGTCGTATAGCCGAATTGGTCAAAGCCAAGGCCGCTCAGGTTTCGAGCGATCTCGCTCGCCTGAAGGAGTAGCGAGCGGCTACGGCGTACCCCGCCGCTCCGTATAGACGGCGTCTCCGTTGGTCCTCTTGCGCAGGAAGGGTGCCCAGCTACCGGCGACGGCCCGACTGGCCACACCGGACATGTCTGGACGATTCGGTACCGCCTTTGTAAAGATCCGCCACAAGGCATAGACGGCCACCGGCAGGTAATACAGCGCGATCGTCAAAAAGAACCCGCTCGGACCGAACTGATCCATCACAAATGCCGTGACGATGGGGCCGATGATCGCTCCGACGCCAAAAATGAACATGAACGCAGCCGCGGCTCCAAGCATTTGCTCACGGTCGAGTACGTCGTTGATGTGCGAGATCGACAGCGAGTACATCGGGTACAAAATCCCGCCGAACAAAAACACGGCCAGGTACATCAGTGGACTGCCCGGCCTCAGGGTCGCGGCGACCGACATGATGAGGACACCGGCCAGAGCACAGCCGAAGATGACCCGGCGCCGGGGAACCCGGTCAGAGAGGTGTCCGATCGGAAGCTGCAATGCAATACCCCCGAGTACGCCAATGGCCGCAAACAGCCCGATGCGGCGAATCGGGAAAGCTTCCAAGGTTGCATACACGGTGATGAGCCCAGCAAAGGCACCGTTGGCCATACCGGTCAGAAAGCCGGCAACGATCCCGAGCGGTGCCAGCTTCCAGAGCGTAACGATGTTGATCGACCGTGAGATCCCCAGGTCCGGGGCGGCAATGTTCGTCAGGGTCAGCGGCACGAGCGCCAGTGACACCGCAATTGAGGCCATTACGAACAAATCGATTTTCAACGGATCCCCCAGGCCCAACAAGGCTTGACCGATCGAGACACCACCCATGGACATGATCATGTAAATGCCGAGTAGGCGACCCCGGGTGTCGTTGGTGGCGCGAGCGTTCAGCCAGCTCTCGGAAGTGATGTACAAGCCGGCCATGGCGAGGCCGGTGACGCCACGCATCACGATCCAAACGGGTGGATTGACGAACAGCCCGTTGAACAGAACAGCCGCCGAAGCGACCGAGGCAAGTGCCGCGAAGACCCGGATGTGACCTACGGATTTGAGGACCTTGGGTACCTGGAATGACCCGAACAGAAATCCGACGTAGTAGGCAGCGATGATCACCCCGGTGACGGTCGTCGGGAAGGCCTCAAGCGTTGATCGTACTCCGATCAATGAGATCTGCAGACCGTTGCCGACCATCATGAAGAGGACGGCCAGGAACAGAGGCCAGGTCGCACTCGTGCGGGATAAGGTGGTTGCTTGTGGCGCTTGTGCCGTCACGGTGGGACACCGATACTCAGGAAAAACTCGTCCGCCAGGAGCGAAGATGGTGAGAACTGTACACGCTCCGGACGAGCTGGCTGGCGACCGCGAGAAATGTGGCCACAGCGCGCCTGGAGAGGACTGATCGGTCTATCGTGGCAACCCGCGCCATCTGCTTTAAGGAAGAGTCACCATGCCGTTCCCATCCGACCTCGACATTGCTCAGGCTGCCACCCCACAGCCCATCGCCGACATCGCCGCAGGCGTCGGGATTGAACCGGACGAGTTGATTCTGCAAGGCGCCACGAAAGCCAAGGTTCACCTCGACATTCTCAAACGAATTGGTGGTCGAGAGCCGGGGAAGTACATCGACGTGACTGCCATCACCCCGACCCCGCTTGGCGAAGGAAAGACCACGACCACGATCGGTCTCACCCAGGGCCTCGGCAAAATAGGCAAGACCGCCATCGCAGCGATCCGCCAACCCTCGATGGGACCCACGTTCGGGATCAAAGGCGGTGCGGCGGGAGGTGGCTATTCGCAGGTGATTCCGATGGACGAGTTCAATCTCCATCTCACCGGCGACATCCACGCCATCACGGCTGCGCACAACCTCGTCGCGGCCGCGATCGACGCTCGCTGGTTCCATGAAGGACGCATGACCGACGAGCAACTCGCCAACCTCGGCCTGAAACGACTCGGCATCGACCCCAACCAGATCTCCTGGCGCCGGGTTGTCGACATGAACGACCGGGCGCTGCGCAACGTGATCGTTGGGTTGGGAGGGGCGCTTGAAGGCCGTCCCCGCGAGACCGGATACGACATCACGGTGGCGTCTGAGCTCATGGCCATCCTGGCGCTGGTCGACGGATCGAACTATGCCGAGGCGCTTCGGAACCTGCGGGAACGCTGTTCTCGGGTCGTCGTTGGACGGAGCAAGGCCGGGGATCCAATCACCCTCGAAGACCTCGGCGTGGCCGGGGCAGTGACCGTGCTGATGAAGGAGACGCTCCATCCAACGATCATGCAGACGCTCGAAGGGCAGGCGGCCATGGTGCACGCCGGGCCATTTGCCAACATCGCCCATGGCAACAGCTCGATCCTCGCCGACCGGGTGGCTCTCCATCTCGGCGACTACGTCGTCACCGAGTCCGGCTTCGGAGCCGACATGGGGGCCGAGAAGTTCTTCGACATCAAATGTCGAGTCTCTGGTCTCAAACCAGATGCGGCCGTGCTGGTAGCCACCGTGCGGGCGCTCAAGACGCACGGCGGCGGGCCCAAGGTTGTCGCGGGCCGCCCGCTCGACAAGGCTTACACCGGCGAGAACTTGCCACTCCTACGGGCCGGGCTGACCAACCTGATCACCCACATCGAGAACGTCAAAAAGTTTGGTGTCCCGGTAGTCGTGGCCGTCAACGTATTCCCAACCGATACCGAACATGAGATCCAGTTGATCAAAGAAACCGCAATGAAGCACGGTGCTTTCGCAGCCGTCACGAGCTCGCATCACCCGGATGGCGGGGACGGGGCTGTTGAACTGGCCAAGGCAGTTGTGGCTGCTGCCGACTCACCGTCCGAATTCAAGTTTCTCTACGAACTCGACCGCTCGATCAAAGAGAAGATCGAAACCATCGCCACCGAAATCTACGGAGCCGCCAACGTTGAGTACTCCCCGTTGGCCGAAAGACAGATCGCCGAGTTCGAGCAGGCCGGATACGGGTACCTGCCCATCTGTATGGCCAAGACCCACCTGTCGATCAGCCATGATCCAAGCCTGAAGGGGTCACCGAAGGGTTTCACGGTGCCGGTCCGGGAAGTTCGGGCCTCGGTGGGTGCCGGGTTCATCTACCCCCTGCTTGGCGAGATGCGAACGATGCCGGGCCTCGGAGCGACACCCGCCTTCATGAACGTCGACATCGACGAACACGGCAACGTCGTCGGTTTGTTCTAGAGCGATGGCTCCCCCTCGGATCAGCGGCATCATCATTGATGTCTCCGACGGCCCCCGGGCGGCGGCGTTCTGGGCGGGCGTGTTCGAGGTGGACGTCGCCTTCGAGTTCGACGAGTTCGTCTTTTTCGATGTCAGCGATATCCATCTCGTGCTTCAGATCGTCCCGGATCCCAAAGTCGTAAAAAACCGGGTCCACTTCGACCTGACCAGCGACGATCCAGCCGGCTTCATCGACAAAGTCGTCGATCTTGGCGGGTCTATCGTCTCAACCGTGGACAAGCCCACCTATGCATTGACGGTTCTCGCCGACCCGGACGGCAACGAGTTCTGCGTTTCACGGCAGCCTTCAACAGGATTGACCTGAGAGGGCTATCGTTTTGTTCAGAGAGGAGGTGAGATGAAAAAGACACGTTTGACCACTCCACTCGTTCGTCGCGATGGTGTGTTGGAACCGGCCAGCTGGGATGAAGCCCTTGACGCGGCCGCCACCGGCCTGGCTGCCCATTCGGGCACGTCGTACGGGATGTTCTCGTGCTCGAAGGCGACCAATGAATTGAACTTCATGGCACAGAAGTTCTCCCGGGTTGTGATGGGCTCGAACAACATCGACTCCTGTAACCGAACCTGACACGCTCCTTCGGTCGCCGGTCTGGCGGCTGTTCTCGGGGCAGGCGGAGGCACTTCGTCATACGAAGAAATCGAGACCACGGATCTCATCGTTCTGTGGGGTTCCAACGCGCGGAACGCCCATCCGATCTTCTTCCATCACCTGCTGAAGGGCGTTCGGAACGGCGCCAAGATGTATGCCGTCGATCCACGCCTCACCTCGTCGGCCAAGTTCGCCGACGTGTGGTTGGGCATCGACGTAGGTTCAGACATCGCCCTCGCCAACACGATCGGTCGGGAAATCATTGCGGCCGGACTGGTCAATGAGCCATTTGTAGCCCACTCGACGATGGATTTTGAGGCCTACAAGGCCGGTGTTGAGGAGTGGACACTGGAACGAGGCGAAGAAGTCACCGGCGTCCCCGCCGAGATCATCAGACAACTCGCCCACGACTACGCCACCGCCAAGACCGCTCAAATCTGCTGGACGCTGGGGATCACAGAGCACCAGAACGGAACCGACAACGTCATCGCCCTCATCAGCCTGGCGTTGCTGACCGGCCATGTCGGCCGGTACGGATCCGGCCTCGTGCCGATCCGCGGACAAAACAACGTGCAGGGTGGCGGCGACATGGGCGCCCTTCCGAACAAACTTCCTGGCTTCCAGGACATCGAAGACGACGACGCACGCGGCAAATTCAATGCCTTGTGGGGCGTCGAGGTTCCGGCCGAGCCAGGCCTGCACATCTCGTTGATGCTCGAAGCCATGGAGAGGCAGGAGATCACCGCGCTCTACGTGATCGGCGAGAACCCTGCGCAATCAGAAGCCGACTCCGAGCATGTCCGCAAGCTTTTGAACAACTTGGAATTCATCGTGGTCCAAGACATCTTCCTGACGGCAACGGCTGAACTGGCAGATGACGTCTTCCCGGCGGCGGCCGG
>JAOUMT010000198.1 GCA_029881355.1 Acidimicrobiia bacterium | reverse complement strand
CGTACTTGCCGTCGTCGCTGGCGGGGCCGATGACCGCAACCTCGAACCCGCGCTCTCGGAGTTGGCCGGCAAGACCGAGAACCTGATCCTGTACGCCACCTGGAATATCGAGCGCATAGGGCGAGACCATCGCAATCCTGGTCACGGACGAAGTTGCCGGTCGGAAGGCCAGTTGGGTTGCACCATATGCCATTGTTCGGGGGCCTCGCGGATCAGGTCCTCCAAGGCCCTCCCCACTTTCATCGTCAGCGAGGCCACATCGTCGTCGACCGCCACCGGGACCGCGGCTTTGATGGACACCCGATGACCGCGGCCGTTTTGAAAGAATGACCCAACCGGAACAATCGGAGCACCTGTCTCGAGAGCCAGTCGGGCCGGACCTACCGGAAGTCGAGTCTCCTCGCCGAAAAACGAGACGAGCACGCCGCGTCCCGAGAGATTGCGGTCGGCTAGGAGCGCAACCGCCGCATTACGTCGTAATGCGTCAGAACAGGTTTCGAACACCTTGTCGCGGCCCGTGGCGATCACGACGTCGATGCCGAGTGCCTTACGGAGGCCAACAAACCAATCGACGATTCGCTGGTCTTTGAGCTTTTCGGCAACAGCCAACAGCTCCGCTCCTTCGGCAATGGCCACCGTTCCGGCCACTTCCCAATTGCCGACATGGGGAAGCGCAAAGATGACGCCCGTGCCGTTCGCCAACGCGTCGCGAAAGTGCTCAATGCCCTCAACCTTGATGTGCTTGCCGATCGATGCGACCCGACGGGGCCGAATCCAGAAGGTCTCCGCCCAATAGCGACCGTAGGACTCAAACAGCGAACGCGCCAGGTCGACCGATCGGGCACCGGGCTGATCCGGCGCCTCGCCGAGGACTCTGGCCATGGCCCTCGTGGCGTTGTGCCGGCGCTTTTCAGCCCGGATCCAGGCGAGTCGACCCAGCAGCTGTCCGATACGCCGCACGGCCCACTCCGGGAGCACGCCGAACACGGTCGACGCCACCCGGAACGCCCAGTAGTTCATGGAGTTCCGTGTTCGAGCTGCCGCCAGCTTATGTAGAAACGCTGCAGCACAGTCAGCCAGGTCAGCGCCGCCATCGCCCACAGCATGACTTCGACATATTCGATGAACAGCAGACCGAAAGTCATGAGAATGATTCGCTCGGCGCGACCCATGATGCCGCCGCGGCCATCGGCACCAAGGCTCTCCGCTTTCCCACGCACATACGAAACCAGCAATGACGCTCCCAGACTGAGCACGCAAAGAAGGCTGAGACGTGCCGAGTCCGACAGGGCGAAGGCCAGTCCGGCCCACATGGCAGTCTCCCCCATCCGATCAGCCACCGAGTCCAACAACGCTCCTGACAAGGAAGCCGAGCCACGCGCTCGGGCCACCGAACCATCAAGTCCGTCCAGGGCCGCTCCGGTGATTGCCACCAAAGCTCCGGCCACGAACGATTCGCGCGCGACCAGGACCGCACCGATCACGGTCACCCCTAACCCGATCAGCGTCAACCAGGTTGGCGTGACTCCGATTCGAGCCAGACCACGACCGATGGGATTGACCAATCGATCAACACGTTTCCGAACTCGCAGTTCGATCATGGCACTCTCTCTCCGGCCGGAAAACCGATTCGTTCGTCCCTTTTTTGAAGATGTATCCAGCGAGTAGGCTACAGGACCGACACCAACCGTTTGGAAGGATGACATGCAGGAAGCTTCACTCACCATTGGAGACCGTACCGTTACCCTGCCAGTTACGGTCGGCTCCGAAGGCGAAATGGCCATCGACATCAGCAAGCTCCGCAAGGAGACTGGCATAACTACGTTTGACCGGGGTTTCGGCAACACCGCCGAGACGAAGTCGGCCATCACCTTCATCGACGGAGAAAAGGGCATTCTTCGCTACCGCGGCTACCCCATCGAGCAACTGGCCGAGAACGCCGACTTCCTCGAGGTCGCCTGGTTGTTGTCAAGTGGGGAACTCCCGAACCGAACCGAACTTGAGACGTTCACAGAGGAGATCACCTCACACTCTCTGGTTCGAGAAGACATGAAGCATCTGTTCGAAGCGTTCCCACATACGGCTCACCCGATGCAGATACTCGCATCCGAGGTCTCGGCAATGGCCTCGTACTACCCCGATGCCCTCGACCCGAACGACGCTGAGGCGGTACGGATCTCGACGACCCGTCTGATCTCCAAGGTAATCACGATGGCCGCCTGGTCGTACAAGTATCGCGTGCATCAGCCCTATGTCTATCCACGCAATGACCTGGATTATTCGAGTCGATTCCTCCACATGATGTTTTCGGTCCCGGCCGAGGAGTACACCCCGGACCCGGTCATTTCGAACGCGTTGAACACCCTGTTCATTTTGCATGCGGACCATGAGCAGAATTGCTCGGCTTCGACTGTCCGAATGGTCGGCTCGGGCCAGGCGAATCTCTTTTCGAGCATTGCCGCGGGGATTCACGCCCTCTCTGGGCCGCTCCACGGCGGTGCCAATCAATCGGTCGTTGAGATGCTGACCGAGATGGTTGAACAACCTGGTGACGTTGGTCATTGGGTCGAACGCGCCAAGGATAAGGACGACCCATTCCGACTCATGGGATTCGGGCACCGCGTCTACCGCAACTTCGATCCCCGAGCCATGATCATCAAGAACGTCGCCCAGGATGTGTTGGACATGCTTGGCCTCGACGATCCGCTCCTCGACATGGCGATGGAACTAGAGAAGATCGCATTGGAGGACGAATACTTCGTGAGCCGCAAGCTTTACCCGAATGTTGACTTCTACTCGGGGGTTATCTATCGGGCGATGGGATTCCCCACAGACATGTTCACGGTGCTCTTTGCCATCGGCCGGATGCCGGGCTGGATCGCCCAGTGGAACGAAATGCACCGAGATCCCACAACCCGCATCGGACGGCCGCGTCAGATCTACACGGGTGAGACCGAGCGGAACTACCCGGGCATCGACGGTTCGTAGAGCGGTTCCACGTATATATCTCTAACGAGTTCCCCGGTCTGAGCGTCGATTTGGACCAGGGCTCGCTGCGTGGGCGGCGCCGCCGCGTCATAAACGAGCACATTCCACACGGGTTTCGCGAATGGACCCTCAAAGCGCAGCGCTGCCGACGCATGGCCGACGGCGGCCTCGACGTTGCGAGCCGCGATCGCCAGTGCGTCGGTATCCGATACAACGAGCGGATGCGCTGATCGGGCGTGGTGCAAGGCCAGTACACCGAGCCCTACCGCCAGCACCCACATGCCTCCTGGCATCCCGGTCAGGGCGCCGCCGGCGGCCGCCAGCGCACCGAGGGCGTAGATGCGTGCCGCGATGCGCCGCCGGACCGGTGAAGCAAAGAGATAAGGGCCGGTGACGTTGGCGTTCAAGTCCTCAGGTACCCCTTCGGCGTCAGCCAACTCTTGGGGGATCTCAATGTCCACTTGGAAGCTCCTCGCCCGGCAGGATCGCGGCCGAGGTTAGACGACCGGTCGCGTCACCCAATTCGACTCCGCGCTCCTCGTCGAGGCCGCGCATCCGGAATCCGACTGTGCCGTTGGAGACATCATCGTCACCAACCACCAGGACCGCGGGTATCTTGGACGTCATCGCCCGTCGGATTTTCTCGCCAACTGTCGCATCGGCCAGGTCGGCTTCGGCCCGCAACCCCGCCGACCGCAGATGATCGACAACGGAATTGGCGTAATCATTATGCCGGTCGGCCACCGGGATCACCGCGGCTTGCACCGGGGCCAACCACATCGGGAACGCGCCGGCGTAATGCTCGAGCAACACGCCAAAGAACCGCTCGATCGAACCTGCTTTGGCCGAGTGGATCATGACCGGACGTTGCTTTTGGTTTTCGGCGTCGACGTAATCAATGCCGAAATTCTCAGGCAGGGCGAAATCGACCTGAATCGTCGACATCTGCCAGCGCCGACCGATGGCGTCCTTGATGTGAACGTCGATCTTGGGGCCATAGAACGCCCCGTCTCCTTCGGCCACCCGGTAGGGGATGTCGGCCAGTTTCAGCGCATCTTCGAGCGAACGCTCCGCAATCGTCCACAATTCTTGTTCGCCCACCGATTTGGCGGGTTGGGTGGACAGATCTGCTTCGAATTCGGTAAACCCGAAATCACGCAGCCAAGTAAGGACAAAATCCAGGTGCATCGCCAGTTCGTCATCAACCTGGTCTCGTCGACAGAACGTATGGCTGTCGTCCTGGGTGAAACCTCTGGCGCGCATCATCCCGTGGATCACACCGGAGCGCTCGTTGCGATACACGGCGGCGAGTTCGGAAAGTCGTACCGGGAGATCGCGGTAGCTGCGACCCCGACTGCGGTAGATGAGCACGTGCATCGGACAACTCATTGGCTTGACGCGGTATTCCTGGCCGCCGTCCATCTCGATGCCCGGGTACATGTTCTCGGCATAGAAACTCAGATGCCCCGAAGTTTCCCAAAGGTCGGCTTTGGCAAGATGCGGCGAGAACACGAATTCGAAACCGAACCGTTCGTGGAGTCGTCTGCTGTGATCTTCCATGATCTTGCGAATCACCCCGCCTTTGGGGTGCCACAAGACAAGCCCAGAGCCCAGTTCCGGTGGTGACGAAAACAGGTCTAGTTCAGGCCCCAGTTTGCGATGATCTCGCAGTTCGGCTTCCTCTAGACGATGCAGATATTCGTCCAGCGCCTTCTTGGACTCCCAGGCTGTGCCGTAGATCCGGGCCAGCTGCGGATTGTTCTCATCGCCACGCCAATACGCCCCGGCGGCCCGGGTCAACTTGAACGCTTTCAACCGACCGGTGCTCGGCAAGTGAGGCCCCCGACACAAGTCGACAAACTCGTCATTTCGATAGGCCGAGATCACTCCCGACGTCCCGTCGACCTCGCTTTCGTCGACCGATTGCACGATCTCAACTTTGAACTTGTGGTCGGCGAAGACCTCCAGCGCCTCGCCAGCCGACAACTCGAAACGTTCGAAGGATTGATCGGCGGCGACAATCTGGGCCATCCGGGTTTCGATCGTCTCGATGTCGTCAGGCGTGAAACCCCGACCGATCTCGAAGTCGTAGTAAAAGCCGTTCTCAATCGCCGGACCGATCGCGAACGTCGACCCCGGGAACAAGCTAAGGACGGCCTGGGCCATGATGTGAGCCGCCGAATGTCGAATAATGTGACGGCCGG
>JAOUMT010000196.1 GCA_029881355.1 Acidimicrobiia bacterium | reverse complement strand
GATCGCCGCCGCGCACGCCTCGTGCTTCTCGATGGCCCTTTCGAACGCCCTCGGCAAGGCGGGGATGCCCCCCACATTCCTCGATGTGCAGGCGACTGCGACGTTCGTACCCGGCCAAGGTATCACCGGCATGGCGCTCGTCTTAACCGCGAGCGTTCCCGGACTCGATCATGCCGGACTCCTGGAGGCTGCCGAGGGTGCCAAGGCCGGATGCCCGGTGTCTCAGGCGCTCGCCGGAAACGTTCCGATCACACTTGAGGTCCACGAGGCCTAGCCGGCCTCTCATCGGTCCGAATCACCCGGCTAATGATCTGACTGCTCGCCTCTGTAGGGGTGATCCGTCGATCGGATAACGCGACGACGATGTCCGCACCGTGCTTGGAGGCGAGTTCGCTGTCGAGCGCGTCCATCAATGCGTCTGATACCCGCGAGCGGAGTTCGGCTAGCTGTCGTTTGGCGCGTCGGGCTGAGAGTTGGTTGGTTGCCACAAGATGTTCCCCGTGTTCGACGACGGCCGCCCAGAGTTCTGCTGCTCCGGATCCTTCAAGGGAGTTGGCCATGATGATCGGGGGTCGGCGACCGGTTGAGTCTTCCTGGCCGGTCATGTGGCTCAGGTCGAGCATGAGTTCGAGGTCGCGACGGGCATCGTCGGATCCGGGGAGATCCGACTTGTTGACAACAAAGATGTCGGCTACTTCGAGCAAACCTGCCTTGTTGGCTTGCACGGCGTCGCCAGTGCCTGGGTTCGCCACGACGATGGTCGTGTCGGCGGAGGCCGTCACGTCGACTTCGACTTGGCCGACGCCGACCGTTTCGATGATGATCGGATTGAAACCAACCGCGTCCAGGACGCGAACCGCTCCTGGCACCGCCAGCGCCAGTCCGCCGCTGTGACCCCGGGTGGCGATCGATCGAATGAATGTGGCGGTGTCCGTGGCATCGATGCGGACCCGGTCGCCAAGAATGGCCCCACCGGTAAGCGGCGATGACGGATCCACCGCGATGACGGCCGGGCGAAAGCCGGCGGCGACAACCTCTTTCAGGAGTTGGCTGAGCAGCGACGACTTGCCAGATCCGGGCGGGCCGGTGATCCCGATCACCATCGCGGCACCCGACTTCTCGTGAGTCAGGGCGCTGACGGCATCGGCGGAAGCGCCTCCCTGCTCGACTAGAGAAAGGAGGCGGCCGATGGCGTGCCGGTGGCCGGTGATCGCCGCGTCGAACAGTTCGACCGGGGTGGAGGAGTCGCGCTTCACGAGCGGGAGGTTACGGCCTCGCGGACGGAACGGACGACATCTTCTGCAGACGTCCCGGGCCCGAGGATGACAGCGACTCCTGCTTCCAAGAGAGGAGCGATGTCCTGATCAGGAACGACCCCGCCAAGAATCACGGGAACGTCAAGGCCGGCTGATCGCAATGACTTCACCATTTTGGGAGCCAGCGTGAGGTGTTGGGCGTTGTGCATTGACAGCCCAACGGCGTCAGCGTCTTCTTGTTCTACGACCGCAACGACGTTCTCGGTTGTCTGGCGTAGACCCAGATATATCACTTCAAAGCCGGCATCCCGCAAGATTCGGGCGACCATGCGCAGGCCGCGGTCATGGCCGTCGAAACCGATTTTGGCCAGGACGATTCGTATCGGAGTGTCTGTCACATCACAGCCGTTTCTACGTAGGTGCCGAAAACGGTTTCCAACGCGGCGACTATTTCGCCCTCCGTGGCGAGCGCTTGGACTGCTTTGATCGTGGCCGGGATCGTATTGATCGTCGGGTCGGCTGCGTCCGTGACCAACTGCTCGAGTGAGGTTCTTACCAGCGATTCATCCCGGGACTGCTTCACGTCGGCGAGGCGCTTGAGTTGGTTGGCTTCGACCTGCGGGTCGATTCGCAGAAGGTTGCGGTCCGAAGGGTGGTCGCCATCGGTGAACTCGTTCACACCGACGACGATGCGGCGCCCGGCGTTGACGGCCCGTTCGAACCGATAGCCCGAGTCGGCAATCGCTCCGACGAAGTAGCCATTGTCGATACCCGCATAGACTCCTTCGAGGATCGAGCCGCCGCCGAGTTCGTGGAGATGGCTGAAGATGTCTTCTGCTCTGCGCTCGATTTCGTCGGTCATCCACTCGACGTATGCCGAACCCCCCAACGGGTCGGCGACGCTGGCCACCCCGGTCTCGTACGCGATGATCTGCTGGGTGCGCAGCGCAATCCGGGCGGCGTCCTCGGTGGGCAATGCCATGGCTTCGTCGAAGCTGTCCGTGTGCAAACTTTGGGATCCGCCAAGCACCGCGGCGAGCGCCTGGAGGGCAACCCGTGCCACGTTGATCTCGGGTTGTTGGGCCGTGAGGGACACTCCGGCAGTCTGGGTGTGGAATCGGCACAACATGCTTCGCTCGTCCCTGGCGCCGTAGCGCTCCTTCATCCAGGTCGCCCAGATACGGCGGGCGGCCCGGAACTTGCCGATCTCTTCGAAGAAGTCACTGTGACTGTTGAAGAAGAAACTCAGTCGGGGTGCGAAATCGTCGACGTCCATGCCGGCGGCGATGGCCGCTTCAACGTATGCGAAGCCATTGGCGAGGGTGAAGGCGAGTTCCTGCGCAGCGTTGCTGCCGGCCTCCCGAATGTGATAGCCCGAGACGGAAACGGGATGCCAACGGGGCATTTCTGCGGCGGTGAATCGAATCAGGTCGGTGATCAGCCGCATCGAAGGCCGAGGCGGGAAGATGTATTCCTTTTGGGCCTGATATTCCTTGAGGATGTCGTTTTGTATTGTGCCGCTCAGCGCGGCCCGGTCAACTGAGTTCTCTTCTGCCAAAGCGATGTACATGGCCATGATGATGTGGGCGGGTCCGTTGATCGTCATCGAGGTTGAGACGGATCCAAGATCGATGTCGGCGAACAGGTCGCGCATGTCCGCCAGGGTGTCAATCGCTACTCCCGCCCGTCCAACCTCGCCGAGTGCCCACTCGTGGTCTGAGTCCCGGCCCATGAGGGTTGGCATGTCGAAGGCGGTCGAGAGACCGGTTCCGCCGTTGCGAAGTATCTCCTTGAAGCGACCGTTGGTGTCCTCTGCGGTGCCGAATCCAGCAAACATCCGCATCGTCCAGAGTCGCGACCGGTACATCGAAGGACGGATCCCCCGGGTGAATGGATACTGGCCGGGGTAGGGTCCGCCTCCATAGACGGGCTCGACCGGGATGCCCGACATCGTTTCGAAATCGACATCGCGCAATGGAGTGCGGTCATAGGCGTCCTGCCAGGCCTGTCGGTCGTTGTTGGCTTCTGAATCGTTGGCCATCGTCACTTTCTCCAACCGGCGAATACCAGAATAGTTGGACGTCCAACTATTGCACTCCCTATAGTAATTCACGATGGACGATCGTGTCGACTTGATTCAAGAAGCGAAGCGGAACTGGGACAAGCGCGGCTGGGCCGAATCGACCGCGATGGCTGCGGCCACGTCCATCACCCGGGCACACCAGATTATTCTCGCCAGGGTCAACGACGTGCTCGCTCACCACGGACTCACTTTCTCAAGATACGAGGCGCTGGTACTCATCGGCTTCACCAAGCGAGGTGCCCTCCCGATGGGCAAGATCGGACAACGCCTCCAGGTGCATCCCACCTCGGTGACCAATGCCATCGATCGCCTGGAGGCGGCCGGGTATGTGACAAGGTTGCCTCATCCGACCGACCGCCGCACGACCCTGGCTGCCATTACCGAGGCGGGGCGGATGACCGTGGAACTCGCCACCAAGGATCTTGAAGCCATCCGGTACGGACTCGACACCGTCAACGCAGAGACCACAACGGGGATCGTCGATCTGTTGAGCGAAGTACGCCACTCCGCTGGCGACTTCTAGTCGGCGGGAATCTTTTTGTTGGCAGAGGTGGTTGTAGGGTGCAACTAAACGGAGGTGTTATGTCGGATGATCCAGTAGTCGAGGTCTTTGATCTCGGTATGCCGTGGGCTGGCCTCGATCCCTTCATCTTCACGGTTCACCATCTTGACAATTATCCGGCCGGCAACGATGTGCTCGGACCCGTAGATGGGCTGGCAGGACGCAATATCGGTTCGGACTTCTCGTATAAGGACGGGTGGAGCATGTATCACGGCGATGCGGTTCCAGGATTCCCCCAACACCCGCACCGCGGGTTCGAAACCGTGACTGTTGTTCGACGCGGATATGTCGATCATTCCGATTCGCTGGGAGCCACTGCCCGCTATGGCGGAGGTGACGCCCAATGGCTCACCACCGGCTCGGGCATCATGCACGCCGAAATGTTTCCGCTTCTCGACGAGGACGCGCCGAATCCACTTGAGTTGTTCCAGATCTGGCTCAACCTTCCACCACAGTCAAAGATGGTGCCCGCCCATTTCGCCATTCTCTGGGACGAGGACATCCCGACCGTCGAGGTTTCGCCGGGGGTGTGGGTCGACGTCGTCGCCGGCGAAGTTCAAGGACAGACGGCTCCCGCCCCACCGCCAGACTCATGGGCGGCCGACCCGGCCAACGACCTGGGGATCTGGATCATCCAAATGGAGGCCGGAGCGTCGTGGGAAATGCCCGCGGCCCGCTCGGGCACCAACCGAGTGCTGCACTGTTTTGAGGGTGACGACGTCCAGATCGGTTCTGCCATCCTGGCCAAGTCGGTTGGGGTCCAACTCAACTCCGGGGTCCCGGCGGCGATCGTCAACCATGGTGGTCCTGCCCAGTTCTTGCTGCTTCAGGGCCAGCCGATCGGGGCGCCCGTTTTTCAACTGGGACCATTCGTCATGAACACACCTGAGGAGCTTCAGCAAGCGCTCGACGACTACCGTCGTACCCAGTTCGGAGGGTGGCCGTGGTCTTCGCGCAGTCATGTCCATGCTCGCTCGGAAGGACGGTTCGCCGTGCATGCCGACGGGAAGCTCGAACACCGCGAAATGCAGCGCCGATAGCCCTGGGCTAGGGCGCCACCGCCGGCTCGAGGACTACGTTGGTCTTCTCTGAGCGAAGGAAGAGGAAGAAGCTCCAGGTCGACACTGCGCCGAGGAGATGCCAGATGGCATGTGGTTGCAGGAGCGAATCCGGGTTGCAGGCGGGGTGGTCGTTGGTTCCCGTCAGCCAGATCACATAGGCGAGTACAAAGGCCGCTGACCCCACCCAGTACCAGGGCACGTACTGGCGTCGTCCGCTCGGCGGGTGGGTCGCCAGGAGTCCCGGCAGCCAGAAGAACACGATCCACCAGTGGCTGGCC
>JAOUMT010000197.1 GCA_029881355.1 Acidimicrobiia bacterium | reverse complement strand
GGACGTTCAGGATTCGATCCCACGGGAGTCAACGCGATTCGGGCCGGAACGCCTGATGTTGAAGCTCCGAATCTGTTTTTGGGTACCAAAGAGCGGATCTGGGTGAACGCTCGAGTCGGACCGAGATACGGCGAGCCATTTGCGAATGTCCGTTTTCCCGTCGGCTGGTTCGATCGAATGGTCGACCGCACCGTACCCAACGCCGAGACCACCTTGGTGGCCGAGTCGGAACACACGATCACCGGAGTCATCGAGCTGCTTGTGCATATCGGTCCGGCCGTGTTGCTCGTGCATTCTCAGGGCGGACTGTTCGGGATCGAGATCGCCCGGCGCCGGCCCGATCTGGTTCTCGCGCTTGTCAGCATCGAAGGGGGTTCGCACACGATTACCCCCGAACTCGCCGCTTCAACGTTTCGGGATATTCCGTTCCTGTCGGTCTGGGGCGATAACAGCGAAGGGGCTGCCGGGGTCAACGGTGACGAGCGGCGCAATGGGTGCCGCGACGCCGTTGCCAACATCAACGAAGCCGGCGGCGACGCCACCATGTTGTTGCTGCCGGAGTTCGGGATTGAGGGAAACAGCCATGTGATGATGATGGACAACAACAACCTCGATATCGCCCAACGGATCCAAGACTGGATCCTACGAACGGATCAAGGGGCTGACGGGCGCACCGCCCGTTCACCCTAAGTCGTCGAACGCTATCGACGTCATTGTTCAGTGTTCTCGCAGTTTGGACACGCGGCACATGCCTCCTGCCAGATTGCCAGCGCCCTGCGGTATGCCTATTCGCAGTAGCGTTCACAGAGACGAGGGTTAACGCTGTGGAAGACGCCAAAGCGATTTTCCATGCCAGGCACGATCCAGGCGTGCAGCATCCAGATGTTCTCGCCGCTGATCCAGTCCCCGTTACATGTCGATGGGTCCGGATTGTTCTCGGTCGTGAGCATGCCGTCTTCGAAGCACAGGCCGAGATGAGAATGCCACTGATCGGTCCCGCCGGCGAAGCCCTCCGGTTCCTCGTCGGACAACACCCAGTATGAGAAGGCGACCAACTCAGGACCGGCGCCCGACGTGATCTCTTCGAACAGCAACTGGGAAGGACGTTCAATATCGAACGGTTGGTCGACGAGCGACCACTTGGTCCAATGTGAGCCGACCCCGTCAACATACGGTGATATCGGCACGTATCCGGCCCCGGTAGCTTTGTCAACCGTGTCGTAGTTAGCCGCGGCGGCCGTAGCAAGCGCCAGTTGGGCACTTAGCTCCTCGGATTCGGCTGGGGATAACTCAACCATCTCAGGGTCGGAACCCATATGCATGTGGTGCATGCCGGTGTCGACCGTCCCACCGTGCCCACTCGCGACCAAAGCGGCGAACGCCGCAGCGTCTTCGGGTGCCATCCTGGTTTCAGCTCCAATCGCCGCGCCCGTCGTGTCGCTGGCAGTGTTGATCGCGACCGCTACCGCGGCGATCAGCAGCCCGAGAAGGGTTACCGCCGCGATCCACGGCAGGTGTCTCGGACTGGTCTCTCGTGAAGTTTCCATTGGGGTCAGGATAGTGGCCAGACTCAGGTAGCTTTCCCAGGTCGAAAGAGGGCCATGTCCGACTGGAATCACAGCATCATCGAGGAATTCCGCGCCAACAATGGCGTCGTCGGCGGACCATTCGCCGGTGCCACGCTGTTGCTGCTGCATACCACAGGAGCACAGACCGGCCGGGAACGAATTAGTCCGTTGATGTACCAGCAACTCGACGACGGGTACGCCGTGTTCGCATCAAAGGCCGGCGCTTCATCCAATCCGGACTGGTATCACAACATTCTCGCCAACCCCCAGGTATCCATCGAGATCGGCGACCGCTCTCTCGCGTGCCAGGCCTCGGTGGCGAGTCCTGAGGAGCGAGCGCCGATTTGGGAACGCCAGAAGGCCGCCCACGGCGGGTTCGCCGAGTACGAAGCCCGAACCGAGCGGGAGATCCCCGTGATTCTTCTCCGACCTCGCGAGTAACCCTGGGAATAGGGTCTTTCGCGCCCTCCGCCCTTGGAGTCGGCCTTCGTACGATGGTGGCGGTAATCGCCACTCTCAAAGGAACCGCGCATGATCGAATCGCACGACTACACCGTCACCCTTGAAGGGACCGGTCCGAAAACGGGGACGCTCACCGATCACACATTGGCGGTCGGCATTGATGTTGCTTCGCCGCCGGAGTTTGGCGGGCCAGAGGGCGTTTGGAGTCCTGAGCACTTGTTCGTCGCGGCGGTATCGGCTTGCCTGATGACGACGTTCCAAGCGATCGCTGATTTGTCCGCCGTACACGTTATCTCGTACTCCGATCAGGCGATCGGGCATTTGCAGAGAGGAGAGGATCGGCGTTACCGGATCGACAAGATCACACTGCGTCCGAGGGTGGTGGTCAGTGGCGTACAAGCCGACCGGGCGTTGCGGCTCGTTTTCAAAGCAGAAGCCGCCTGCTTGATCAGTGGATCCATCAATTCGGAGATCGTCGTCGAGCCCGACGTACGGGTGGCTTCGCCGGTCGGCTAGGCCTACCACTCGTGTTCGCGGCCGTCCCAGGTCCAGAACCGGCCGTGCATCTCAGCGGTGAGGGAGTCCATAACGTTGCGAATGCCCCATGCGCTGTCATGAACAGATACGGGCGCGGATGCGCCACCCATGTCCGTACTGACCCATCCAGGGTGGATGACGATGGCTCGAACGCCTCGGGCGGCCCATTCGGAAGCCCGAGCCCGGAAGGCATCGTTCAAGGCAGCTTTTGAGTCGCCATAGTCGCCCAGGCTGCCGGTTCGCCCGCGCCGCGCTCCGAGTTGGGAGGTGATGAGGGCCAGCCGGCGTAGGTTGCTGGCGGCCACATTTTCGAGCAGGGCTTCAGCGATCCGGATCGGAGCCTCGGCGTTGACCGCCATGATTTCGTCTCGGGGCGTGTTCCGGTAGACCCCCGCGCTGTGAATCAGCACGTCGATCGGGGTGTCGATGAGAGACGCTCTAAGCTGTCGAAGATCTTTCTCGGACCGGACTTCCAATTGATGAAGCGTGATGTCTCCCGCAATCGAAGCGACCGGGCCTGGCTGATCGATCGACCGGGTAGTCCCGTGGACTGTCCAGCCCGCCCCGGCGTATTGGGTAACGAGTTCGAGGCCGATACCACGACTCGCTCCGATGATGAGTGCTGTGCTGGTCACCGGGACTCCCATCCGTCTGAGTGTGTGTAGGAGGCTAACTCGTTCGTCGGCTTGGTTTGAGGAGGACCCGAGGACTGGGAGGTCACATATGATCGCAACCGCTCGGCTGAGCCTCCCGTCGTTGCGAGTTTTGCGCTATCGACTCGCTGGTTCGGATATCTCGGGATCACCGCGATTTCCGTAATTGTGATTGTCTTTTGCCATGGTCTGCGTCCGGGAGTCCTACTCGTCATGGCCGCATCCATGATCATTGCCCTTGGAATTCAGCCGTTTATCAGATGCCCCTCATCGCGACCCCTGCTGGCACGGTGAGTTGCCATTGGATCGGATTCGGAAGGTGGCGCTTGAACCCCACCGGTTGAGCAGGCTTACGTCCCCGTAAAGCCGAAGGCGAAGCTCCCCTAAAGTTCCGGCAGTCTTGATGATGCGGCTGGAGGCTTGCGTGGTTGACGGTTAGCCGCCACCCCGGCCCCGAGAACTGCCAGGGCTAGCGCCGAAAACGCCGCCCACACCCACACCAGCCCGCCATCGTGTTCAACGGTCTGGGCGACGAGGTCCCGGGCGGTGGCGGCTGGCGCCATGAAGGTCAAAGACAGCAGCACCAGGGCTATGAACCAAAGGGATCGTCCGAACTTTGACGACATAGGTTTCTCCTCATGAGCGCAACGCCGGTAGGCTCGACGTGTGTCCGTTCGACGTCCATTGACCCGGTTCGGTTCCCGAAGGATGCCGGTCCGGCCGGCACGGAACCTAGCGAAGCAACGTGAGGAGCAGGACGGTTGGCTCGAGAGCGAAAACCGAATGCGCTTGATGGGACGGCATGTGAATCCACGTGCCCGGTTCGGCCGTTACCTCCCGGTCGCCGAGTCCGATTCTGGCTCGACCCGAAATGATTTGCAGGATTGCCGGCAACGCGGCGGTGTGCTCACTTAGTTCCTGGTCGGTGTCGAACCCGAAGAGCACGAGGCGGATGTCGTCATCCTTGTAGAGCACTCTGCTGAGAGTGCCGTCCCTGGGGATCTCCAGCTCTCCAGGCAAGCTTTCAATGACGGTGGATCGCGGTGTTGGTTCCATAACCGGAGGCTAGGCGGGCTCAGCTCGAGAAGTGCTCGTCGGGTCCGCCGAACTTGTGTCCGGGTGGTCGGCCGAACCATCTCCTGATCAGTTTTCTAAAGCGTGGCCGTCTTGGATTCCGCGAAGGCGCGCACGCGGGCGGCGAAAACCGACGGCCAATCGCCTGTGGCCGAGCCGGAGGACAGTGCTAGGTCGGCGGCGACCATCACGTGGACCAGTTCGCTGCGGGTGAGCAGAACTCCCAGCCGATCCCATAGCCGGGTTTGCACGTAGGCGGCGTAGAACAGCGGCCATTCGGGATCCACCCCGTCTGCTTCGATGAATGCAGCGTGATGGCGTTTGCTGGTTTCGACGAAGAGCTCTTCTAGTTCGGTATCGGTCATGTTCTTCTCCAGATATGTGGACGGGTTCTGGCTGTCATGACGCGAAGCTACCTGGTGATGCTCGGGACCAGACCAATCGGCTTCGGGCCGTGGTCGTCAACGTCAGTTTGTTTACAATCGCAGCTATGACCACTGTGATTCCGACTGGCGTTGTCTCGTTTTTGTTTACCGATGTCGAAGGCTCCACGAGGCTTTGGGAAACAGACGCTGACGCAATGGGAGCCAGCCTGGCCTTCCATGACCGCATCATGCGCGACGCAATCACCCGACACAACGGGCACGTGTTTTCCACCGCTGGTGACGCGTTCGCCGCGTCGTTTCCGACCGTGGACGATGCGATAACGGCCTCAATCCAGATCCAACTTGGGTTGTTGTCGGCCGACTGGCCTGGACCCACAATCAAGGTGCGAATGGGTATCCATACCGGAACTGCCGAAGAACGCGGTGGTGACTATTTTGGGCCGGTCCTCAACCGCACCGCCCGTATCATGTCTGCCGGACATGGCGGCCAGATTCTCCTGTCTTCGGTGACGGCCGAAGCACTTTCATCGCAGGCGGCGAGTTCACTGAAGGATCTCGGT
>JAOUMT010000195.1 GCA_029881355.1 Acidimicrobiia bacterium | reverse complement strand
CCATGACGATCTTGCCCGTAAAGTCGTCGAGTGCGACGTCGCCGGACCCGTCGAGGCGGGGAAGGTCGAAGGCTGGGGCGGCTTGATTGATGAGTGGCGACGTGGAGATGCGCGGTGACGTGTCGGCCAGATTCACAGCGAGGACCACGACCCCCACAAAGAGGGTTAGGACGCCGACCCAGGCGACCCGGGTTATCTTCATGAGTCATCTTCCAGGGCCGCGATCGCTTCGGTTACAACCGCCCGCACGTCGTCGGGGAGGTCCGAGCTGGCTGCTACCTCTCTCAGGTCGGCAAGAGCTTCGGCGGTGCGTCCCAGACGGGCGTAGGTGAGGCCCCGAAAGTAGGTCGCTTCCAGGTTGGCCGGGTTGGCTTCGAGCGACATGTCGACGAACCGCAGGGCAGTCTCGGCATCCCCGGAGTCGAGGATCATCCATCCGATCCGACCGAGAGCCTCAGACTCCTCGAGCGGTGATGGCGCGGCATCGAGGACCGATTGAAACCACGTCAACGCCTCCGAATATTCGCCCGATTCGAAATACCGTTCGGCCAGGGCCAGTCGCATGCGGTTGATCTCGGGGATATCAGCGTTGGCGGCGATCACTTCAATCATTTGTTCGTTGCTGATCGACTCGAGATCGACCTGCCGGTCCGGTCCGGAGAACGCGTCCGGCTCCCGTCCCACGATCGCACCGCTCGCCGCCCAAGTAATCCCCGCGAAGGCAACGATGAGTACCGCAGCACCGACCAGCAACCGCACCCCACTTCGACGATTGGCCGGCGGATCTTGCAGTGTTTCGCCGCTGGTCATGAGGCGATCCATCTCGGCCTCGTAGGTGGCTGCCAGCTTCTGGGCGGTTGCTTCGTCCAGTTCACCACTGGCACGTTGCTCGGCTACTTCGGCGAGATCCCGTCGTACTTGGGCGATGAGGTCTGCGTCGCTCACGGACCGTCGGCTCCCGATCTCCGGCGCAGTGAACCGATCGCCCAGAAGCCCAGCAAGATGACCGCTCCTGGCGCCGCCCACAGCCACAATCCGAAACCCGAGGTGGGCGGGTCCAGGATGATCTCGTCCCCGAAGCTGTTGGCCAGCCCATCGAGAATCTGTCGATCGGTTTGACCTTCGGCGATTTCGGCGGCGATGTAGGTTCGAATGTTCCTGGCATAGGCGGCCTGTGAATCAGCCACAGAGTTTTCACACACCGGACAAGCCACCTGGGCGCTGAGGCTGGCGAGTCGCTCGGCGTCGTTCGGCGTCGTTCCCAGCATGCCCCAAACGACGATGGATGCCAGGCAAACCGTGATGGCGAGTCGGACGAGGCTGCGGCTACGCATCGGTCCGGACGGGTTCGGCGGTACGGCCGCCGGCCGGCCGCGCCACCCGCATGGTCGCTGACCACACGCCGCCGATGGCGATGACCAGCCCTCCGAGCCAGACCATCCACTGCAGAGGAAACCACCATAAATCGACGGTCACGGAGTCGGCCTGAATATCTACCGCCGAGACATACAGGTCGCCGGACAGCCGTGACATCACGCCGGGGGTGGGGATGAACTGGTTGACACCGGCGAACCGGTTGAGCCTCGGCTCGACGGCATCAATCGTCTGGCCGTTTTGGCTGACGAATAGCCGGGCGCCGAGCACGTCGCGGTTTGGCTCTGAGCGGCTGAATGGAGCCCGGTATTCAATCGTGTATCCCGAGAACGAGATCGAGTCCCCAACGGCGATCGTGGTGGTATCGGCCGTTGCAAGTCCGCTGGAACCGGCGATACCGACAGCGATAACGAGCACACCGAGGTGCGACAGTTGCCCGCCCCAGAATCCGGGATCTCCTTGGATGACCCTCAGGGCGGCCTCTCCCAGTGTGAGTTCGGTCTTGGAGCGCACGCGGACGGCCTGGAAGTACAGGTGACGAATGATGGCGGCGGCCACAAATCCTGTGACGGTGAACGTCAACAGCGGCCAGGGGGCGCGCACGCCGACGAGAACGGCCAACGCTCCGCTGGCCAGTCCAACCTGAATCGGCGTGCGGATCCGTTCCCAGACGAGGGATGGTTTGGCGACCCGATACGGCATGATCGGTCCGACGCCCATCGCCAAAATGAGGGTGAGCGAGAGCGGTACGGCGAAGCGGTTGAAGAATGGTGCGCTGATTGCCACAGTCCGGCCGGCGAAGGCGTCCACGAAAATTGGAAAAAGGGTGCCGATCAACACGACGAAGCCGAATACGGTCAGAAGCAAATTGTTGGCGAGGAAAGCGCCTTCTCGGCTGGAGAACGATTCGAGGCGGGGTGAGCTGGCAACCAACTGGGCCCGGGTCGCGAACAGTGCGAATGAGCCAATCACCACGATCGCCAGGAACGCCAGCAAGGCCGGGCCGATTGCCGACTGCGTGAACGAGTGAACCGACGTAATCGAGCCCGATCGGGTCAAGAAGGTACCGAGAATCGTCAAGGAGAAAGTGGCGATGACGAGCACAAAGTTCCACGACTGGAGCATGCCCCGCCGGATCTGTACGAACGAGGAGTGTATGAACGCAGTAGCCAACAACCACGGCATGAAGGAGGCGTTTTCGACGGGATCCCAGGCCCAGTACCCGCCCCATCCGAGTACTTCGTATGACCACCATCCGCCCAGCAGGATTCCGGTCGTGAGAGCGGACCAGCTGATGAGCGTCCACTGTTTGGTACGTTGCGCCCACTCGATACCGGGTAGTCGCTGGGCTAGGGCAGAAATCGCGAATGCAAAGGGGGCGGTTAGCCCTACGTACCCGATGTAGAGGATGGGTGGGTGAACGGCCATCAGGAAATGGTTCTGGAGTAGCGGGTTCGGTCCTCGTCCTTCGGTGAGCGTTGCGGTGGCTGCCCACGGCCATGGCGAGCTTGCCACACAGCTAGTCCCGAAGGCCTCGGTACAAACTGCGAATGGATTGGCCACCGTGACCATTAACCCGAAGAAGAACACGGCCACGATGCCAAGCACCGTGAGTGCTCCCGCCCCGAGCAGATCCGAGGCGTCGCCCAGCTGGCGGTAGACCAGATACGTGAACGTGGCCAGCACCAGCCCCCACAGCACGATGCTTCCCTCGAGAGCCGCCCACGCCGAGGCCATCTTGAAGATTGTGGGGGTGGTCGTTGCAGAGTTGTTGGCGATGTAGGCGATCGAGAAGTCGTTTGACAGGAGCCCGAACTGCAGGGCCGCCATCGACAGGACTGAACCGGCCAACATCGTCCTGGAGCCGGTTCGGTACCAGCCGACTGGCATCGTCCCCCCACTGAGCGGTATCCCCGAAGCGACGAGGGTCAGTGCACCAAACAGGGCCACCCACAAACCCACATCACCGAGTAGTGCGGTCACTGACCTTCCTTGTACCCATCCGGGGCGATGTACTGCTCGTCATGGCGGATGATGATCTGAGTAGCCCGGAACGTGCCGTCTTCCCAGTATCCCTCCAACAGGACGGGCACATCGTCGCCGAACAATTGGGGCGGAGTTCGATTCGTGACGACGTTGATCGACGCCCCGCCGTCGGTCACATCAAAGGTGATCTCATCTGACGTATCAACCGAACCGGGCACTACCCGTCCACCGAGTCGGAAGACCCGCCCGTCCTGAAAACTGCTCTGTTGAGCGATGGCCTCATCAGGAAACAGGTAGTACACGGTGTTCGATGTCAGTCCACCGCCGATCAAGAACGCGGCGATCACGCCAATCACTCCGAGTGCTGGAAACACGAACAGCTTGTTGCGCATCACCGCTGCTCACGTTGTTTGCGGTCTCTCCACACGAGGGATCCGACATATCCGGCGACCGCCAGATAGGTGGCGATGAATGAGGCGAGCACCGCTGGATCGGTCATGATCCGGGCTGCAGTTTTGGAGGGACAACGGCCGTCCCGGCATTTGGCGCCAGCGAAGTCTTGGCCAGGTAAGTCTCCTCGATCCGCAACTGGTCGGTTCTCCAGACCAGTAGCGCCAGATACAGGAGGGTGAAAGCGCCGAGGTTGACGAGCATCGAGATCAGCGTTTCGGTTGGCATACTGGCGCCGTCCGGTCTCACCGACTGCGTCTGGTGCAATGTCCTCCAGATGTTGACGGAAAAGTACACCAATGGGACCTGGAGCGCCCCAACCGCTCCGAGAATGGCAGATCGTCTGGCCCGTTGGGTGGCGTCAGGAGTGGCTCGGCGGAGGGCCAGGTACCCGAGATAGACAAAAAACATCATGGCGGTGCTTGCCAACCGGGCATCGCCCCAGTCCCAAGCTATGCCCCACGTGGCATTGCCCCAGATCATCCCGGTAATCAGAGCCAGGGCTGTGAACAGGACACCTATTTCGGCCGAAGCGGCCGCGAGATGGTCCAGTTTCGAGCGTTTGGTTGCCAGCCAGGCGAGTCCGAAGACGGCGGTGAGGCCAAAAGCCAGAAAGGCCAACCATGAAGTCGGCACGTGCACGCTGATGATTCTGGCGCTTTCGCCCTGTACGGCGTCGGCCGGCATCCGAAGTGCCCAGCTGAATCCGTAGGCCATGCCGACCGTGGCCAGGCCGAAGAGGGCATAGCGGAGCTTCATCAGGTCGTCTCCTCAAGAGGTTGGGCTGTCATGACGCCGATCACGGCCAGCGCCAGCACGACGAGGACCATGAACAGTGCCGGTACCAGGATACCGTTGTTCGTGCGGATCGATTCCAGGCCCTGGGCGGCAGGCACCAGGAGGGGGATCGAAAGTGGGGCGACCAGCAGGGGGGCGAGGGTTGAACGACCCCGCAGCGAGGCGGTCATGTCCGAGACCAGGGTGCCGATCAAGGCCAGGCCGATCGCCACCAGTAGGGCAAGTGGGATAGCCCATGGCCAACCGGGGATCGGTTCTGGTGCAAAAAGCAGGATCGTCGTCGGTGCCATGACAACCTCGAATACCACGAGCAGAAGCGTGCTGGCGGCGACGCGGCCGGTGTATCGGGCGGCGGGATCCACGCCGAGCATCCGAAGTTGCTCATGTTGCGCCGGGGATTCACCGGCTGATTGGCGGAAGGTAATGAACATGCCGAACAGCAAGGTTACGGCCCAGAACATACCCGGCCCGATCCTCGATAGCAGCTCGGTATCGAGGGGGAGTGCAAGGGGTATGAGGAACAGGGCTGCGAGTCCGAACGGAAGCGTGATCAGCAGCGCTTCGCCGGTGCGACCTTCAATTCGTAAATCGCGACGAAAAATGACGAGGGCCTGGCGTCGAAAGGTCACAGAAGGCTCCCTTCGTTAAGCTCATGGCCCTGGTGGCAAAC
>JAOUMT010000194.1 GCA_029881355.1 Acidimicrobiia bacterium | reverse complement strand
GTTACGCGTGTGTCCTTTGGGGGACTTCGTCACATCACGGGCTTGAGCGATGAATCTGCTGCGCAAGCTGGGGTCCACCCTCGTGATAGCTGGTCTCGTTCTGATGGTGGCTGCACCGGCGGTTTCAAATAACGGTGCGACCGAAGCATCACAATCCGATCAGGTGGCCGGCGCCGGGCGGGGAACCGCTGACGAATCCGATCCGATCGTGTCCGAAGCCGAGGCCGCCGATGCCAACGGAGAACGTGCGGACGTCCCGGCCGCCAGCAAACGTGAGGGCTCAGTCTGTCCGGTCGGCCAGGCGCGAGTCGTGCAAGGCAACCACCTGGGCCAGTGCGTGGCGACGGCAACCGCCAGCGCAACCTCCGTTGTCAGTTCAACGTCGGGCGCTGCGACCGCCCAGACCGTCATCAAGAAGGTTGTCATCCAGATCGTGCAGCGCTCGTGTGAGGTACGCAACGGCATTTCCGAGACCAACGTGACTTTTTCGTTCAGGCACAACGGGCTCAACACGACGGACAAAGTCGAGATGACCATCGACGGGCCCACCGGCGTCATCGTCATCAGCGAGAAGACTGAGTTCGAGTTGCCCGAAGGCACGTACAACTGGACGGCCCGTTCGATCGACAGTGGCTACGAAATCGACGGCCCAAGCTCAGGGCAGCTGGTTGTCTTGGCATGCCAGACCGGAAGCACCACGACGTCGTCGACCACGACGTCGTCGACCACGACATCTTCGACTACGACATCTTCGACTACGACGACTGTGCCGGTTTCGGCCACCACGATCACGTCGCCTACGACGACGTCCTCGTCGACCACCTCGTCAACGTCAACCAGTTCGACTTCATCGACGACTTCCTCATCGACGACTTCGACCACCGTTCCGGATTCGGAGTGTGAACCGCCTGATTGTCTGCCATACACCGGTCCGAGTGATGTGTCCTGGCCGTTGGGCATATTCGGGGTCGTGTTGCTTGTCCTGGGAATGGGAACCTTGACGATCGGTCGAACCCTCGAAGAGCGCCGGTTGAATGCAGGGATCGAGTAGGCGGCTATCGATAACCCATAACCGACAGCTTGGCGCCGAGCTAGCGAGCCCGGGGAAGGGACAGCTCGAAGATGCTGCCTTGGCGCTCATGACGGTACACGAGGTCGCCTTGCATAAGGCGGGCAAGCTTTCGCGATATCGATAAGCCGAGACCGAGCGATCCCGCCACGCCGGGCGCGTTGTGGGCCCGTTGATAGGGCTGAAAAATGCGCTCGCGGTCCTGGTTAGGAATGCCCGGTCCGTTGTCGCACACGAGTATCCCGGTCTGTTCGTTACCGACGACCTCGACGTGGATGTCATCGCCGCCGTAGCGCAGAGCGTTGGTGATGAGGTTGCGAACGATCTGGCGAATTCGGTCGGGGTCTCCCAACGCCCGGACATCTTGCGCGTGGGCGAGTCCGATGCGGGCCATCTGATCTCGATTGAAGGCCTCGAGCACCTGGGCGGTTTGGGCCCGAAGGTTGACCGGGACCCGGCTCACATTGAGGGTTCCGATGTCCGCCTTGGCGGCCACGAGCAAATCATTGACGATATTGGTGACGTCCGATCCCTGGGCAATCAGTACATCGAGGAACTCGCGGCGTTCGCTCTCGCTTAGCGTGCCATCGGAATCTCGCAGAATCTCTCCGAAGCCAACGACCGCGGTGAGGGGCGTTCTCAGTTCATGGCTGATACTCGCCAGGAACTGGTCTTTGGCCTGGATGAGCTGTTCGCGGCTTTCTCGGGCTGCTTCGCGTTCCCAGAACGCCCCGATCATGGTGGCGGCGGTGGTGAGCAACGAAATGTCCTCTTCGGTCCATTCCCGCAGCACAGTCGTTTCGGCAAAGCCGATTAGTCCTTCCCACTCTCCGTCGACACTGATGGGAATGTTGAGCTCGGTGAGAACGGGAACTGGATCGGCGGCGTAGGTCTCAGCCTCAACACCGTCAAGCTCGCTCGGGATGATGACGAACGGTTCCCCCGCTTCCAGTCTGGCTCGAGATGTCGGCATCTTGTCCCAGGGAACCACCGACCAGTACTCGTTGCGTAGCTGGCTACTGGGGGCTTCGTCTTTTTCGACTTCAGCGACCGTATACGAGCACAGCCCAAGTTCAGGGTCGATCTGGTTCCGCTCGACGAGGACATAGGTTGCCTGAGTCGCATCCAACAGGGCTCGAACGGCCCTGTTCAGCCGATCCTCACCGGTGTTACCGAGCAGCGCCTGGGCGCACTCAGCCAGGGCCGCCTGGTACCGGAGGCGTCGCTCTTGGGCTTCTGATTGGCGAGCGATTCGTTGCCGGGCCCGGTCGTTGACGATTGTCCCACCGATAACGTTGGCGATCGATCGAAGAAAGTCGGCTTCATCCGTAGTGAAACGGCGCCGCTCCCGTGTATGAATGCCCAGCACTCCGTAGGGCGTGGTTCCGTCGGGCACAATGACGCTCATTCCCGCCATGATCCCTGCATCTACAAATTCGGGGATCGGCGCCAGGCCTGATCGTTCGTCCCAGTAGGCGACCACGACGGGTTCCTCGCGGTCCAAAGTGAATCCAGGTTGCGTGTTGGCTTCACGTGAAATGATCGCGCCCTCGGCGAGTTCATTCCAGCCAACCTGGGCTACCACCGTCGTCGAGGAGCCGCCTTGCAAGCGCTTGAGAATCCAGGCGCGCTCAACACCGAGGGCTCGTTGCACCAATTGCATGGCCAGGTCGAAGACGAATTCGACGCCTGACCCATCGAGTGCCGCTTGCCCAAGCTCAGCAACCGCAGCCTGAGATGAGATGCGGTCGATCTGAAGTGGGTGCCATCCCGGGGTGGAACCCTGGTCCTGGCGCACGGAGGCGTCGTTCATTGTATGCCAATCCAAGGAGTGGTCGTCGTTAAGAATCGGCTCCCGGGCCTGCAACCTTGAGGTTTACGCCCAATGCGGTCAGCCGACCCATCAGCCAAACATAGCCAAAGCCTGTCAGGGTACCGAGGATTATTCGCCGTAGGAGTAGAACCCCCGACCGGTTTTTCGTCCCAAAAGGCCGGCTTCGACCATTCGGACCAGCAAGGGTGGCGGGGCGTATTGGGGAAGCTTGTACTCGTCGAATAGCACGTCGGCGACCAGCTTCATCGTGTCGAGGCCAATGAAGTCGGCAAGCTCCAAGGGCCCCATTGGATGATTGGCACCGAGCTTCATGCCGTTGTCGATGTCCTCGGCCGAGGCGTGACCGGCCTCATACATCCGCATGGCTTCGGTCATGTAGGGAACTAGCAGCAAGTTGACGACGAACCCCGCCCGATCCTTGGCCTTGACAACTGTCTTGGACAACGTTGACGTCGCGAATTCCTCCGCGGCGGCGGCGACCGCTGGATCGGTAATCACCGTGGTGATGAGTTCCATGAGTCGCATGACGGGAACCGGATTGAAAAAGTGCATCCCAACGACATGATCGGGTCGGTCGGTGGCCCTGGCCAGTCGAGTGATCGGCAACGACGAAGTGTTGGAAGCCAAAATGGCGTGATCCGAGGTCACGATCGTGTCGAGTGCCGTGAATATTTCGATCTTGAGGGGCTCGTGTTCGACAACGGCTTCTATGACCAGGTCCCGATCGGCCATGGCGGCCAGGTCGGTGGTGAACTGAATCCGGCCGATCGCGCTGTTACGATCAGACTCCTCCATCTTTCCTTTGGAAACGGCCCGATCGAGGCTCTTGACGATTCGGCTCTCTCCGTCGGCGGCGGCGCCCTGGCTCACCTCACGTACGATGACATCGACGCCGGCTTTGGCGCACACTTCGGCAATACCAGCCCCCATTTGCCCTCCGCCGACTACTCCGACCCGTTCAATCTTCATCGAGAATCCTCCTCTTGTTGGTGATCAGTGTGGCAGGTGTACTATTTGGGCGTGTCCGATCTGGCGTCCTCGTGGTCAATTCGTTATGCAATGAGCCAGACCCCGTGGGATTTGGGAGAAGCCCATACTGAACTGGTTGCCCGCCTAACCACGGACTCCGCGCTCGGTCTTGGAACTCCTGGCCGGGTCCTGGTGCCCGGCTGTGGCTCCGGACACGATGCCGGGGCTCTCGCCAATCACGGATGGCAAGTGACGGCCCTTGACTTTGCGCCATCTGCCCGGGGTCTCGTTGAAGAGAAACTGGGATCGCAAGGCACCTTCGTACTCGGAGACCTATTCGAGTATCGGCCCGGTCAGCCGTTCGACCTCGTGTTCGATCACACGTGTTTCTGTGCCGTTGACCCTGATCGGCGCTTGGCGTATGGCGAAGCGGCCGCTCACTGGGTCAACCCGGGAGGGCGATTGATCTCGATCGTATTCCCGATGGGCAAACCGGTCGAGCATGGCGGTCCGCCGCACGCCATGTCAACCGATGATCTGCGAGTTGCCCTCGGAGAGAGCTTCGCTCTGGTCGAGGACACCGAGGCCGACTGCTCGGGACGCCGGTGGCAGACCCGATGGGCAGTCTTCGAAAGGCTCTAGGGCTGTTTCGCCTGCCCGGAGTTCGGGTCGATAATCATCGAGGATGTATCGACCGCTTCGAACGCTGCGCCCGGAATGGATTTCAACTCGCGGAGCAGGTCGTTATCCCAGCGGTCGTCGGGTGCTCCAGAGATAAACCATGAACTTCCATTGTCGGCCAGGATCAGGCCGTAGCGTTGCATGGCCACCAGGATCACCTGCACTTGCGGCGAATACCCGGACGTGTCAAAGCTCGCCTTCAAACGAAAACGCTGACCCATCGGTGGAAGGGCCGACGAGTTCGAATTGGAGGCGTCATGGCGGGCCGGCCAGACGTGGGCAGCTTGTGTCTGGTCGGCGGTGAATCGGATCGCATGCGCGATCTCACCGGATGCCACTTCGTCGTAACGTACCAGGCCGGGGAAGACCGCAAGTCCGGCCGCATCCGCCGAGGTCCAGCCATCAGGCCGAAGCGCCGAAGAGGTCAGGTCGAAGCGCGCCCCGGATGCGGCGGTCCAGGCGTTGCCAGGCCCTGGCGAGGCACCAAACAGTTCGAATAGTTCGCACCGGAAACGGTCGACGACGATGACGTGGCGGTCCCCGGTCGCGCTCGGTCCGCCTTCAATCGGAGCGTTGAGGGGGATGGGGAAGGGTCCCGGATCAGACTCTGAACCGTAGGCGTTGTAGATCATGGTGACAGCCGGGGTACCGTCCGGCACCTCAAGGTAGGGGATGCCGATCGGACTGTCAGAGTCGGGTGGCCAGACCCCGGATCCGAAGTCGGGAT
>JAOUMT010000036.1 GCA_029881355.1 Acidimicrobiia bacterium | reverse complement strand
TACAGGTCGTCATCGGAATCACCGAGACAGGTTCAGGAGTCGCCTCGACGGAGTATCGCATCAGCCCTGCCACCGACTGGCTACAGGTGCCGCCAGCAGGGTTGCCACCTGTAGCCGCTGAGGGCTCGACTCCTGTAGAAGTGCGAGCTACCGACCATGACGATAACGTCAGCAACATCGCGACTACGACCGTGAAGATCGACCGGACAGCCCCGACCGTCAGTTATACGATCGCACCAGACGGTTCCAGTGTGACTTTCACCGTCACCGACACCGGATCGCAGGTCAAGAGTCTTACCGTAGGTGGAGATCCCAAGCCGCTTGACCCCAACGGACAGGTGACAGTTCCTGCGAACATGGCAGCCTCCTTAGCTTTTACGGCGACGGACAACGCTGACAACCAAACGTCCGGAACGGTTGACGTCAAAGCGCCGGATGTGGACATTCTCCCCGATCCAGCTCCGAACACGGCTGGGTGGCACAGGGGTCCCGTAGCTGTCGACATCACATCAAACGATGCCGGGAGCGACAATACGGGTGTGACGTCGCTCACCTACCAGGCATCAGGCGCGACCACGATCAATCAGGCGACCGTGCTAAACCCGGTCTCGCCCTTCCGTATCCCGTCCGCCGTGACCGGGGAAGGCACGACCACCGTCACCGCGAGCGCCAAAGACGGCGACGGCAACGTTGGGGTTGCCACCCCGCTGGACATAAAGATCGACAAGACAGCCCCTACCGTTGTTTTCTCAACCACCGCCGCCGCTCAGACGGGCGATGTCACCATGACCTTCACATTGAATGACGCTCTATCTGGAGTCGCCACGCTCTCATACAGCCTGGACGGTGGTGACTGGGTCATGCCGATCCCGGCTGCCATCGTCGACTCCGGCCCGATTTCTTCCCCTGGGCCACACACGGTCACGATTGAAGTTGTAGACATCGCCGGGAACAGCACCGGATATATCACAGAAAACTTCACGATTGAACCACTCACGATCGACGTCACCCTCACCACGTCGGCTCCATCGGTGCAAGTGGGTGCCGTGAGCGCACCACTCGACAGCATCGTCGCCGGGGTCGCTCAGTTGTCCGAGTCGGGAACGTCGGTCTCAAGCACTCCGTTCTCAGCGATCCCCTTTAGCGCCATCACCATCGAAGACGCTCCGTTTTCGGCGATACCGTTCAGCGCGATACCGTTCTCGGCGATTCCCTTCTCGGCCATTCCCTTCTCGGCCATCGCGAATCCCCAACCGGGCACATTCTCGATCCCGTTCTCGGCGATTCCGTTCTCGGCCATTCCGTTCAGTGCGATCCCGTTCTCGGCCATCGGGTTGGAAGGCACTCCGTTCTCGGCCATCGGTCTTGACTCGACCTTGCTGTCTGAGCTGAGCACGCCAGACGGCCAAGGCCTCGACGCCTACCTGGGTGGTACGCCACTGGAGGGGACACCACTGCAGGCGCTCAACCTTGGTGACCTGATGTCTCTGCCGTTCTCAGCCATCGACCTAAGCAAGAGCCCGTTCTCTGCCATCCCGTTCTCCGCCATTCCGTTTTCGGCCATCGACCTCTCGGGTGTGCCGTTCTCGGCGATCCCGTTCTCGGCAATCGGCGATGTCCTCGACTGCAGCGGGTTGACCGAACAGGAGTGCCTTGACCTCACCCTCCAGCAAGCCCAAGATTCCGGCCGCCTGAAAACCGACGGGACCGACTCGCTGCTCACCGTTGGCGATGTGCTGGGCCTCGACGACGTGAACCTCAACTCGACCGTTCTCGCCAACCTGCCGTTCTCAGCCATCGCCCTCGGGTCCGTTTCTCTGAACGGCATTCCTTTCTCAGCCATCAACACCAGCGGAACAACGGTGACCGGCCTAGAGGCCTGGTGCGAGGTCCTTGGCCAGGTGTGCGCCGACTACAACATCAACCCGACCACCGGCGACGACAACGGCGTATCCCTCATCACTCTCGCCCTGTCAGGAGTCGATTTGAACAACGTCCCGTTCTCGGCGATCGGATTGCAACACTTGCCGTTCTCGGCGATCCCGCTCGGCCTGGTTCCGTTCTCGGCGATCAACTGGGAAAGCACCCCCCTCGGCACGACACCATTCTCGGCCATCCCGTTCTCGGCAATCCCGTTCTCGGCGATCGGCGAGATCGTCGACTGCACCAAGGTGAACTGCACCAGCGGAACCCTCGCCGATGCGCAGGCTGCGAACGCCTTCACGGACGCCTTCCTGGCCTCGCCGATTTCTCTCCTCGAAGAGTTCGATCTGACCGGCTACTCGCTTGCCGACCTGCTGTTCGGGATGCTCCCGCCAGAGGACCTGCCCTGGATCGAGATCGACGATCTCAACTCGGTGCGACTCCCGATCGCCGACGGAAACCAGTCCACCTTCGACTACACGGTCGGCTTCACCGTCGGCAATCGAAATGCCGGCGACGTGACCGTAGACCTGACACTTCCCGTCGGCTTCGTGCCGCCCCTCGATGCCGTCGCCACGTTGGCCGGGACGGGCATCGCAGACGGAAGAACGATCGTCTGGACCGAATCCTCTCCCGGCCCCGGTTCCAACCCGCCGCTCGTGCTGACCTTCAACGTGGGGCCATTGGATGCGGGCTCATACTCGATCTCACTCCCGGTCTGGGCCGGTGTGGTACTCGGAGATTTCGTGGCGACTGCCGACGCGGTCGCCACCCGATCGACCAATACGGTCACCGACTCGGACTCTGCGTCCATCAACGTGACGGAAGCGGGCGAAGGTCTCGTGTCCACTCAGCTGCAGTTGACGGGTTCGGGAACCTGTCTGCTGAACTCCAGCCTTGAGGTCTCGCACATTTCGAGTTCCGGCGACATTGACGTGTACTCGTTCGTGGTACCGCCGGCCTGTACCGGTGGCCGCATTGAGGTCATGATGACCAACCTGGCCGTCGACCTCGATCTCACGTTGCTGGGCCCACCCGTCACCGCAGAATACTTACGCGGCAGCCCGACGACGGGGTACGGGTACATCGAAGATCACAGCTATGACCTGAATCCGGACGACGACGCACTGGACGCCGACGTACTGCGAGACATCCCGGTTGACGCGGCCAAACTGGGCCTCCCGGCCGCCTCAAGCCTGGTGCCAATCGCCGTGTCGGCCAACCGGGGCACTGCCAGTGAGCGCCTCGAGGCACGGACCCCCCGAGCCGGTGAGACTTACTACATAATCGCGTCTGGCTTCAATGGTGCATCAACGGATCTACCTTTCGGAATGCAGGCACAGTTCACCGGAATTTCGTCTACGACGTGCACACCCCCACCCTTACCCGCCTGGAGCGCCACCAGTAGTGCGCTGCCCAGTGTCACCAGCCTGAGTCCAGATCTCAACACGTTGGTTCTTTACAACCGCGGATGGCTGGAAGGCTCCTCCGACCCCTCGGCCCCGGCACTGCTCGCCAAAATCGCCGATGTCGGGTCCTCCGATTGGACCGAACTCGGCGTGGTTGGGGCAGCCGTCCCGATCGACGCCAACGGTTCGATCGCGGCCGACCTCAACACCTGGTATTCCAACACGGACGGCGCACGCTGCAATCCCGACGCGGCCAACGACATCGTGCGCGGCATCGGTGAACTCATCGATTCCTACACGGCGGGTCCTGATGGAACCATGGGCACATCGGACGACCTGCCCATTTCAAACATTGTGATCGTCGGCGACGACTCCCAGGTTCCATTCGCCCGCCTCGTCGATACGACGACTTATTCAAACGAAACCGATCATGCAGCCACGATCCCCGAACAGGGCGAACTGAAGGGTGCCCTAGGTGCCGGCTACTACTTCAGCGACGACCCGTACGGGTCGGCGGCTGGAATCAGGATCGCCGACAGCGAATTCTTCGTTCCCGACCGGGCTGTCGGTCGACTGGTCGAAACTCCCACCCAGATCCTCGGCCAGTTCAACGACTTCCTCGCCTACGGAGGAGTGCTGGATGCGACGACCGGTTCCGGGCCATTGGCCGCCGCCGCCGGGTACGACTTCCTCAAGGATGGCGTTGACGAAATCGTCAGCAACATGACCGCCGACGGCTTCGACTTCAGCCCCGGCGTACTCAACGAGCAGAACGGAGTGCTCTGGAACGCCCAGAACCTGATCGACCTGCTCAGCGTCTCAGGTCTGTCGGTTGCATCGATCAACGCTCACTTCGATCAGTACCGATCGTTGCCGTCCGAAGGAAATGCCACTGGCGACGAGACCGATCTGTTCGTGGTCGGAGACACGGCAATTAGCCGGGCACTGTTGTTCAGCATGGGATGCCACGCTGGCTTGTCCGTCTCCAACGTGCAGATCGGCGCAAGCCCGGTTTGGGCTTCCGACTGGGCCGAAAGTTTCGGTGGCTTGGGCGACTTGTGGATTGGAAACAGCGGATACGGCTATGGCGACAGCGCGATGGTCGCGTATTCCGAATCGATTTCGGCCTCGTTCGGCGACTTCGTAGGGACCAACACGGTCGGGCAAGCCTGGATGCTCGCAAAGCAAGATTTCGCTTCTGGCATGTTCGTGGTGTCGCCGTATCAAACGAAGTCGATGAATGAATGGATTCTTTACGGGTTCCCGATGTTCCGCGCTTCAGCAGATATTCCGGTTCAACCAGAGCTCCCGATGATCGGTTCGGGTCCTGGTGTAATCGCCGACCCATACGGATCCGGTCTCAATGTGGCTCCGGTCGGTTTGGCGTCGACTGGATTGCAGCTCGAGACGACCAGTGCCGGACAGTACTACCGGGGCAACGCCGGCACACTCGAGGTGCGGGGCCGGGCAGTCTCAGCCCTCGCCGAGATCGATGTCACGATCCCCGACGGATTCGGTGGCCTGGATATGGTGGCCGGCGGCGCCATCATCACCGAACTCACGAGCGAAGTCGTTCCCAACTTCCCGGCGCTCATTTTCAATCCGATCGTTGACCTCGGGGATGCGGAGAACCCGTCATTGTCGGCCAGTGAGCGATTCCCGGTTCCTGAAGCGGTCTTCCCTGCCGGTTTGAGTCAGCTCGTCGATCATTTGGGGGAGGACGGTCAGCTACGTCAAAGCCTGCTGCTCGCTGGCACCCGGTACGTTCCACAGGGCGACGGTTCCACCGGACGACTCGAAAAGTTCACCAGCGCCCAAGCGACGGTGTATTACCGTCCTGCCGGTGCGACGGACACCACGGCGCCGCTCTTCAGGACGGCTGAGGGCGTCTCGGACGGAAAGATCGCATTCTTCGAGATCGACGTCGTCGGCGACGGCGTTCCTGACGACACGCTGCGCGTGAATGTTCTTTTCGGACCGGCCAATCCGACCGCACCAGTGGCCTGGCGAAGCATCGACCTAGTGAGGGTCGGCACGTCGACCAAGTGGGTCGGTGGTGCACCAGTCGACCCGGATTGGGGCGCGGCGTCGAGCAGCTATGCCTTCTGGGTACAGGCATGCGATACCAGTGGCAACTGTGGATCGTCGACGGCGAAGGGCGTCTATTTTGCAACGACCGACACCGGCGGCGGCGAGATCGTCGATATCGCGATTGCCGAAAACGAAATCAACGGCTGGTATCCCGGAAACGTAACCGCCGTGGCGACTTCGACTGCCGGGGACATCGACCGCTACATACTCGACGGGGTCGAAACCAACGTGACGGACACGGCGTCCCTCTCGATCCCCGTGTCTGGTCCGGGTGGCCACTACTTGCTGGTCTACGACGTCGAAGGGAACGTTGGCGCACGCCTGCTGGCTATCGATGGCACTCCCCCCATCGCCAATCACAACATCACCCCTGCCCCGATCAACGGGTATAACGCAGCTGGAGCAACGCTCTCCATCTCGGCATTTGACCCCTTCGGGTCGGGAATCGACCGCATCGAATACAGCACCGACGGTTTCTCCACAACTCCGACCTCGGTATTCGCGCCGCTCGCGTCGGTCCCGGTGAACTCCACTTCGACGATCTCGTACCGCGCCGTCGACCGGGTCGGGAATGAAAGTTCAACCGTCGACGTGACGATCTCAATCGACTCGACAGCACCGGTAGTTACGGCCACCGCCGCCACCGGGATCAATGGCGGGTGGTCCAAGGTATCGCCAGTGAGCGTCGGGCTAAATGCAGTCGATGAAGAAGTCGGCGTAGCGTCGATTGAATACTCCTATGACGGGTCGACGTGGGACCTGTACGAGGTGCCGTTCGACGTGTCAAGCGAAGGTACGACCACCATCAACGTCCGGGCCACCGACCTCCTCGGCAACACAGGCGCTTCGGACAACGTCGTGGTCCGTATCGACACAATCGCCCCGACAGCCAACATAACGTCGCCTTCCGGGTCATACGATCAGGGCGCCACAGTGTCGGCCGACTTCACCTGCGCTGACGCTGGGTCCGGGGTCTTTAGCTGTGTGGGTTCGACCGCGAACGGTTCGGCGATCGACACCACGGTCGTCGGGACATTCACGTTCTCGGTTACCGCCACCGACAATGCGGGGAATGAGACCGTCAAAGAGTCGACGTACAGCGTAAACGACGTGACGGCGCCGGTGATCACGATATTGAGTCCGACGGGCAACCCGGACTTCGAACTGGGGACAAGCGCGGCTACGGCTAGCTACACATGTGTCGATGCGGTTGATCTCACGCCGAGCTGTGCTGGCAAGGTGGGTAGCGCCCTAGTTGCTTCAGGCGCGGCGTTGCCGACAACTGCGATCGGAAGCTTCACATTGTCCGTTGCTTCTACTGACGCCTCGGGGAATGCGGCTTCGGCCTCCGCGACCTACCGAGTGGTCGACACGACCGCCCCAACTGTCAGCATAGGCACGAGCCCAGCACCGATATTCAACGGCTGGAACAAGAACACGGTGACCGCAACAGTCACCGCGACCGATCTCGGCGGCGTGGCGACGATCGAATACCGGACCGCCCTCAACGGAGGCTCCCCTACGGAGTGGACCAGCTATCTCGGTCCACTGTCAATCACTGCCGAAGGGACAACCGTCATTGAAGCCCGAGCCACCGACGTGTCAGGAAATTCAGGCACGGCTAATCCCGTCACTGTCAAGATCGACAAGACGGGTCCGACGATCACATCCACCGTCCCGACCTCCGTGCTCGTTGGATCGACGCCACCGACGGTTCAGTTCACCTGCGCTGACACGGGTGGGTCCGGGGTGGCGAGCTGTACGAGCGTGCCGACCCAGGGCACAGCCTTGTCGACTACGAACCCGGGCAGTGTCAGCTTCACGGTCACGGCAGTCGACAATGTCGGCAACAGCTCAACAAAGACGTTCACCATGGAGGTCAAGTACAAGGTTTGCCTGCTCTACAACGCCAACAAACCGCAACCGTCCACCGGTACGGTTGCGATCAAACTGCAGCTTTGTGACGCCAGCAACAACAACCTATCGAGCTCGTCGATCGTTCTGACCGCCAAAACGTTGAACGGGTCCACCACCACCCCGCTGCTGCCGCAGGACAGTGGGTCAGCAAATCCAACGTTCGAGTTCCGATATGACGCCAACCTGGCGGGCTACATCTACAACCTTCAGGTGTCTGCCTTACGGCCCGCCCTGGGACCCGGAGCGCACAACCTGAACTTTGTCGTCTCCACGACGGGCAACGCCAACTATGACGCCAAATTCACACTGAGATAGGACCCGTCGACGGTGGTGCCGGTCGGCGAGTCAGCTGACCGGCACCACCGGAGTGGCTATGACGCCCAATCGGCTAAGTCGTTCTGCCTGACCATCGTTCCAATCGGGGCATTCTGGATTGTCGGGTAAAATCCGGCTCAGCGCTTCGAGGGCCATGGCCGTTTCAAACTGCGAGTCCGCCTTGATGGCCTCGGCCAAACTTCTCCGCAGTTCACGTTCCGCCGTCTCGAGATCCGCCTCTGACGCGGCGCAGTAGCCGAGAACCCGATGCAGCGCTGCGCGTTGCATGAGCGTCGATGCATCCGTTGGCATGTCCCGAAGGATCCTGTTAGCCAGTTCACAAGCCTCGTCGAACCTGCGAGCAAACAAGTGAACTTCGGCTTGCCTCACCCGCGCCTCGAACACATAGGCCTGGGCCCCCATCGCTTGAAACAGTTCCAGGCCTTTTTGCAGTTCGACGGAAGCCTCCTCGAGTCGCCCAAGCCGAGTAAGTACCCGCCCCAGGTTGAGCAGCGCCAGACCTACCCCTGCTTTGATGCCACTGCTGTCCCACTCATAGAGTGCCTGACGGAACATGTCTTCGGCCTCGCCAACCCGCCCCTGGTCCGAATAGACCTCGGCGAGGTTGTTGACCGAAGCGGCCGCCCCGCTCAAGTCGCCTGCCCGGCGACGAGCGTCCTCACTGCGGGTCCAAAGGTCAACTGCCTGGTCCCAGTCGCCCCGGTAATAGGCGTGAACGCCAAGATTGTTTAGGACATTGCCGAGTCCGACCAGATCATTGATACGTTCATAGATCTCTATGGCTTCCAGTGCGGCCGGTACCGCTTCGGCCGACCCGACGTGGGCGTATGCAGTGACGATGAGATACAGCGCGTGGGCACGCTGACTATCGGTTAGGTCGCTGCGATCAAGCACGGCATTGCACCAGTCAATCGTTTCTTCGAACCGGCCCTGCCTAAACCTGATACCTCCGTACGCAAGTGACAGGTCGACGATCGACTCTGTTGCCGACGTGTCTCCGTCGACAAGATGCAAGCCGCGCCGGAACCAGCGCAACGCTACCGACAAATGCCCGGCTTTCTCACGAATCAGTCCAATCTTGGACATCAAACGAGCTTGCGAGGGCCGGTCGTCCTGCAGCAGCTCACGAGCACTTTGATAGGCTCGCTCGGCTTCGGCATACCGTCCGGAAGTATCACAGACATCGCCGAGCGCCTCGAAAACTCGAGCACGTTCGTTGGTCGACAATCCGTCGATCCGACGGCACGAATCGACGGCAATTCGGTACTGGGCTGTCGCTTCGGCCAGCTCATATCGCGACCGTGCCCGGTCGCCGGCAAGGACCGCATAATGCCAGGCCTTCTCATACTCACCACCTTCCGAAAAGTGAGTAGCGAGTATTTCGGCGACGCTATCGGTATCGTCGCCGGCGAGTCGCTCAATCACGTCGGCCGCTCGGGCATGCAGCTGTCGACGCCGACGATACGAGAGGCCCTGGTAGGCGATGTCATGGACGACCGCATGTCTGAACCGCCACCGATCCGGCCCGTCGGCCTCAATGTATCTGCTGAGATCGCGTCGTGTCGCCTGATCGAGTTCCATACCTTCGGGGGCTAGAAGCTCAGACAAGACGAGGCGAGGAAAGCTCCGTCCCAACACCGACGAATACCGCATAACCTGCTTCGTCAATGGCGGTAATTGATCGATCTGCGAAGAAACCACCGAGTCCAGGGAATCGGGAAGATCCGCGGTCTGGCCCGTCTCGCGGACGATCTTGATTATCTCTGACAGGAATAGCGGATTGCCGCCCGCCCGGGTCACCAGGTGGTCCACCTCCGTTGGCCGCAACGGCGCATTCTGGGTGCTACTGACCACAATCGCTCTTGCGTCATTGCGCTTTAGCGGTTCTAGCGGAAGCTCCAGCCCAATCGGTTCAAACTCCGCGCCACCCGTGCGAGCCGCCGACACCACCAACCACTTCCGGTCCTTGGCAACGCCGGCCAGCTTCCTTACGAGCGACACCGTCGCATCATCGAGCCAGTGCCCGTCGTCGAAGGCCAGCACCGCCACGTCGTCCAGAACTGCCTCGAACAAATCCAATAAAGCGTCAGCGGTTCGATCCGGCAAGAATCTGGCTTCGATTTCGGCTGTCTCGGGGGTGGACTCCATCTCGATCTGCAACACGTCGCCGATAAGTGGGGCGTAAGCCAGGACCCCGGCCGCTCTCTCCGAGAGAAACCGGGTCAACGCTTCGCCCATTTCTGCCTGCGACCCTCGTTCCATTCCCAGTAGCGCCATGAGGGGGCCGGTCAGGGCGTAATAGGTGTTGTCCTTGCCATGAGGCTCGCCTCGGACAGTGAACCAGAATGTCCCCTCGGTTCTTGACCGGAGCTCTTGGAGAATTCGCGTCTTTCCCATGCCGGTATCGCCCGTGACAGTGACTGATCGGCCGGCACCGGTCGCTGCCGTTTCCATCTCGGTCGCCAATAGCTGCAAACTCTCGTCGCGGCCCATGAATGGAAGCTCACCGCCGAATTCGGCGGGGCGCGTGCCGATCTCCTCGAAGAGTTCGAAAGCCTGAACCGGCTTCTCCTTACCCTTGACAAGAAACGGCTTTAGGGCCTCCGTGCGAAACATGGTCGTCGAACGATCAACCACTCCTGGCGAGGCATACAGTGACCCAGGCTCAGCAGCGGCCATAAGACGAGCCGCCAGGTTGACAGTATCACCCATGATCGTATAAGTGCTGCGGAAGGAGGTTCCAACGTCTCCTGAAAAGACGTGCCCCCGATTGACGCCGATCCGAATGGGCAAGGCTGGATCAGCGTCCAAAATCCTTCGGGCGGTTCGCAAAACCCGCCCCTCGTCGTCTTCCCGGGCACTGGGTACCCCGGCAACCAGAATGATCTTTCCCCCGTCCGAGTCGATATCGGTTGCCAAAAACGTGACATTCTCGGCATCAGCGGCTGCTTGGATCGTTGTGACCAACTCTTCCAAGGCGGTAGCTACACGCTTGGCACCGTGCGTAGCCAGGAGTGAATCGACGCCCTTGTACTTGAGAAACCCGACCGTAGCGACCCGATGCTCTGGTTCTCGTAATCCAGAACGGAGGGTCTCGCGGAGCCCGACCGGCACAAATCGCTCCATCGCCTCGTCAGACTGGGGTTCTCGAAGAACCGGCCCTGCTTCGGAACCGGGAATCGATCTCTTACGAAGCAACCAACCATTGCCTTTCGCATTGGCCGTGTAGTCAGACGGGATCAACTCTTTCGTTGTAGACGACACGACAATTTCGTTGGCGTCCGCCGCACTTTCCATCTCGGTCGTCAACGTGGCGGCGGGACCTGAAATTATCAACTCGCGATGCGACTCACCGACAAAGAACAGGTCGATCGGTCCTGAGTGAACGCCCACTGACATTCTCAACGGTATCTTCCCGACCGACGTCGGAATTCTGCTGGACTCGCGCAGCGCCGCCCGCATATCAATGGCGGCACCCACCGCCGAGTGAGCGTGCTCGTGCCCATCGAACAACAGCAGGAGTGCATCACCGCCGAACTTCAGGAGACTTCCTCCCCGCCCATAGGCAACATCCAGCATGTCGCCAAAAACGCGACTGAGCACCGCAGTCAACTCTTCGGCACCGATGCGACCGCGACGAGCCAGTTTCTCGGACAGATTGGTGAAGCCGGATATGTCCACCATGACCAGTGAGCCTTCAACCGAGCGCCACGATTCCCCCGGGGCTGTCAAATCCCATTCAGACGCCAATCGAGTCACATAGGGGTCAAACACACCCGTTCGGGTCGTCACGATATTCGCACTCCTGTCATGGCCCGGAAACGAAACGCTTCGGCGACCGTTCGATCCATCCGGAGGCTTGAGGCGGACACGGGCAGCCCGAAGTACATCGACAACACAATTGTGCGAGAGTTCTCCATCATCTTGCCACCACCTATCCGATCGCAGCGAGGCTGAGACAAGATCGATTCATGCACGTCGCCCCTTCGTCACGGACATCACGGCAGCGAGCGGCCTTCAAGGGATCTAGCGCCGCGGCCACTTCATCGTCGGCCTTGCACGAGTCCGCCTGAAATTGGCTGCTGATTAGCCTCCACAGTTAAGTTGAACCTACCCGATGACCCGAGCACGTGCTGACCGGCTCCCCCTTCCCTCAGCCGAGCCGCGCCCTGACGAAGAGTAGGGTGAGCAGGTTGCAATGAACGAGTATCCGGTCGACTATTCGCGTAAATGGTTCGTAATGTGGGCCGTGTCGATGGGCGTCTTCCTGGCGACCATCGACGGGTCCATCGTCAACATCGCCCTCCCGACCTTGCAGGAGGAGTTCGGCGCACCTTTCTCGTCTGTTCAATGGGTGGTACTCGCCTACCTTCTGGTGCTCGGGACGTTGTCGCTCCTATTCGGGCGGCTGGGCGACATGATCGGAAAGAAACGCATCTACACCACCGGTTTTATCGCGTTCACCACCGCCTCCGCGGCGGCGGCAACTGCCCAATCAGTTGGCATGCTGATCGGCTGGCGAATCGTCCAGGCGGTCGGGGCGGCCATGATTCTGTCGCTTGGCCTGGCCATTCTCACCGCCGCCTTCCCGGCCACCGAACGAGGAAAGGCCCTTGGGCTGATCGGAACTACGGTGTCGGTCGGGATCGTCATCGGACCCACTATGGGAGGTTTGATTCTGTCGGCCGCCAGCTGGCATTGGATCTTTCTTGTAAACGTCCCGGTGGGGATCCTCGGAACCATCACTTCGATCAAGTTCATCCCAAACACCAAACCCTTAGGTGGGCAAACCTTCGACTTCCCGGGGGCGGCCCTCTTCGCCGCATCCATCACGTCGCTGATGTTGGGCATGACGCTCGCCGGCGAGCGAGGTTTCGGGTCACGACTCGTGCTCTCGCTTCTGGCCCTTTCCGTCGTCGTTGGAGCTGGTTTCGTCTACTGGGAGCGCCGGACCGATCAGCCGATCATCGATCTGTCGATCTTCGACAACAAGCTCTTCTCGATCAACATCGTGACGGGCCTGCTGACGTTCGTGTGTGTCTCGGGCGTGTTCTTCATCGCTCCGTTCTACCTCGAAAGAACACTCGAACTTGAGTCACGACAGATTGGCCTATTGCTGGCAGCCTCGCCCATCTTGCTGGCTGTGGTAGCTCCAGCCAGCGGCTGGCTATCTGACAAGATCGGGTCGCGCCCGATCACTCTGGCCGGTCTGTTGGTGCTACTCATTGGCTACTGGTCATTTCGCCGACTCGGCCAGGACACCACGTCATTGGGCTTCGTTCTCGCCCTCGCCCCCATCGGGGCCGGCATGGGTCTCTTTCAATCGCCGAACAACTCAATCATCATGGGATCGGTGCGACCGGAGCGACTCGGGATCGCATCGGGACTCCTCAACCTGACCCGCATCCTCGGGCAAATCACCGGAATTGGCGTCCTGACAACCTTTTGGGCAATTCGAGCCGATGCAGCCGGTGGGCAGACCGATCCGGCCGGGATTGTTTCCGGCCTCCACGACACGATGTTGGTCGCAATAATTTTGATCGGATTCGGGTTTACTCTTGCACTGTGGGGGTTCTTCGCAGAGCGACGCCTAAAGATCGAAGAGGTCAAGAGATGACAGCCAAAAACAACGATGCCAGCTTGACGCCCGAACAGTATCGAGTGATTCGCGAAGGCGCTACCGAGGCCCCCTTCACCGGGAAGTACCTGAACAACAAGGCGGACGGGAAGTATCGGTGCGTTGGCTGCGGCCAACCCCTGTTCAGCTCAGAGACGAAGTATGACTCCGGTTCAGGTTGGCCTTCTTATTACCAGCCCCTGGCCGACGCCCAACTCTCCGAGATAGTGGATCGCTCACATGGCATGGTGCGCACCGAGGCAAAGTGCGCCAACTGTGACGCCCACCTGGGCCACGTCTTTCCGGATGGTCCACAACCAACCGGACTGCGCTATTGCATCAATTCCGCTGCGCTGGACTTCGAACCGGAGATCGAGGCAGATTGACCAGGGAGCGTCGGCCCGCATCTGGTTCGTGAGCCAACCAGCGGGTCAGGGGTGGGCGTGGGCCTTACGCTTCGACTTTCGCCAGCCAATCCATGATCGCACCAGCGGTCTTTTCAAGCCGTCCCCTGATCGCGTCATCCGTCAGTGTCGAGCCGTCGAATGAGTCGCGCAGATGAGCAAACGCCACCATGCCTGGCAGTAGCGGGCAGTGCATGTAGACGAGGATATGCCGGAGCATGAGTTGGGCATGGGCCGTGCCGAACCGTCCGGTGCTGCCGCCAATAATCGCCGCGGGTTTACCGTGGAGCGGGTTGGGCGCTCGTGACGCCCAATCAATCAGGTTCTTCATGCTGCCGGGGATGCTCCCGTTGTACTCGGGCGTGCCGAACACCACGAGATCAGCCGCAGCGATGGCATCCTTGAGAGCAGTGACGGCCGCCGGATCACCGTCCGTTTCAAGATCCGCGTTGAATACCGGAACATCAACCGCGTCGAAGATCGAGAATGAAACTTCTTCCGGGAAGTATTCGCCGAGCACGGCCAACAGTTGTCGGTTGTACGAGTCGGCGCGCAGGCTGCCGCATATTCCGAGGATACGAGTCATGGCCTGAGGTTATCGCATATCCCCAGGAACCGAAGCAGCCGCCCGTATCCTGACGAAATGTCTCCGATCAACCGCGTGCTACGGTCCGTTGCGGCCATCATCCCTGTCGCCATCCTTGTCGCCTCCTGCGGTTCTTCTGCGGAGTCGTCGACAACCACATCTCCGAGGGAGGAGAGCACCGTCAGCGCAGCTGTACCCACCACAGCAATCGTAGAAGCCCCGAGCACGTCCACGCCAAATCCTGACGATGTCTGTCGACCGAACGCAGGACCGAACGTCCGGCTTCCGTGGGCGACCCTTCCCCAGATGTGGGCCGACCTTGACGGTTCCGCCGCCCCGGCGGCGACGCTCGATCGTGGCGACGGTCAAGATTCAGGCCAGTTCACTTTCGACGACGGCACGATCGTGCAAGCTACCGTCAACCAGAACAAGGGCGAGGTCGTCGAACTCTTCGTGATCAGCCCCGTCAACCCTCAGGACCCCATGGCAGATCTCCCGGCCATCTTGAGCCACTGGGTGGAGCTGTTGTCGCTTACCGAACCGCGCCTTACTCCACAGGAGCGGGTCGACCTTCTTTCCGACCTCGGGGTGGTCGGCGACAACCTCACGCTTTTGGAAATGAACGGGACCGTGGACTGTCGCCAACGAACGTACGAAGTGGTTTTCGACGTGGACCTGGCCGCGTTCGTATTCGGCGTTGACCTGGCACCGTAGTCAAATTCGACCGACTAGAAATACAGTCGGGACAGGGTCTCGGCTACGCAAGCCGGCTTCTCGGCCCCTTCAAGCTCGATGGTGATCTCGGTCTTCAGCTGGAGCCCACCGGCGACCTCCGAGACGTCGAGCAATTTTGAATGGGCCCGAACCCGCGAACCCGACGGCACGGGTGTGATGAACCGAACTCGATCGAGCCCGTAGTTGATCGCCATCCGAACCCCGGGAACTTTGACGGGTTTGGCGATGCCCGGAATCAGCGACAAGGTCAGGAAGCCGTGCGCGATGCGTGTACCAAATGGACCAGCCGCAGCCTTCTCCTCATCCACGTGAATCCATTGATGATCATGCGTGGCATCAGCGAACTGGTCGATCATGTCCTGGGTGATAACGGTCCAGTCGCCTACGCCTGATTCGGTTCCGATGATGCCTTGAAGATCTTCGAGTACGCCCATGAATTCCTCCACGTGTCTATGCGGAGCCTATCTGATCAGCTCAGCTCGCTCGGCGAATCTCCTCGGTCCACTGGCGCTTGAGTTTGCGACGTTCGCGCGGTGTGGTCCCACCCCAGATCCCTACGGACTGGTTTGTTTCAATCGCATAGAGAAGACAATCTTGTGCAACTGGACAATCGTCACAGATCGATTTGGCGCGCCGGATAGCCCCGACATCGCCGTCATCAGGGAAGAAGATGCCTTCCGTGTCCTCAGCACACGCGGCACCTTCACGCCACTCTTCGTACTGGTAGTCAGCTAGTTCATTCATATTCATCCTTGAAAACGCTCCAACCTGGCGATACGTTCCCTAATTCCCTCGGAGGACGAATTATGAAAGGAATGGGACTTTGGCCCCCATTGAAAGCCTCTGGCCATCTGCCAATCTGGCGCACGACCTCACACAGGAGCTAACCAATGGCAGTAAAAGACGACCCGTTCATCTCGGTCATCCGACTATCCATTGTCGCGGTGATCGTGGTGCTCTCGTTCTGGGCGCTGTTTGCAATCGTCAACAATGAATCCGGGGGCTCCGTCGCGGCGGGCGAGGCCGCCGGGGGAATCAGCACCGCGACCATCGAATTGAGCGAATTCGCCATCGAAGGTGACTTGACCCTGCCGACCGGGGACGTGGACGTCACGGTGGTCAATGTCGGTGGAGTCGACCACGACCTGACGATCCGGGGAAGCTTCGGGACGCAACTCATCTCGGCCGGACAGTCGGAGGTTCTGGAATTGCGAGATCTCCAGCCCGGCACCATTGAGGTCTACTGCTCCGTACCTGGCCACGAAGGAGCTGGCATGGTCGGGACGATCACGGTTGCCGAGGGCGCCGTGGTGGCCGGTGGTGGCCACGGCGAACACGAAGATCCGGATTGGGAAGCCCTCGACCAGGCGATGATCGACTCGATCTTGGCCTTCCCCGCTGAGACCGAAGGATTGGGAAATCAGCTGCTCGAGCCAACGATCCTCGCCGACGGCACGAAAGAATTCGAGCTCACGGCCGAGATCGTCGAATGGGAAGTCGAGCCCGGCAAATTCGTCGAAGCATGGACCTACAACGGCATGGTCCCCGGGCCGGCCATCAAGGTCGATCTTGGCGACAAGGTGAAGGTCATCGTGCATAACAAACTCCCGATGGGCACCGATGTCCATTGGCATGGAGTGGATACCCCCAACAACATGGACGGGGTCGCACCGCTGACGCAGCCGCTGATCAGGTCAGGCGAAGACTATGTCTACGAGTTCGTCGCTGACGCCCCGGCCATCGGGATGTATCACGCTCACCACCATGCACAAATGCAGGTGACCAACGGCATGTTTGCCATCTTCCAGATCGGCGATATGCCCATCCCTTACGGACAGACCATCGGCGGGGTCGAGATCCCGGCGGATCTTGAAGTTGCGCTGGATATCCCGATGGTGGTCAATGACGCCGGTGTTATTGGATACTCCATCAACGGCAAGTCTTTCCCGGCCACCCAACCGTATGTGGTGAACAAGGGTGATTGGATCGTGGCGACCTACTACAACGAGGGCCTCCAAATCCATCCGATGCACCTACATCAGTTCGGCCAACTGGTCTTTGCCAAAGATGGATTCCCACTCGACAACCCCTACTGGGCCGACACGATCAACGTGGCTCCCGGCGAACGCTACAGCGTGCTGATCCACGCCGAAGATGCCGGCGCATGGGTCTGGCACTGCCACATCCTCACGCATGTCGAGCGCGAAGAAGGCATGTTCGGAATGGTCACCGCCGTCATCGTCCAGGACAACTAGCCACGGTAAAGCCCCACGGGGAACCGAGAGACGTCGGTGCGTTCCGGCGCCTCTCGGTTCGTTCCTACCAGGGTTCGTAGGGGTACGGTTCCGGCGTGAAACCTGGCTCGTAGCGCTTCAGTTCTCTTCTCGCCACCGAACGCTTGTGCACCTCATCCGGTCCGTCGGCAATCATGAGGGTGCGCAGGTGGGCGTAGTAACCGGCGAGGGGGAAGTCATCAGACAAGCCTCCGGCGCCGAACGCCTGGATGGCCCGATCGACGATCTGAACCGCCATCCGGGGCACGACAACCTTGATGGCACTGATCTCGATCCTGGCCCCTCGGACGCCGACCGTGTCCATCAGCCAGGCGGTTTTGAGCGTAAGGAGGCGAGCCTGCTCCAGGGCGATTCGAGCTTCGGCGATCCAATCCTGGACAACACCATGTTCGGCGATCGGTTGCCCGAAGGTTTCGCGTGCGAGAACTCGGGAGCACATGAGATCAAACGCCCGCTCGGCCATCCCGATCGCTCGCATGCAGTGATGAATGCGGCCAGGACCCAGCCGGGCCTGGGCGATCGCGAACCCGCCGCCTTCGACACCAAGCAGGTTCTCTTTTGGCACGCGGACATTGTCGAAGTGGATGACCGGATGCCCGCCCCGGTCGCGATACCCCAGCACCGTCAGGTCGCGCTCGACGTCCACGCCGGGTGCGTCGATCGGAACGATGATCATCGACTGGCGCTGATACGGCGGATTGTCAGGATTGGTGACCCCCATGACGATCGTGAACTTGCATCGCGACGAAAACGCTCCCGACGACCACCACTTGCGGCCCGACACCACATAGTCGTCACCGTCGGGGCGGATTTGCGTACGAATATTCGAGGCGTCTGAGGATCCGACATCGGGTTCGGTCATCGAAAACGCCGACCGGATCTCGGCGTCGAGAAGGGGTCGAAGCCACCGTTCCTTCTGTTCCGGGGTTCCGAACATGGTCAAGATCTCCATATTGCCAGTGTCCGGCGCCGAGCAGTTGAGAGCTTCCGGCGCCAGGTTGGGGCTGCGGCCGGTGATCTCAGCCAACGTGGCGTAATCAAGAACCGACACGCCGCTCCCCCACTCCTCGTCGGGCAAGAACAGGTTCCATAGGCCACGGTTGCGGGCTTCGGCCTTGAGTTCTTCGACAATGGGCGGGTGAAACGACGGATCCCCGGACGCCTCCATCTGGCTTGCGTACACCGGTTCGGCTGGATAAACGTGCGAATCCATGAATGCGAGCAACTCTGCTTGCAGTTCTTGAGCCCGCGGACTCAGGGCAAAATCCATCTCAATGTCTCCTCGGAGTTCGTGTAGTTCAACCTACCGGGCGACGGCCCCGCGCACCTTCGTTCCGGAACGGCGATGGTTCACGGACTCGGGGCGGTCTTGCGCCGCCGCAACCTGATCACCCAGCGCACGATCGGATATCCGAAAACCACCAGGAGAACCCCGACGAGGATCGGAATCGCCAGCGCCAGGAAAGAAACAGACGCCGAGATGATGTCCTCGGCGATACTCACCGGCGGGTTGGCCAGCCCCCCGGAAGTGGCGGTGATAGCGGGTCGCACGACCACGGCCTTGGTGGTGTGGACCGAACCAGCGACCAGCAGGCCGGCTACGACTGCCAAGACCGGGTTCATCTGAATACCGTCAGTCGAGGCCGCAAAGGCGAGAGCTCCCGCCGACGGCCGGACAAACGTCTGAATCAGGTCGTTGATGTGGTTCACGATCGGAGCGTTGTCGGCGAACACCTCGATGACGATCAGTACGAGCAAGGTGCCGATGACCCACCAATTCGAAATCAGGTCGTAAGGGGCCGACAATTCGATCAGTCCCGTAAACCGATTGACGAGGCCCATGGTCAGCAGCGGGATATAGGCGTTCAGCCCGGCACTGGCCGAGAGGCCGAGCGCCGAAAAAATCGCCGCAATGATGTCCATCCCGGCAGGTTAGCGAGCAGGCTCAATCTCGACTTGCATGCTCGGAGGGGAACGGCGTTTGGCTTGCATGCTCGGAGAGGGGAACGAGCCCTCCCTACGCGGACTGGCTGCGCAGTCCGTCCGCAGAACGGCTTTGCCGTTCTGCCGCGTGACCCGACAGGTCACGCCCCTTCCCCCCGGACACTCGCTTCTTTCGTTGGGGGGACCGATCTCCGTCGTCGCAACTCCCAAAACAACCCAGCACTCAACGATCACTTCGTATCGCTCGGTGACCGACCTCCGTACTCGCACCCCCCACAACCGCCCCGCTTTGTTCCGTTCGGGACCGACCTGCGCCTCGCAACCCCCGCAACCCTGGGCGCTCCTCTTCATTTGCTCAGGACCGACCCCGCGGTCGCAACCCCCGGAGGCTAGGTCAGAGTTGGGCGAGGAGGGTTAGGGCGATGGCT
>JAOUMT010000193.1 GCA_029881355.1 Acidimicrobiia bacterium | reverse complement strand
CAGAACCGTGGGAAAATCAGTAGGTGACACTCAGAAACGCCCTCGATGGATACCGGCAGAGAATCACCAACGCGGCCGTGGGTCCGTTCGACCATGCCGAATTCCCGCTCAGCCACACGCTTACCTACCACGGCGACCCGGGTCTGTTCGGACCAGATTCGATCACCTGGCGGGTCGTCGGTGACTCGGCTGCGTTCGTCGGTGGGATCCGAGCCCTCCTCATCCAGGCGGCCCATCCGGAAGTGGTAGCCGGAGTGTCGGACCACTCGACCTATCGGGAAGACCCGCTCGGTAGGCTCTCAAGAACCTCCTCGTATGTGACCGCCACCTCGTATGGCGCCATGCCCGAAGTCGAAGCCGCCATCGGGGCGGTCCGCCAGGCTCATCGGCCCGTGAAAGGCACGTCACATCGTGGTCAGGCATATTCGGCCGGGCACCCCGCCATGGCCGCCTGGGTGCACAACGTACTCGTCGACTCGTTTCTTATCGCCTACCAGTACTACGGGCCCAAGCCGCTAACCGTATCCGAGGCCGACCAGTTCGTTGCCGAACAGACCAAACTTGGGGCCCTCCTCGGTTCCAACCCGCTCCCTGAAACGGCCGACGAACTTCACGATTGGGTCACGAACCACCCTGATCTGGCCGCGTCGCCGGCCATGGAGGAGACGATTCGGTTCCTTCGCAATCCCGGTGGGCTCGCCTCGTCAACCCGGGCTGGATACTGGGCGTTACTTGACGCGTCCGTCGCCACCGTGCCGGCCAACCTCCGGGCCCTGCTGGGGATCTATTCTCTGCCGGGCAACGAGTTTCGGGGCCGACAAGCCGTACGGTTGCTTCGCTGGGCGCTCGGTTCTTCACCGTCCTGGAACCTTGCTTTGCTGCGAACCGAACGCCCCATCCCTGCCGGCCTGTTCCACGACCGACTGACCCCCGACCTGCTCAATCCGGTGTAGCTGGCCAGAAGCGGTACGGCTACCCTGCAATGCGCGCACGATGGTTACCCCTATGGAGCAAAGATGACCGAACCAAGAACCCTGTTCGAGAAAGTCTGGGATGACCATGTAATCCACCGCGCATCCGGCAAGCCGACTCTGCTGTACATCGATCTCCATCTCGTCCACGAAGTGACTTCCCCGCAGGCGTTTGATTCCCTTCGGTTGGCAGGCCGTACCGTTCGCCGACCTGATTTGACCATGTCCACGATCGATCACGGAGTGCCGACCGCCGGCAGGGAATTCGGTATACGCGATCCCCTGTCAAAAAAGCAGATCGACACGCTGATCGACAACTGTGCCGAATTCGACATCACCCTGTACGGCCTGGACGACCCGCGCCAGGGCATCGTGCATGTCATCTCGCCCGAACAAGGTGCCACCCAGCCGGGAATGACCATCGTCTGCGGAGACTCTCACACCGCGACGCATGGCGCCTTCGGGTCTCTGGCGTTCGGGATCGGTACTTCTGAAGTTGAACATGTGCTGGCCACCCAGACCCTGCCCCAGAACAAACCGAAGTCCATGGGCATCACCATCGACGGCACGCTGGCTCCCGGGGTGACTGCCAAAGACATCATTCTCGGAATCATTGCGCGAATCGGGACGCACGGCGCAAATGGCCACGTTATCGAGTACCGCGGGTCGGCGATCGAGTCCCTGTCCATGGAAGGTCGTATGACGATCTGCAACATGTCGATCGAAGGTGGCGCACGGGCGGGGATGATCGCTCCCGACCAAACGACCATCGACTACCTCGAAGGCCGACCCCTCGCTCCGACCGGATCCGACTGGGATGCCGCGGTTGCCTACTGGCTGTCCCTGCCTACTGACGAAGGGGCCACCTACGACACCGAGATGATCATCGATGCGGCCGAGCTCGTGCCACACGTATCGTGGGGAACCAACCCTGGACAGACGCTGCCGGTGACCGGCCACGTGCCCATTCCCGAATTCATCGAAGACCCGATCGAGCGTGATTCGGCCGAACGGGCCATTGAATACATGGCCCTTACGCCGGGGATGGCCCTGACGGACATCAAAATCGACCGGGTCTTTCTGGGTTCATGCACGAACGGTCGTATTGAGGACCTCCGCGAAGCCGCCGCCGTCCTCCGGGGCAAAACCATCTCGCCACACGTTTCGGCCATGGTCGTGCCTGGCTCGGGACTAGTGAAGCTACAAGCCGAAGATGAGGGCCTCGATCAGGTTTTCAAAGCGGCCGGATTCGAGTGGCGCGACGCGGGCTGTTCGATGTGTCTCGGCATGAACCCGGACATTCTTTCACCAGGCGAACGTTGCGCATCAACCTCGAATCGCAACTTCGAAGGTCGCCAGGGGCAGGGGGGCCGCACCCATCTTCTGTCTCCGGGTATGGCGGCGGCCGCGGCAGTAACAGGTCACCTGACGGATGTGAGGAGCTTCGCATGAATGCCGTTGAACGTATCGTCGGAAGCATGCTTCCTCTGCCCCGCGCCCACGTCGATACCGACCAGATCATGCCGAAGCAGTTCCTCAAGCGGGTCGAACGCACCGGCTACGGCCAGTATTTGTTCTGGGATTGGCGTCGCACCTCCGACGGAGAAATGAACCCGGAGTTCGTATTGAACCGTCCCGAGTACCAGAACGCCAAGGTGCTGGTGACCGGACCCAACTTCGGTTCAGGGTCTTCCCGTGAGCATGCGCCTTGGGGTATTCAGGACTGGGGATTCGAAGCCGTCATTGCACCGTCATTCGCCGACATATTCTTCAACAACTGCACCAAGGTGGGCCTACTGCCGGTCGTGCTGACTGAAAAAGAGTGTGCGTATCTCACCGAATTGGCCCAGCACGAACCAAACGCGGAAGTCACCATCGACGTGCCCAGCCAAAAGGTAACCGCCAATGGTTTCGAAGCCGACTTCGACATCGATCCCTTCATCAAACACCGCCTGCTCAACGGCCTTGACGACATCGGAATCACGTTAGGACACGCCGATGCCATCGACGCCTTCGAGAAGAGCCGGCCGCCGTACAAGCCGGTTCTTTCCAGATCCCAGTAGACAACTCGGTGCGGTCTTAGGGTTGTCGGTTTTTTCGACGCGAAACAGAAGACCCACTCTGAAAGCGAGCGTTAAGTCGCCGCGAGTACGATGCTTCGCAGCAACTGGGAGAGAATCGGATTGAGCCAAGAGACCACGTTAACCGGTGATCAGAGGACCGTCGCTGAGGCGGTAGGCATCGCCAATGCGCCGTTATCCGCTGCGAATCTGGCGACCGTGACCGGACTCCCGGTCGCCACGGTCCTCTCGGTTGGTGACACGTTGATCTCGGCAGCATGGCTCGTCGATGACGTCCTTGGGTACGGTCCAACCGAGCAGGCAACCCAACTGGAGGTCAGCAACGCCCGACGGAGCCAGATCAGCCGCCAAATCGCCGAGGCAGTGGCCAGCGACCGACCAGCACTGGCGGGAAGACTGCTCGTTGATGCCGGCGAGAAGCGTGATGGTTTCGAGATCCTTGCCGACGCAGCCCTGGCGGGTGGTCCCATCACCGACGAACGCCATGACCTCGCTTCAGCTGCTCTGCGAGCAGCAGACGGCCTCGATATTGGCGGCGATAAACTCGGTCAACTCCACCTCATCGCCGGCCAACATCAGAAGTCCATGGGCAACTCCGAGGATGCCGGGCAATCCTTTGCGGCGGCTGCCCTCCTGCTCACGGGCACCGACCGCATCAATGCCCTTCGCTTCTGTGCGGCCACGGCTGACGATTTTCAGCATCCGCAGGAAGCAGAGCGATGGCTGGCCGCCGCCGAATTTGAAGCGGTCAAGCAGAATGAGACTGGCCAATACGGATCGCTCCTAGCGATGCATGCCCTCACGTTATCGAGGATCGGATTTCCAGCTGAGGCGGACGCCGCGCTGGAGAAGGGTCGAGCCATTGCTCGTACCGATCCCAACCAAGATCGACTATCGGCCAAGAATGAAGCCGAAATCCTGCTGGACCGCGGCTACGCCAGGCAAGCCGAGGCAGCATTTGCGTCCCTGAGCTTCCAGGCCGAACGAGATGGGAATCCGGTCGGCGCCGCTTTTTTCCGGGTCTATCACGCCCGAGCGCTGTTCGCGGCCGGAAAGGCGAGCGAAGCACTCGCCCTACTCGACGGAATCGTGAACCCTGACGGTGCGCTCCTGTTCCTCAAGCAACTGGCGCTCACCGAAGGAGCGGTCTGGTTCGAACAATGGGATGAAGCCACCGATCTTGCCAGGGCCCTGACGGAAACCATCGCGACCGAAGTGCCCCAATGGGAGAACATCAGTCGGTTTTACCTGGCCAAGAGCCTGTTGGGCAATGGGGAGATCGACGAGTCCCGGAGCCAACTGACTGCGGCCTTGGCGGCGTGCCCGCCCGGGACCGACGGGTGGCGCTGGCGTCTGCGGTGTCGCGCTTTGGAAATGGCCCTCTCCCATGCGGAAGCTCAACCATGGGACCAAACCGCCGCCGAAAACCTCACCGACGAACTACTCGTCGCCCGCTGGTTCGACGTGGCGAGCGACCTCATGATCAACCGGGCCAACATCGAGGACGACCAAGAGCTGGCCCGCCAGGCGGCCGGACTTGCGTCGAGCCTCGGCAACCCGACCCTGGCGATACGGGCTGCCCACGCGGCAGACCTGTGGACAGACTCGCACGCGGCCGACGTTGTTCGGGAAGCCCAATCGACGGCTGCCAACCTCGCCGACGCCGCCAAGGAGCAGTGGACCGCACTTCCGCACGTCGCCGCGGCACTGGCCGCCAACCCGCCAGAAGCCCGGCCAGACGACTCAAGTCTCATTGACGAGTTGAACGAGACCCTCGCGGCGATCGGTCTGGCCGGGTCCGGGGACCTACTGACACCGGCCCAGCGCCATCAATCCGGACTGGTTCGCCGCCGTCCAACGGTTCGCAAGGCAAGCCGCTGGCTTGGCATCGCCGCGGGCATTGCTGCCGTGATCGCCGTCTCCGTGGTCACAGCCCTCGCCTTACAGCGAGACGCGCCGGCAGCTCCTGGCGAAACCGTGACCGTAATCGTGACCGCTTCAACGTCGACTATCCCCCTGACTGTCGAGCAAACTCAGTTACCCGCACCCGCCGACAAGCTCACGGGTGCGTCGGTTGACGGCGGGGATTTCGCCCGGTCAGGTGTCACGGAGGCGTCAGGTGTCGATCAGCCTGGCGGGTTCTACTGGAAAGCGGCAGCCGGAGATGTCATCCGTTCGACTCCGGTGACGTATGGGAACTGGGTCTACTTCGGATCGCAGGACTTCTTCATATACGCCATCAACCAGACCACCGGCAGCGTCCATTGGA
>JAOUMT010000192.1 GCA_029881355.1 Acidimicrobiia bacterium | reverse complement strand
ACTGTGTGGTCGTCGTTTTTGATGCCCTGGCTCCGGTCGGGCCGGGAGACCGCCGGGTGGCCGAACGGGCCAAGGCCAGCGGATCGCCGGTTCTGTGCGTCATCAACAAGGTCGACCGAGCCAAGCCTGCCGCAGTTGCCGAACGCCTCGCCGAAGCAAGCGAGTGGGACTTCGACGTCTATGTGCCTACGTCAGCGACCACCGGTGAGGCGGTCGAGACGCTGAGCAACGCCATCGTTGAGCGGTTGGACGAAGGGCCTATGTTTTTCCCGTCCGACGCAACAACCGACCAACCAGAACACTTGGTGGTTGGCGAAATCATTCGTGAGAAGTTTCTTGACCGACTACGCGATGAATTGCCGCATTCGTTGGTGGTCCGGGTTCGGGAGATGGAAGAGCGTGCCAACGGGACGCTCTATATCGATGCCCAGGCGATTGTGGAGCGTGATTCGCAGAAAGGCATCATCATCGGCAAAGGCGGGGAATTGTTGAAGACTGCCGGGGCCGAATCGCGAGAAGAACTTGAAAGGCTATTTGGCACTTCGATATATCTCGACCTGCGGGTTCGGGTTGAAAAGGACTGGCAACAGAGACCGAATATTCTTGACCGGTTCGGGTTTGAGTAGGCATGGGACTCAAACACGATCAGGGGATTGTGCTCCGAACGTACGCGTTCGGCGAAGCGGATAACATCATCGTGTTCCTGAGCGCCACCAATGGCAAAGTCCGGTCGGTGGCGAAAGGCGTTCGTAAGACCAAGAGTCGGTTCGGGGGCCGATTACAGCCGTTCATGCACGTCGATTTGGTGCTGTACGAGGGACGTAATCTCGACACGATTACCCAGGTCGAGACGATCGAGAGCTATCCGAACATCCGAACCGATCTCGATCGTTTCGTCGAGGCTTCCACCATGTTGGAGGTCGCTGACGCCGTGGCCCAAGAAGACGAAGCGAGCGCCGGACTGCTGCTCCTATTGCATCGGGGCTTACTGGCGCTCAACGATGGAGTGGGCGGCGCCGACCTGATGACCGTATACATGCTGAAAGTGGCTGGGGTATTGGGCCTGGCGCCATCACTCAGGTCATGTGCCGGCTGCGGCGCATCGTCGGCCGAGCGATTCAGCTTTGACGCCGGGGGAGTGGTCTGTGGCTCCTGCGCGCCGTCGGGTGCCTACAAACTGCGCGATGGTGTCACCGCTCGCCTGGCGGAACTCGCCGACTCAGATATCCAGAACCTCCCGGGACCGTCGGCGGTACCCCCATCGGAGACACTGGGCGTGACCCGCCGCTTTCTTGAGTACCACCTTGAACGTAAGATTGTCTCGATGTCGGTTATGCAGGAATGATCGAAGGCGTCGGATCGGAAGATCTGGATCTCAGCTCTGTCGACCTGACAAACGTCCCCACTCACATCGGCTTGATCCTCGACGGCAACGGACGCTGGGCCGAAGCACGGGGGTTGGAGCGAACGGCCGGCCATGCCGCCGGGGAAGCGGCTCTCTTTTCTGCCATCGACGGTGCTCTGGCCCTGGGGGTTAAGTGGCTGACAGCCTTCACTTTCTCCACAGAGAACTGGAGTCGATCCGCGAGCGAAGTCGAGTTCCTTATGTTCTTCAATCGAGACATTTTGGAGCGTCGCCGCGACGAACTCCACGAAAAGAACGTCGCGATGCACTTCATGGGCGTGCTTGACGACCCTCGAGTCCCCGATCGCAACCGCGAGATCATGGCTGAGGCCGAAGCCGTCACCGCCAACAATGATCAGTTGCATGTGGTGTTTGCATTCAACTACGGCGGTCGCTCCGACATCGTCCAAGCGGCGAAAAGGGCGGCTGCTCTGGTCGCTGACGGGCAGCTCCGACCAGAAGAGATCGACGAACCGTTGATCGGCTCATTGATGGGCATTCCCGGGATGCCGGACGCCGACCTGATCGTTCGGTCCTCGGGTGAACACCGGATATCCAACTTTCTTCTGTGGCAAGCTGCTTACGCCGAGCTGGTCTTCCCCAACATACTCTGGCCTGACTACGGTGCTCAGGCGCTGGTCGATTCGGTGGCGGAGTACCAAGGCCGGGTGCGGCGGTTCGGTACTGCCTGAGGCGCGTCCGTACCGGGGTTGGCCGGAGAGGTGTCCGAATCGGTATGGCCTAAACAGGGCAGTCGATTCGGTGAGGCCGAAACCGACGGAGGTGCCGGTGGGTTCGGCCTAACATGCCGGTTCGCAACGAGGATCTGCATGCCAGCTGATTTTGACACAATCGTGAACCTTTCAAAACGCCGTGGGTTCGTCTTTCAGTCGTCGGAGATATACGGCGGACTCCGCTCGGCTTATGACTACGGGCCGCTCGGCAACGCCGTGCTTCGCAATGTGAAGAACCAGTGGTGGAAGTCGATGGTGCAGTATCGGTCCGATGTGGTCGGGATCGACTCGGCGATCCTGCAGTCTCGGCAGGTTTGGCAGGCGAGCGGGCACGAAGAGGTGTTCACGGACCCGATGGTCGAATGTCGCAACTGCAACGCCCGTCATCGGCTCGACAAGCTCGACAACGCCGATCAATGCCCCACCTGTGGGATGAAAGGCCAGTTCACCGAAACGAAACAATTCAACCTGATGTTGCGGACCCACCTCGGTCCGGTCGAAAGTGATGAGAACCTCGTGTACCTGCGCCCGGAAACGGCCCAGGGCATATTCATCAACTACGAGAACGTCCGCCGGACTCAGCGGCTTCGCCTGCCGTTCGGAATCGCTCAGATCGGTAAGTCGTTTCGAAACGAGATCACCCCCGGACAGTTTGTTTTCAGGACGCGTGAGTTCGAGCAGATGGAAATGGAGTTTTTCTGCCGGCCGGAAGAATCGGCGCAGTGGTACGACTACTGGCTGCGCACCCGCCATGAGTGGTACACCGACCTTGGTATGGATCCCGAGCACCTCCGCATCCGAACGCATGCCGACGACGAGTTGTCCCATTATTCGGCCGGCACGGCAGACGTTGAATACGCATTTCCCTGGGGGTGGGACGAGCTCGAAGGGATCGCCAACCGCACGGATTTCGACCTAAAACAGCACGCCGAGCACAGCGGTGAGGACCTGCGCTATTACGATCAAGAAGCGGATGAGCGTTTCTTCCCGCATGTGATCGAACCGGCTGCCGGGGCGACCAGGACCACCTTTGCATTTCTTATCGATGCCTACGACGAAGAGACCGTCAACGGCGAAACCCGCACCGTCATGCGCTTGGATCACCGCCTGGCTCCGTACCAGCTAGCCGTTCTTCCGTTGTCGAAGAAGCCAGAACTGGTTGAACCGGCGACGCAGCTGGCCGATCGGCTCCGCCGTACCTACGAACTTGAGATGGATGTCACGCAGGCGATCGGTCGTCGATACCGACGTCAGGACGAAATCGGTACGCCCTATTGCATCACCTACGACTTTGACTCGCTCGACGATTCGGCCGTGACCGTCCGTGATCGGGACTCGATGGAACAAGATCGGGTGTCGCTGGATCAGCTTGATGGCTATCTCGCCGAACGACTCAGTCCTCGGTGACGGCGGTTTGACGCCGGCGCGGCCAGGGAATAGGGTCAGCGAATCCGTTCTGGAAGCGGTTCCAGTCGATCGAGTGGAGGACAACCCGTGGCCACAATTCTGGACGTGGCACGCGAGGCAGGCGTCGGGGTAGGCACGGTCTCGCGTGTCATCAACGGCCGTGAGCGAGTAGCTCCCGCTACCCGTGCCCGGGTTCTCGAGGTGATCGATCGGCTGGCATACGCGCCCAACCAGAGTGCCCGGTCTCTGTCGATGGGCCGCACGGACGCCATTTGTGTACTCGTTCCGTTCCTGACTTCGGCGTCCGTCAACGCCCGCCTCCAGGGGGTGGTTGAAGCCTTTCGGTCGTCGGGTCGTGAGGTCACGCTTCGGGTTGCCGACACGCCGGAGCAACGGGACCAGGCCATCGCCGCCATCGTCGGTGGATCGAAACCGGCCGGATTGATTGTGATCTCGTTGCCTCTTTCAGAGATAACCATCGCCGAACTGCGGGCAGCCGAAGTGAGCACTGTGGCCATTGATGTCGCCCTCCCCGGGGTGCCATCGGTGACGGTGGACGATGTTGCGGGCGGCAAGTTGGCAACGAAGTACCTGCTGGATCGAGGTCATCGGGCTATCGGGTTTATCGGCGATGATGACGAGCAGGGCCTCGGGTTCCGGTCGTCGACCAATCGTCGGCTCGGTTATCTGCAAGCCATGGCCGATCTCGGTCTCGGAGCGCGACCGGAATACATCAAGACCGGTCCGTTTGGCCGCGAGGTGGCCCACCGGTTGACCCGCGAATTGCTGTCACTTGAGAATCGGCCGACGGCGATCTTTGCCGCTTCCGACACCCAGGCCTTTGGGGTTCTCGAGTCGGTGGCTGCTCAGGGACTCGCGGTTCCTGAAGATGTCTCTGTTGTCGGTTTCGATGACGTCGAGCTCGCCCCCTACGTCGGGTTGACGTCGGTCCGCCAGCCTCTGTTTGAATCGGGCAAGCTCGGGGCGGCCGCGTTACTCGACCTCCTCGATGGGGCCGAGGTCGACGACGTTCCCCTGTCTCTCACGATTGTCGAACGCTCCACGGTCAGCGATCGCTGAAGTCCGGTCTGGCCCGTTCGGATGCCCCCTCGTCGGTTTCGCGGCGGTCAGTGGTAGCGGCTAGGACTGGAGCCACTCCTAGGCTGATCGAACCGGATCGTGATCTGAAACGTATCTAGTGACCAAAGCTGGTTAGGGAGTTGTCATGAAACGCGTCGTTGTTGTTGCAATTGCGGTTGGAGTGCTTGTGGTGGGTGGCGCTCTGGCCTGGTTCTATTCGAGCGGCAACGAAGACCCCTCGACCGAATTGACCGCCCCACCGATAGCGGCGTCTTCGGCAAGCACCTCGACTGTCGATTCCCAACCTGTGGAAACTACTTCGACCGATGAAGCACCCGGTGCGCCAACCACCTTCACGATCGCTTCTTCTGAGTCGATGGTCAGTTTTGCCCTTCAGGAAGAGCTGCGTGGGGTCGACACCACCGTGTCTGGCTCGACTGACCAGGTAGCCGGTGAGATCCTCGTCGACTTTGACGATCCGTCCGCGTCGGTCTTGGGGGACGTCGTGGTCAACGCCCGAACATTGGAAACGGAGTCGAGTAACCGCACGAGGACCGTACGCGGGGCGATTCTCGACACCGATACCTTCGAATTCATCACGTTTTCCCCGACGTCGATCGACGGTCTGCCGACCGAGCCTACGGACTCATTCACGTTCACCGTCACCGGCGATCTGACGATTCGAGACGTCACCCGGTCGGTCACGTTTGACGTAGCCGTCTCAGGATCG
>JAOUMT010000035.1 GCA_029881355.1 Acidimicrobiia bacterium | reverse complement strand
CGCCTCGCTGGCCCTATTCGGTTCATTGGTGGTGTCGGGTATTTACCTGATGTTCTTCTACGTGCCCTCGCCCACCACCGCCTACGGCAACATCCAGTTCATCCAGACCGAAGTCCCGTTCGGCCAGTACATCCGCAACGTTCACCGATGGTCGGCCCACCTCATGGTCCTGGCGGTGGCCGCCCACATGGCCCGGGTCTTCTACCGCGGCGCCTACAAGGCTCCCCGAGAATTCAACTGGGTCATCGGAGTCGTGTTGCTCGTGTTGACGTTGCTCCTGTCGTTTACCGGCTATCTCCTCCCCTGGGACCAGTTGGCCTACTGGGCAGTAACCGTCGGCACGTCCATGGCCGCCTACGTGCCGTTCATTGGCGAACAGGTTTCCAACGTCCTCATCGGAGGTCAAGAAGTTGGATCAGCGACGCTGATCAGGTTCTACGTCCTGCATGTGGCTCTCCTGCCAACCATCATCGTCGTGGTCATCGCGGTGCACCTCTGGCGGTGGCGCAAGGACAGCATGCTCGATACCGAACACGACCAGAAGGAGGCGGTGTAATGGCTGAAGAACCCCTCGTTTTCGAAGGTAAACGGGTTCTCGGGGTCGTGCCGGGCGTGCCGCCGGTGGGCGATCGCAAAATCCCTGAAGAACAAGAATCGGTGATGGTGTGGCCCCACCTGCTGGTACGCCATGCCGTCGCCGCCCTGGCAGTGCTGCTCATTGTCCTGCTCGTGGCCATCTTCTTCGATGCGCCGCTGCGGGAGATCGCCAATCCCGCCGTCACCCCGAATCCCGAAAAAGCCCCCTGGTATTTTGCGGGACTCCAGGAACTTTTGAGCCACTATCACCCACTCGTGGCCGGAATCCTGGTGCCGGGAGCCGTGATCCTCGGAGCGATGGCCCTGCCCTACCTCGACCGCAATCCCGACCGACACGGGAAAACCCGCCGGGTGGCAGTAGCGACATTCACGATATTCCTGGTCGCCTGGATCGTCTTGACCATTATCGGGTTCGCTTTCCGGGGACCCGACTGGGGATGGGTATGGCCATGGATCGATTGGTACGGAGAACTATGACACACAACGACGACCTGACCCGTAGAAGATTCCTGACCCGGCTGTGGGCTGCCGGCGGTGGACTGATGGCGGCGGCCGGCGCCTGGACCGGATGGGATCTGCTCCGCCCATCTGCCGCGTCAAGCCTGTCAGCCCAGGTAAAGGCCCTGCCACCCCAGGCCGTTCCGGCCACCGGAGTTGTCGAGGTCAAAGCCGCCCGCGCCTATCTGACTCGAGAGGGGGACCAAGTCGTCGCTCTCTCATGGAGATGCCCCCACCTCGGGTGCCGCGTGCCCTGGTGCGAATCCTCCCAACAATTCGAATGCCCCTGCCACGGATCGTTGTTCAACCGGGTCGGTGAATTTCGGGAAGGTCCGTCACCGCGCAACATGGACCGACTCTCAACAACGGTTGTCGACGGGACGCTGGTCATCGATCCCAGCAACGTCACACCCGGCGGACCGCTCGGCCCCGAGACGATCGACGAACCACCCGCCGGACCGAGATGTATTGGAGAAGGTCACTGATGCCTGAACACACTGACGTCGACCTCGACTCATCCACCAACCGGTGGATGTGGGCTGGCGTCGTGTTGATGGCGCTCTACGTGCTGGCCTTTCCCCTGTACCGGTTCTACGAGCCAAACGCTCGGGCCGAGGCAAGACAACTGCAGGAGACCCACCTCCAAGCCGAAGGGAAAAGCCTCTACGCCGATGGCTGCGCATCCTGCCATGGGGTCGACGGAGAAGGGATCGACGCGCCAGCTCTCAACTCCAAGCAGTTCCTCGACAGTGCCGTAGTCGATCAGATCATCGCCCTCGTGTCACATGGCGTGCCCGGGACCGCCATGGCGGCCTGGAGTGTGGACTTCGGTGGCCCATTAACCTCCGAACAGATACGAGCGGTCGCTTTCTACGTGGATTCGTGGCGAGAGGACGCCCCGGACCGGCCCGACTGGTTGGAACCGGGTGCAGAACCGACCCCCTGACCGAATGGACCGGGTCAACAGCGACCGCAGTCGTGGCCGCCGGCCATCGGCTCGGTTTCATTCGCTCCGGCGTTCACCGGCTGGCGTCGCATCAAACGCGCCTTTGATCATCGAGGCGCTGAATCGGGCCCTTCGACCCTGGTCGCATCTGACCGGAATCACCATATTGATCGGGAGTTTCTTAGTGAGAAACTCAGCAATCTGGAGAGCGGGTGCTGGCGGGCGATAGAACGAGCAGACCGGAAAAGAACGGTGCGGAAGCCGACGAAAGCCGGCAAGCCATGTGCCGACATCTCGAAACTGACCTGCTGATTCTTGCCGTCCCGAAGCCTGGAAAGGATCGGTATGGCTGATATCACCGAATGGGACGTCGAGAACGAGGAGTTCTGGGAGTCGACCGGAAAAAAGATCGCCAAACGGAACCTGTGGATCTCGATTCCTAGCCTCCTGGTCGGGTTCGCGGTCTGGCTCTACTGGAGCGTCATCACGGTCCAGATGCTCAACCTGGGGTTTCCGTTTACGAACGCCGAACTCTTCACCCTGTCCGCCATTGCCGGCCTGTCAGGGGCCACGTTCCGCATTCCAAGTAGCTTTTTCATCCGCATCGCCGGCGGTCGCAACACCATCTTCTTCACCACCGCCCTGCTGATGATTCCTGCCGTCGGAACCGGCTTTGCGCTGCTGTCGCAGAGCACACCACTCTGGGCCTTTCAGGTTCTGGCCTTCCTGTCGGGTTTGGGGGGCGGAAATTTCGCCTCGTCCATGTCCAACATCAGCTTCTTCTACCCCAAACGAATGCAGGGCCTCTCGCTCGGCCTCAATGCGGGCCTCGGCAACGCCGGTGTGACCACCATGCAGATCTTGATTCCGCTGGTCATGACCTTGGGGATCTTCGGAGGCGGGTCAATGATCCTCGAAACGTCTTCGGGCACCCTCATCGGCCAGATCGCCGCCGGCTCTGAAACATGGATTCACAATGCCGGGTTCGTTTGGCTGGCACTCCTGATTCCATTGGCTTTTTTGGGCTGGTTCAAGATGGACAACATCCGGGCCGAGCACGTGTCACCCAACATCGGCTCTCCGCTCAACTCGTTCGGCAAGATCAGCGGCATGCTTGGCCTCGCGTCGATTCCGGCTGTGGCCGGACTCTTCGTGATCCTGCCAAGTCCCACCGGACTCGGGTGGACGTGGGCCAAGTATCCGGTACTCATCGCCGTGGTCTGGGGAACGGTGGTTCTCCTGCGGCGGCTGCCAGGAGATATCAAGCCAAACCTGGAACGTCAGTTCAAGATTTTCAAGAACAAACACACCTGGATCATGAGTGTCATCTACACGATGACGTTCGGCAGTTTCATCGGATATTCGGCTGGCTTCGCTCTGGCGATCAAAGTCATTTTCGGATTCCAGCACGTGATGGTCGACGGAGTCATGGTCCACGATCTCGTGAACCCCAATGGCCCATCGGCGCTCACGTTCGCCTGGATGGGACCGTTCATCGGAGCGTTCATCCGCCCAATTGGCGGTTGGATCGCCGACAAGGTCGGCGGCGCCCGCGTGACGCAGTGGGTGTCGGTAGTGATGATCGCAAGCGCCCTGGGCGTTGCCTACTTCATGAAGCAGGCGTACCAGTCGGCCACCCCAGAAGACTTCTTCGTTCCCTTCTTCTTGCTGTTCCTGGTGCTCTTTGCCGCCACCGGGGTCGGCAACGGATCGACGTTCCGCACGATCGCCATCGTGTTCGACCAGGAGCAGGCGGGGCCGGTGCTGGGATGGACGTCCGCTGTGGCCGCCTACGGAGCCTTCGTCGTACCCCAAGAATTCGGGGAGCAGATCACCAAGACTACGCCGGAAGTGGCCCTGTTCGCCTTCGCCGGGTTCTATGCCATCTGTCTGTTTCTCAACTGGTGGTACTACCTGGGTCCGAAGGCCGAGTACCAGAACCCATGAGCCGTTTTCACGCGCCACAGCACCCAAATGGGACCTTCGGCACTGGTCCGCCAAACGAGCGCAAAGGTACCTTGCGATTTGTGTAGTCAACAACTGAGAAACTCAGAAATAGGGCAACCACGATTGCCGGTCGAACGACCCGGCAGGGACCGCCAAGGAGAGAGTGCATGCAGCGGCCGGAGTTGATCGACTTCAAGCAAGAGCGGATCCGAACGCTCCACTTGACCTGGATTGCGTTCTTCATCACCTTCTATATCTGGTTCAACATGGCCCCGCTGGCCACGACCATGCTTCGGGAAATCGAATGGCTCACCCCCGAACACCTCAAGGTCCTGGCCATCATCAACGTAGCCCTCACGATTCCTGCCCGGATCGTCGTTGGGGCACTTATCGATCGCTACGGGCCCCGAATCGTGTTCTCCGGCCTACTCATCACGATGGCATTCCCGGCCTTCGCCTTTGCCTTCGGTAACACGCTGACCCAGCTAATGGTCTCTCGGTTGCTGCTCTCAACCATCGGAGCGGGATTCGTCGTCGGTATTCGTATGGTCGCCCAATGGTTCCCACCCAAGATGATCGGGCGGGCCGAAGGCTTCTACGCCGGATGGGGAAACTTCGGATCGGCGTGGGCGGCCATGACGCTGCCGTGGTTTGCGCTGACCTTCCTCGAGAAGTGGTTCAACGTTTCAGACGGCTGGCGCTGGGCGCTCTTTCTCAACGGACTCGTTGGCCTGCTGTACGGCATCTTCTACTACTTCGCAGTGCGCGACACCCCAGAAGGTGTCGAGTTCCAAGGAACCAAAAAGACCCAGCCAATGACCGTCAGTTCCTACGGCGACCTCGTCCAATACATCTTGTGGTCATTCCCGATCTTCGGCGCCCTCGGCCTGTTGGCTTGGCGCATCAGCCGTATCGAAATCACCGACGTCGACGGAACCACCTCCGCCCTCATCTCGGGCAACATGTTGTGGCTGATCTATGGCGGGTTGGCCATCTTCTATGGCGTCCATGTACTCAAGACGCTCCAGGTCAACTTGCCGATCCTCAAGGCGGGAGTAGCCGAAGAGGACAAGTACCCGTTCGCCAGCGTGGCCGCACTGAACACGACCTACGTGGCGAACTTTGGAGCAGAGCTGGCCGTGGTCTCCATGCTGCCGGCGTTTTTCGAAGGGACGTTTGAAGTGACACCGGCGGCGGCAGGTCTCATCGCCTCATCCTTCGCGTTCGTCAACCTGTTCGCCCGACCGTTGGGCGGGCTCATCTCGGACAAACTGAGAAACCGCAAGATGGTCATGACCGGCTACATGGTGGGGATCTCGCTCGGATTCTTCGGCATGGGCTTCATCGAATCGGCCTGGCCGATCTGGTTGGCGATCCTCATCACCGTTACCTGCTCGATCTTCGTGCAGGGTGCCGAGGGAGCCACATTCGCGATCATCCCGCTCATCAACCGTCGCATGACGGGCCAAGTAGCCGGAATGGCCGGGGCGTTCGGCAATGTTGGAGCGGTGATCTATCTGGTGCTCTACTCGATGGTAGATGCCCGAACGTTCTTCTTCGTGTTGGCCGCCGGAGCTGCGTTCAGCTTCATCTACGTGATGCTGTTCCTCAAGGAGCCACAAGACGCCTTCGCCGACGGGATGGCGGCCTCATGAACGGACGGATCCCCCTCGCCGAACCCAAGGGGGCGATCGAGTGAGGTTGGAGACGACCCGCAAAACGCATCTGGCACTCCAGGCGCTTCGGGTGCTCGACACCACCGACGCTCCGATCAAGGGCAAGGATCTTGCCGTACTGATCGATACCACGCCGTCCTTCATTGCCCAGATCATGAAGCCGCTGGTTGACGCAGATTGGGTGACATCCGATCGCGGCCCGACCGGGGGCTATCGGCTGGCCGTAGAGCTGGCTCCGATCTCGGTGCTCTCGCTTATCGAAGCCGTCGAAGGTCCAACCGTCGACGGCAAATGCGTTCTTCAAGGCACCCCCTGTAGCGACGCCGACCAGTGCCCCATGCACGAGGCGTGGGTTCGAGGGCGCGCCGCCCTGCTCATAGAACTCGCCAAAACGCCAGTTCTCCACGCCACAACTCAGGAGAGGACAGCTTCATGACCCGGACCGCCCAAGTTGTTTTGGTGGGGCTCTTTGCGGTGCTCGGTACCGCGGCCTTGATCGAGGCTCCCCCGGCGGCCGACGCCACCGCCAGCGCCGTCCAGCCGGCACTCGACGGTGCCGAGATCTTCGCGGACAATTGTGCCTCCTGCCACCAGGCTTTCGGGCAAGGCGTGGCCGGCACGTTCCCTCCATTGGCCGCCAACCCGGCCGCCACCGACGCTGCCTATGTCGAGAAGATCATCCGCGAGGGACTCTCGGGCCCGATCGAGGTGCTCGGAGTTCCGTACGACAACACGATGGATGCCATCACTTTGACCGACGCGGAAATGGCCGCGGTGGTCGCGTATGTCACGACGTTGGCCGAAGCACCTCCGCCTGACTCAGGCTCGCCCGGAACGGCCGGACCCGCCGACCCTGCCAGGGGTCTTGCACTATTTGTCGGGTCATCCTCATTCAACAACGGTGGGCCGGCGTGCGCGGCATGTCATGTGGCCGGAACCGTGGACGGACTTGGCGGACCGACCATGGGGCCCGACCTCACCCATGTGTTGGATCGCCTGGGCGGCGAAGCTGGACTGGTTGGCTGGCTGGCCGCAGCACCGTCACCTGTGATGACACCCATTTTCTCGGAGCAACCGTTGGACGCACAGGAGGTCGTCGACGTCGTCGCCTACCTGGCCGAAGCGAGCACCCAAACACCTACTTCAAACACAGATTTCATTACGGCCTGGGGACTGGCGGGTGCTGCAGTCCTCTTTGGCGGATTGGCTATTGCGTCGCAGGACTGCGACGAACGTACGTCGAGCGACTGAGGAGCAAGCCATGAACGACTTTTGGATCAGCGAAACCGTCGACCCGGCTGCTCGCAAGTGGGAAGAGTTCTATCGCAACCGGTTTGCCCACGACAAGCGCGTCCGAACCACCCATGGCGTGAACTGCACCGGCAGCTGCTCGTGGGAGGTCTATGTCAAAGATGGCATCGTCACATGGGAGCTGCAGGCCACCGACTACCCCCAGCTCGAAGAAGGCCTTCCTCCCTATGAGCCGCGCGGCTGTCAACGGGGCATCTCGTATTCGTGGTACCTGTATTCGCCCATCCGAGTGAAGTATCCCTACGCCCGGGGCGTGCTCATCGACATGTACCGGAAAGCCAAGAAGGAATCGCTTGACGACCCGGTGGCGGCCTGGGCGCGCATCCAGGACGATCCGCAACTGCGGAGTCGCTATCAAACGGCTCGCGGCAAGGGCGGATTCCGCCGGATCAGCTGGGACGAAGCCGTCGAAATGGCCGCCGCCTCGACGGTTCACACAATCAAAAGGCACGGACCTGATCGGGTGGCCGGCTTCTCGCCGATTCCCGCCATGTCGCAGGTGAGCTACGCCGCCGGCAGTCGGTTCATGTCGCTGATCGGTGGCGCCATCATGAGCTTCTATGACTGGTACTGCGACCTTCCGCCCGCCTCACCGGAGGTTTGGGGCGAGCAGACCGACGTCCCGGAATCGGCCGACTGGTACAACTCGCGGTTCATTGCGGTGGTCGGATCGAACCTGAACATGACGAGGACTCCTGACACCCATTTCATCGCCGAAGTGCGCCACGCCGGCGCCAAGCTGGTCGTGTTCAGCCCCGACTTCTCGCAAGTTGCCAAGTACGCCGACTGGTGGGTTCCCTCGAATCCGGGCCAGGACACCGCCTTCTGGCTGGCTGTCGACCATGTACTGCTCACAGAGATGTACGTCCAGCGACAGGTCCCCTATTTCCAGGATTACGCCAAGCAGTACACCGATCTCCCTTTCCTGGTCAGGGTCGACGACGGGGTCCCCGGCCAATACGTGCGCGCCAACGTTTTGGAAACCTATGAAGACATCGAAAACGGCGACTGGAAGCTACTCATGTGGGACGAGGCCACCGACGCGCCTCGCATGCCGAACGGCGCCATTGGTGACCGGTGGGCCAAAGAGACGAAGGGCAACTGGAACCTGAAGCTCGAGGATGCCGTCACCGGCGAAGCCATCAAGCCGCAACTCAGTTTCATCGACCAGTACGACGAGGTGATCGAAGTCAAACTCGACTTCTTCGGAGCCGACGGCACGATCGTCCGCTCGGTCCCGGTCCGAATCATCGAAACCTCCGACGGCCCCATCAAGGTAACGACGACTTTCGACCTGCTCATGGCTCGCTTCGGAGTCGAGCGCGGCCTGCCCGGGTTCGATGCCAAGAGCTATGACGACGAGGACGTGCCCTACACGCCAGCCTGGCAGGAGCAGTACACGGGTATCCACCGTGACACGCTCATCAAGTTCGCCAGAGAATGGGGTCGCAATGGCGAGCTCACCAAGGGCAAGAACATGGTGATCATCGGCGCCGGCGCCAACCACTGGTACCACAACAACCTGCTGTATCGCTCGGCCATCACCGCCCTGATGTTGACCGGCTCGGTGGGAGTCAACGGCGGGGGCCTCGCCCATTATGTCGGCCAGGAGAAGGTGGTCGCCCACGCTTCCTGGGGCGCCATTGCCATGGGCGCCGACTGGGGCATGCCGCCCCGCCATCAAAACACCCCTTCCTTCCACTACGTGCACTCGGATCAGTGGCGCTACGAACGGGGCTACCGCGAATACGACTCCCTGCCGGACAACCACCCCGAACGATTCGATCACACGATCGACCATCAGGCCCGTGCAGTCCGCCAGGGGTGGTTACCGTTCTTCCCGCAGTTCAAGCAGAACCCGATCAATCTGGCTCGAGAAGCCCGCCGTCTGGGTGCCGAGACCGACGAGGCCGTCGTCAAACACGTCGTGCACGGACTCAAGTCAGGCGATGTCGAGTTCGCCATCGACGACCCGGACGCCCCCGAGTCGTGGCCCCGCACATGGTTCATCTGGCGTGGCAATGCCATCGGCACGTCCGCCAAGGGCCACGAGTTCTTCCTCAAGCACTACCTGGGAACCCATTCGACGGCCATTGCCGCCGAACCGGACGACCACGGGGTGGCCGAGGTAACGGTCCGGCCCGACGCTCCCATCGGCAAGATGGATCTGGTCGTTGATCTCAACTTCCGCATGGACACGTCTGCCCTGTATTCGGACATCGTCCTTCCCGCGGCGACCTGGTACGAAAAAGACGACCTGAACACCACCGACATGCATTCGTTCATCAACCCGATGCAAGCGGCGGTACCACCCGCCTGGGAGTCGAAGGACGACTGGGACATTTTCAAGGCCATCGCCAAGAAGGTGTCCGAGCTGTCGGCTGGCAATCTGCCCACCGTCGTCGAAGACGTTGTCATGCAGCCGCTCGTGCACGACACCCCAGACGAGCTTGCCCAGACCCGGGTGGCCGACTGGCGGACCGGCGAGGTCGAGGCGATCCCTGGCAAGACCATGCCGAAGTTCAAAGTCGTCAAACGCGAATACCAGCGGATCTACGACAAGATGACCAACCTGGGCGACGGGGTTCGAACGAACGGCGTTTCGGCCCACGGACTGACCATTCCGGTGACCGACTTCTACGACGAACTCGCTCGTCAACAGCCCGGAGCCCGGGAAACGGCAGACAGCCCGGTCATGCCATCCCTTGAGCGAGGACGCCAAGTTGCCGAAGCGATCCTGGCGCTCGACCCGGCCGCCAACGGCGAGCTCGCCCACCGGGCTTTCGAGGCCGAGGAGGCCAAGACCGGACTGAGTCTTACCCATCTGGCAGCCGGCGAACGCGACATCCGGACCAACTTTGCCACCATTGTCGCCCAGCCCCGGCGGATCCTCACCACGCCTACGTGGAGTGGCAAGATCGGGAAGGGTCGGGCTTATAGCCCGTTCACGCTCAACGTCGAGGACCTCGTTCCGTGGCGAACCCTTACCGGCCGCCAGCACTTCTACCTAGATCATGAGCAGTACCTGGCGTGGGGCGAGAGCCTGCCCGTGTACAAGCCACGACCGGATCACGCCATGCTGTCCGAGACCGAGGAATCGCTCGCCGAAGGCCAGGATGGTCAGTTGTTCAACTACATCACGCCGCACGGCAAATGGTCGATCCACTCGACGTATTCGGAGACCGATCGCATGATGACGCTATCTCGGGGTGGTTATCCGGTCTGGATCAATAACAAGGATGCCGCCAACCTGGGCATCGTCGACAACGATTGGGTGGAGCTCTACAACGACAACGGCGTGTTCGTTCAGCGGTGTACGACTTCCGCCCGGATTCCCCGGGGAACCATCTTCGTCTATCACGCCACCGAACGGACCGTGGGCATCCCGATCTCGCCTCGACGTAACAAACGGGCCGGCATGAACAACTCGCTCACCAGGGCCCGTCTCAAGCCAGTCCTCATGAGTGGCGGTTACGCCCAGTTCACGTACGCCTTCAACTATTGGGGACCGACGGGCGTCAACCGCGACACATTCGTTTATCTGCGCAGGATCGACAAACCCAGCTACACCGGGGAGGTGACACCATGAGAGTGCGTGCCCAGATGAGCATGTTGTTCCACCTCGACAAATGCATTGGCTGTCATACGTGTTCGGTGGCCTGCAAGAACTTGTGGACCGACCGCAAGGGTGCCGAATACATGTGGTGGAACAACGTAGAAACCCGCCCCGGGACCGGCTATCCCACCGGTTGGGAGGACCAGGATCACTACAAGGGTGGCTGGAAACGTGATGAGAAAGGTCGCCTGAAACTGCGGCTCCAGTCGAAGCCAGCTGCGATTGCCAAACTGTTCTTCAACCCTTCTCTTCCCGAGCTGGACGACTACTACGAACCGTTCACCTTCAAGTACGGCGACTTGTTCGACTCACCCCAGGGTGAGCACCAGCCGACGGCCGAGCCGGTTTCGAAGATCACCTGGCAGCCGATCGAGATCACGTCGGGTCCGAACTGGGATGACGATCTCGGTGGCTCCGACGTATACGCCGCCAATGACCCGAGTATGAACGGCATCGACGAAGCAATCCGCGATCAGATGAGCGAAATCGAGCGGGTGGTGTTCAACTATCTACCGAGGATCTGTAATCACTGCCTCAACCCTGCCTGTGTCGCCGCCTGCCCGAGCGGCGCCATCTACAAGCGCAGCGAAGACGGCGTAGTGCTCGTGAACGAGGACAAGTGCCGGGCGTGGCGGATGTGTGTGGCTGCCTGTCCCTATAAGAAGGTCTATTACAACTGGTCGACCGGCAAATCTGAGAAGTGCATCCTGTGCTTCCCGCGCCTCGAAACGGGCCAGGCGCCCGCCTGCGCCCATTCGTGCGTTGGTCGCATCCGCTACATGGGGGTGCTGTTGTACGACGCCGACAAGATCGCCGACGTCGCCTCCATGCCCGAGGATCAACTGCTCGACGCCCAACTCGACATGATCCTCGACCCTTGGGATGGACAGGTGGTGGCTGCCGCGGCGGCCGCAGGAATCGAGTCGGATTGGATCGACGCGGCCCGTCGTTCGCCGGTCTACCAGTTCGTCAAGGTGTGGGGAATGGCGTTGCCGCTGCACCCCGAATATCGCACGGCAGCGATGATGTTCTACATCCCTCCGCTGTCACCGGTGATCAGTTCCATCGAGGGAAATCTCACCCGCCTCGACCTTCCGGACGAACGCGAGGATTTTGAACTCCTCGAGGATCTCGACAAGGCCCGGCTTCCGGTTCAGTACCTGGCCAATCTGTTCTCGGTTGGCGATGAAGAGGTCATCCGCAAGGTGTTGAAGAAGATGCTGGCGGTCCGCACCTACAAACGCCGCCAAAGCGTCGACGGTGAAATAAACGAGTCAACCCTCGCGCTGCTGGAGGCGGCCGGCACCACGCCCGAAGAGGTCGAAGCCATCTACAAACTGACCACGATCCCCACGATTGAGGAACGGTTCGTGCTACCGCCCTATCACCGGGAGATGTCGATCGAGACGCTCAATGATCCTCTCGCCTACAAGGGGGCCACCGGGTTCGGGCCGATCGAATCTCCAAGGAGGGGCGCCTGATGGGTTCGTCCCCAACCACTCTGCGGCCAGGATCCGTGGTGGCCGCCGGCTATCGATACCCCAACCCGACGAGCCGCGAGGCCCTCATCGGGGCGGTAGACGAGCTCGACGGCCCGGTCGGAAAACACATGCGCCGATTCGTGGCGGCGATCGGACAACTTGAGCTGGGCGAGTGGGAAGAGCTGCACACCCGCACGCTCGACCTCTCCCCCCTCTTCATCCCGTACGTGGGGTATGTGCTGTGGGGCGAGAACTACCGGCGAGGTGAATTCATGGCCGACCTGAAACGGGACATGGAACGCCTCGGAGTCGAATTGTATGGCGAGTTGCCTGATCACCTCGATCCGGTGCTTCGCTACCTGGACGCGACCCCATCTCCCCTCCCCGACCTGATGGCCGACCTTCCCAAGGCGATCGGGGTTATGCGGTCCACCCTGAAGAAGGCAGAGTCGGCCAACCCATACCGACATCTTCTGGCCGCCACCGCCGAGGTGGTTGGACAGTCCGAAGCAGCCGACAACCACGATGAAGCTGGAGCTCCCCGATGAACAATCTGCTGTTTGTTGTGTTTCCCTACGTCGCCGCGACGTTGGCGATCGTGGTGACGATTATTCGGTGGCGACGCCACCCATTTTCGGTCTCGGCGTTGTCGTCACAACTCCTCGAAAAGCGCAAGCTGTATTGGGGTTCCGTGTCGTTCCACTGGGGCATCACGGTCATCCTGGTTATGCACCTGGTCGTGCTGATCATCCCGGATGGGATCGACTATTGGAACGGTGCGCCGGTCCGCCTGTACCTACTTGAGGCGACCGGCATCGCGCTGGCCGTCTGGGCCGGAGTGGGGCTCGGGATCTTGCTGTACCGGCGGATGACGAACCTTCGAGTCCGGGCGGTCACGACCCGTGCCGACATGGTGGTGCTCGGCATCATTGCCGTTGCGATCATCACCGGCCTGTGGACCGCCATTGGCTACCGATGGGGTTCGTTCTGGGGCACCGCGGTGTTCGTTCCTTATGTGCGGTCGTTGCTGATATTCCAGCCCCGGCCCGAATTGGTCGAAGCGTTGCCATGGGTGATCAAGACGCACGTGCTGACCGCATTCGCGTTTCTGGTGGTGTTCCCGTTCACCAGGCTCGTGCACATCATCACGGTCCCGTTCGGATATTTGACCCGGCCATGGCAGAAGGTCATTCGGATGAGTCGCGAGCCGGGCGTCTACCACCCCGCTTCGAAGAAACCACTCGAACGCATCAAGTCATGAACGCCGGAACCCAGGGTTGAACCCCGGGTTCCAGTGCCCGATATCGGGTGCGGTGGTCCCTAGAACGGCGTGCCGATCCATGCCCATCCACCGAATCTGTATCAGGTGACCCGATTCTCCATCTTATGTTTGGGGTGATCCGCCTACGCGATCCCCAGATGCGGACGAGAAATGAATGATCACGACCACAACCAAAACAGAATCGTTAGGGTCAGAGCTATGTGGGGAGATCTCACCGCTCGCTACGAGGCGATCGTCGACGGCGATCAGGCCGCTTTCGACCATTTGTACGCAGAGTACAAAGGTCTCGTGTGGTGGGTCATCCGCAACGCCGGTGTCACTGGCGCCGACGCCGAAGACATCTTTCAAACCACCTGGGCAACCTTCTTCGACTATCTCGGACGCCACCGTAATCCGCACGCCGTCAAATCGTGGCTGGCGACTGTGGCGCGCAACCAGTGCATAAATCTGGGCCGGGTTTCCGGGCGGACGGTCCCGCTCGACGTGCTCCTCGAATGCGAGACCGACGATGTTCCGCCAGACGAGGAAGCCCTCCTGCACTTGGACATCGCAACACTCGACGCTGCCCTTCAAGACCTGACCGAACGCGAACGACAAATCGTCACCCTGTGGGCACACGGGGCCAGCTACCGCGAAATGGACCTAGTCATCGGCATTCCAGCAGGGAGCGTGGGTCCTACGGTGGCGCGGCTACGCGCCAAGCTCGCTGCAACAATGAAAGAACAACCATGACCAACGAAACCGATCCGAACGGGTTCCGACAGCAACTCCGAGACACTTCAGATGCGGCTTCTCCGGTGCCAGCCGAAGCCGACATTATGGCCAAAGCCATGTTCTCGTTGCACTTCGCCGACCGTTGGCTCGCCGAGCAGGTGGCTGTCGAGTCGGCGGCCATGCGAAGCGACGATCCGGGCATGCGGACTCGCTATCTCGCCTCGGGCCACAGTGTCGAGATAACCGTCGAGCGAGGTGTGGACCTTCGGGTGACCGGGTTCGCAGATCCGGCCGGCGAAGGTTGGACCCTCGTCAAGGCGGGGCCGCACCGTCAATTGGTGCGGATCGACGAGGACGGCATGTTCTCGGCGGTGCTTCCTTCCACCGACGAACCCATCGATGTTGTGCTCGAGTTTGACAATGGCGTGACCATCACGATGCGAGACGTCGGCAATCAAGCCCCGTAAGCGTTGAATGCCAGCGCGGTGAGCCAGGCCGCCGGGTCGGTTCTCGACAGATCCTGACGAGCTTGCTGTAACGCTGCCGCCGACTGCAATCCACCCCGCCGCAACTCGTGATAACGAACCATCACCCGTCGGGTTGCACCATCGGGAACATCGACTTCGGGGGCGACGACCGACCGACTGCCACTCGCCAATGCCACCGCCGGGAAACCGACCGCCAACCCACCACGGTAGGTTCGTTCACGCCCGACCGAACACGCTGACAGGATCAGCTCAGCCGGCATCGAACCCTGCATCTCGTACAGCGTTAGCGGTCCGTCGGCGAACACCAGTTGTGAGAGCACCGGCGCGTCGGGCCGGACCAGGCCATGGGCGGCCAGGTGTGCCCGCCGCCGGGTCGGTAGCGCTCGCTTCACCGCCTCCCCGGTGGCATCGGAACCAGCGAGTCCTAGGTCTCCGAGATTCGAGTCGGCGAGTTCATCAACTTCGGCCACCGCGGCCCTGAGATCCGGGCCGGCGACGAACAGGCAGGCCAGGTCGTCAACCTGCGATTGCTGGTTGGCGTGGACCCACCCGGACCAACTCGAATTGACGACTATCGACGTCTCACTGAATGCTGGCAGTGTGGCCCACGGAACGCCGAAGACCGACGGTGGTGGAAGGAGAACGACCTCATCTGACGACACCGAACCGAGAAGTAGATCACCGAGACGCCCAACCGTGGCCATCAGTCCTGCCAGGTGATCGCTTCCAAGGGTCGGGCCGGCAAGGAGAGAAACCAATCGCATTCGGATCTTGGCCGCCAGTGTCTCGAGCTCTTGGGTTTTCCCAATGGGTTCTATCACTGCATCATCGACGTTGGCGTCAACCCGGTAGATGTCGTCGGCGTGCTCGAAGAACATGATGAGCTGGCGGGATCCGAGTTCGGCGACCGTTGCGTCGAACGGCAGAGTCGACGCCCGCGTTCGAGCGCCGGTGGCGGACCGCCGGATGGCTTCCCGCAACTCTCGCTCGACGTCGGCGAGGTCGGTGGCGGTCGCCCGTCTCGATCGACGGTATGTCGCCAGCAGCTCGGACACCTCGGGCGATGGTCGGACCTCAGGAGGTGCGTCGATGACGCGCAGGTCATCAATGATCCCCACTAACGCACTGACGTCACGCTGACGCAGGGCTACGCCGATTCCGAACTCGGCAAGGGTGGCACCCAAACTACGAGCGGCCACGGTTAGGTCGGTCGATGTCAGGGTGGCCGCCAGGTCGCCCAGGCTGCGCAACGATTCTCTGACCTTCGCAACTGAAGAGGCGTGGTCCCCCCGCTCATCAAGGATCCGTGCCTGAAGGCGATCGGCTTCAAGTCGCCCGACGAGCCCCACCTCGGCCGATCCCATCGCATCCACGTGCCGCTGAGCTCCGTCAAGGTCACCAGCCGAAACGAGAATGTCACCTTTCACGATCCGGGCGAATCGTCCGGTTCTCGTCTCCGCCGGAACCGCGTCAAGCCGTTCGAGATCGCCTAGACGGGTGCGATCGAGCCGTTGCCGCGCGGCCACCGCCACCACGGCAGCATCGGCCGCCAGATCATGAGCGTCGGCATCCGTTAGAAGAACGACCGCTCGCTCGGCAGACTCCGCTGCTTGTTCGTAGCGTCCGACTGTGTACGACAAGCGGGCCAAATACGATTCGGCAAGTCCTCGATCTCGGGATGTTGTCGACTCGGCCCGATCAGCCGTGGCCTGCAGGAGAGCGTCGTCGACGAGTCCGGCCTGTTCGTAGAGCTCGATGAGACCGTGCCGATCATCCGGCGTCAGCTCCCGACCAGCGTTCGCGAGACGAATCGCAGCCAGCGCCTCACTGGGCCTGCCGAGTACCGCGTAGGCCACTGCCACATGGTTGAGCGGTTGGGAGGCCATCTCCGGCGAACCGAGCTCCAACCAGATCCGTCGACTTTCCTCCAGCGGTTCAAGACTCTCCCGGGCTCGGCCGAGCTGGAAAAGCCCCCAGCCGTAGTTGGCAAATGAACGAGCTGCCCACTCGAACTCCTCGTGCTCCACGAAGGCTTCAGCCAGTCCTTCGAGAATGGCAACCTGCCGTGGCACGTCGCCGACGTACGACGCGAAGGCTCCCAGTTGCGCTCTAGCCTTCAACCCGATCATGTCATCGGGCCGATCGGCAATTTCAGTAACGATCTCTTCGGCGAAAGCCGTATCCCCCGCCATGGCATGTGCCCCCGCCAGGGTGATAGCGATCTCGTCGGCAAGATCGATCTGACTGGTTTCGGTCGCTGCTCGGCGTGCGTGGGTCAGCGTATCGATGCTGGCGGCTAGCTCTCCCAGGTTGCGCTGATGGGTGCCGACAATCCGCCCGACGAGCGCCCTGACGGAGGGGTCGGCGAGACATACTTCTTCGACAGACGCCAGCAACGTGCCCGGGTCCCCGGTGTTGCGGGTAACCATCTCCAAGGCCTCGCTTAGCCTGATAAGGCACCTATCGCATGGAGTCTCGGACACTACCTCATCCGTAGCTAGCTATCTTGCCCGCAACGTAAGGAGCTGCAAATGACGTTCCGCTCCACTTTGCATAACCGTGCCAAGGACCAGCTGCGTAGTGCCGCCTCCTGGGGGTAGTTACTGCTGCGCTGGGAACCTCGATGCGCCACCCACCTCGGTCCTTTATATGCCAGCTTTGCGTATCGTCTCCGAGCACTTCGACGTCAACCCAACTCCCATAGTTGGAGTAGTCGGTCGTGGCCCCTTGAGAGTCCGTCGCGCCCACGCAAATCACGTCCTTCCACGCTCCTGGAAAGTGTTCATTCTTGCTGTGCTTGTTGCCAGCCGCAGCAACAAGCACCGTTCCTTGAGCGAGCCAGACATCGAGCATCATCCGCATATTGCTGAACTCTGTCAGTGAGTCCCCGGAGTGCGCTGAACCTGAGAACGACATGTTCATCACGACGGCCTTCGAGTCCCCGATTCTCCCTAGTGCTCTTAGCAAAGCCATCGCTAGGTCATCGTCCTTGACTGCCAGACTCTCGCCGTCGGCCGTCTCCCACATATTTTCTGGCCTAACCATGACGATCCGTGACTTCGGACTCTCCTGAAGGAGTCGACCTGCCACGAACGTACCGTGGCCGACGTACGGGGGGACATTACCCGCGACCGGGGTAGGCCTCGTCTCCTCCCTGTCGTGTGGGTTGCGGAGGACGTGCTTGAACGGGAAGGAATCGGTGTTGTCCTTCTCCAGAAGTCCAGTGTCGATGATGACAGCTAGCGAACCAGTCGGTGCCGTTTGTTCCACAAAGTTGGAGGCCCACATGGGCTTACTTATCGATTCCGGGGCGTCAGCTGGCCCGAACTGAGTGTGGTTTCCCGTTGCGTAAACGTGGTGGGGTGACGCCTTAAAGTTCGCTGCGATCAGGCTGTCGACCGCATCGGGTACTGCCCTAGGTTCCTCCAACGAGAGCCGTACTCTCCCGAAGTCCCTATCGGTTGCTGAAGCCTCGCCCGCGGGGATGCCATGGTCAGGGCTCTCATCCGGTCCAGGTGGTGGCGGCAATGCTGCCATTGATTCTGGTTCCGAGATCGAACTCACGTCAATACCGTCGCCGGAAAGCAACTCCAAGACGGCATCTTGATCCTGCGCTCGAATGAAGACCTCTCCGCCGACATATCGGTAGTTGAGCGGTTCGTCGTGACCATGAACGTCAATGTCGCCCGGTGGACGATCAAGGGTCTCGTAAAAGTCCGGTAGCCCTGGTCCGGTCTCGGCAAATAGCTGGGATTCCGTCGGCATGTTTCCTCCTCGTCCGGCGGGCGCCGACCGCGCCCACTCCTACTAAGGGACACAACAGCCGACAACTAAATACGGACTTCTTTTCCCATTTTCAACCATAGCCAAAGGCGTTTACCGCCTGCTGAACATATCTCGGAATTGCATGTATCAGAGACGGGTCGTTGCGCTCCTATGGACATCGGCTTTGGGGAATCGGAGTCGGCGAGGAGACGAAGGGGTAATGACCATGTACGTAAGAGCACAAGATCTCGTGGCCTTTCAGCACGAACGGCTGCCAAAGCCTCGGCCCGCTAAGCAAGAACGTCGGCAACAGAGGGCACTGCTGTTCAGACGCTTGTCCGATCGGCAGCGCCGCCGGTCTTCCGTCAGACCGAAGACCGCTTAGCAATCGCCTAAAGCAATGAGGGGCCTCACCGGCCCCTCATTCGCGTCAGAACTCTCAGCTCACCGGAGGATCGGTGTTGATCACGTACGTGTTGCCAGTCGAACTGGCCATCTGCTCCAACAGCCGAAGCTGAAACAATGCCGGGTTGTCCTTGACCAGCGCCGCCGCATTCGCCAGGTTCCGCAGCGCAGCCGTTTCGGCCCTGGTCCGCTCCAACGCTGCCTGGCCCTGCAAACGGGCTTCGACTACCTGGGAAAGCATCCGTTTGTAATCGCCTGGCAACATAAGGTCACGCACGGCTACCGAGTTGATCTCGAGGCCGAGTCCCCCCGCCGCTGAGATGATTCCGGCTCGCAGTTGTTCGTCGAGTTCGGTTCGGTCGCCAAGCAACGATTCAAGATTGCCCGATCTGCCGACGGGCTGGGGAACCGACACAACCCTCCGGGGCAACGTTGGCAGGGGGGGATCGGACCCTTCGTTAGACTCGGCGGCCGACTCCCAGGAACCAAGAATCATGCGCTCACTCATTCTTCAAGGCGACGGTTATGCCACGGAACTACCCGACGATGCTCACCTGAAAGCCATGGAGCCGTTCGTTCTGTTGGGGGAACTGCCCGTTCCCGAACCTGGCGAAGGTCAGGTCCGTATCAAAGTGGCCTTGGCGTCGGTGAATCCGTCCGATGAGATGTTCATCCAGGGCCTCTACGGCCAACCGCGCATCAAGGGCAACGCCGCCGGGTTCGAAGGCGTCGGCGAAGTGGTTGCTTCGGGCGGGGGGCCTCTCGCCGATGGCTACGTCGGACAGCGGGTTGCGTTCGTAGCGAGCCCCGGAGCACCCGGCACGTGGGGCGAGTACTCGATTGCCGACGCAGCCACCTGCATCCCGCTCGTCGAAGCGGTTCGGGACGAGGACGGAGCGGCAATGATTGTCAACCCGCTGACTGCCCTGGCCATGTTCGACATCGTCAAAAAGGACGAAGCGAAAGCTTTCATCGTCTCGGCCGGCGCCAGCCAGCTCAACAAGCTATTGATCGGTGTGGCAGCCGATGAGGGTTATCGGCCGATTGCCATCGTCCGGCGGGACAGCCAGATCGAGCCGCTCAAAGCCCTAGGCGCGGCCCACGTGTTAAACAGTCAATCCCCTGACTTCGAGCGGCATCTGGCAGCCACATTGAAGGAGGAGAAACCACGAGTCTTTCTCGATGCGGTTGCCAACCAATTGAGCGCCAAGGTCTTCGCGGCGATGGGCCGCCATGCGCGCTGGGTCATCT
>JAOUMT010000034.1 GCA_029881355.1 Acidimicrobiia bacterium | reverse complement strand
CAGCAGGACATGGCCGGCGACGACGGATACGTCGCGTGAAACGGGCGTGGACGTGACAGCAACCGAGTCACACAACGCCTTCGGACACAGTTGCGTAATCGTTTCGTTGACATGCATCTCGTACGTACCCTGCAACGCCGTAAAGAGGTTGAACGGATACTGACCGGCGAATGGGGTCAACGATTGGCTCGGTATCTTGCCGGTCAGTATCGCCGGAACAGAGTGCTCGGATTGCTGTTCGACAGTTACCGCGTTTCTGAACCAGGTCCCGTCCTGTGCGAGCGAGGCAAAGTTGGGAAACTGCTCAGATCGAAGATCGCCCTGTTGGTCGATCATCGAAGCGAGTGGGAACTCGTCGAAAACGATTAAAACGACGGGGATGGGGCCGTCCACGTCGGCTGCGGCCCCGATCCCCGCTCCAGTGTCTGTTATCAACGCTCCCGTCGGGGTGGCTAGCACCACCAGCATCGCCAGGACTAGTGGAGAAACGATGAGGTACCTGGCGAAAAGGCGGGCTCGGCCAGACCGCTGGAACGCCACCAACAACGCCACGCCGCCAACCATTGCCAGGAAAGTTGCCACGAACCAGGGAAGGGGCAGGCGTCGAAGGTAGAGCAGGGTGAGCGAACTACCCGCCACGACGAGGATAACGTTGCTGAGCCATGATCCGATTCGACCGGGCAGGCTGGCGAGAATGCCTCCGAGCAGCGGGATCCCGACTAGTAGGGCCAGGCCGATCATGAGGATCTCTGAATTGGGGGAGCGTCTGGCAATGAAGAACTCGGCGTTGTTGGCGAGCAAGTCGGCGACCGGCCAGGTGACGCCCAGGAGCACCAGCACCATCGCGGCGGCAAATCGTTCGAAGCGGGTCGGGAGCGTCAGCTCGACTGCCTGGTTCACTTTCAGCTGACCGGGATGAGGTGGAACAGGCGCCGGCCCTCCAGCGGCAGCTCCTCCCGAATCTCGAAACGTCCGTCCAGGTAGCGACGAAACGATACTTCGTCGTAGTCGGAGTGGACTTCGGTGCGCCGCTTATTGGCGGTAAGTCTCTGTGACATCGGGTCGCCGATCGGGACCCATTCGAAGACAACTTCGGCGTTGAGAGATGCGATCCAGTCGATCACGGCAGCGAGCGGCAAGTTGGCGCCGATGACGAGATGGTGGACAACTGCCAGCAGGAGCACAAGGTCGGGCAGACCACGGTCTTCCAGCTTGCGACGTTCAGTGCCCCGCCATCCGAGACCCGGCGACGGATCGGCCAGGTCCATGAGGAGAGGTAACACGTTGTCGGGTCCGTCGGCCGTCAAGCTCTGAAATACCCGATCGACGGTTGCTTCATCGCCGTCAATCGCTACCACCGTGTCCGCCAGGTCTGCGATCGACCTGGAGAAATAGGCATCGTTGGCGCCGAGGTCCCATACGAGTCGGCGATGCTGGTTGCCGGCGACTCGCTTGACGAACATCTCTTTGGGGCCGCGTTGGGTCGCGACGTGCTCGCAACCGGCGTATTCAGACCAGGTCGACTGGCCGGGATCCCAGGTGGTCTTCTCGACGACCTTCTTGAGCCGGCGCACGTTGGTGAGGATCAGTTCGGCGCTGAACCCGGCCGTCGACATTTCGTTGCGGACGTTGCGCGAACTGTCCGACATGGTTTTTTCAGCCCGGCTTTGCAGCATGACATCTGCAGCCACACCTGGCTTCGTCGCTCGGCGCCCCCTGAGCAGGGAACGAGCAGTTTCTGCAGAGATACCGTCGAGCGAGCCTCGGAGCAGCGGCTGAAAGGACACGTCGGCATGAGCGCGCACCATCAGCGGGTAGAGGAACTGTCGGCAGAACTGTCGGTAGCCGATCCATGGTTCGCCCGGCTCGTACTTGGTGAACGAGCCTATGTCGACGAAGACGGGCTTGCTTCCGATGAATTGAACGTTGTACGGCGTGGCATCTTTGAGGGTCAGCCCCTCAGTCAAGGCATCCTCGAGGAGACGGAGGTGCATGGTGGCAGCCGACCTGAGCATCGAGAACGACCACTCATAGGGATAGCTCCAGAAGGGAACCTTGTCGTGGGTCAGGATCCCGGCTTCAGCTGGCGACGGCCGGGTACCTATGAGTTCGCCCGCCTCGCTCCATCGGCGGAAGAGTTCGGATTGCCGGAGCGCCTGCCAATCGTCCTGACCCTCGCGCGACAGCGACCGGAAGATCTGGTCGCCTCGATGAAATACCCGGCTGGCGGGATCGCGAAACGAGCCGGGATCGAACACGGCGTCTGGCGGCGCCGAAGAGGAATCGATGTCTACGACTCGGTTTTCTGCTCCGCCAACTTCGGTGATGGCACGTCGGTAATGGCGGGTTCAACCACTGCCTTGCGGTCGGCGAAGCGGCGTTTCGTGGACTTGAACAAGACAGCCAAACCAGCCGCACCGCCGAGGACGGTTTGGATGATCAGGCTTCCGGTTCCTGGGTCGAGGTATCCAAGGATCATGATCTAAGTCTCCGAATCAAAATTCTGTAAACAATCAGTGTAAAGGAGTCTACGACCTTGCGAACTCCTAGATACCGGATGGGTGTGCCGGATACCGTTTCCCGTCCTTGCCGAAATGGAGCTATACGGGTACCGCCATTTCCGCCAGATCGGCGGGGACCTCATCATTGAGAGCTGCCTGGGCGGCCGCCAGTCGGGCGACCGGAACTCGGGGTGGCGAACAGCTCACGTAGTCAAGGCCAAGAGTTCGGCAGAAGGCGATCGAAGCCGGGTCGCCGCCGTGTTCGCCGCAGATACCCGCTTCCAGCCCCGGCCTGGCCTTGCGGCCTTCCTTGACGGCGATTCTCATGAGTCGGCCGACCCCGTCTTCGTCGATGCTGGCGAAGGGGTTGCGGTCCAGGATGCCTTCTTCGAGGTACTTCACGAGGAAGGCCTTTTCAGCGTCATCGCGCGAGATCCCATAGGTCATCTGGGTCAGGTCGTTGGTGCCGAACGATATGAACTGGGCATACTCGGCGATCTGTCTTGCCGTCAGCGCAGCCCGCGGGATCTCGATCATCGTGCCGAACTCGTAGTTGATCTCGACACCTTCTTCGTGCATGACGTTGGCAGCTTCTTCTTCGAGAGATGCCCGTTGGCGGGCTAGTTCGTTGACGTGCGCAACGAGTGGGATCATGATCTTCGGATGGACAGTTACTCCGGTTCGTTGGACGGAGATGGCCGCTTCAAAGATCGCTCGCACCTGCATCCTGGTGAGAGCCGGCATCATCAGTCCCAGCCGAACGCCTCGCAATCCCAGCATGGGGTTGGCTTCGCGTAGTGCTTCAACTTCGTGCAGGAGATGTTCGGCGGCTTCGACCCGGGTGAGCAGCTGATCGACCTCTGGCAAGCTGCGGGCCGAGAGCAGTTGGATTTTCAGGTCGGCTAGATCCTCCGTGATCTCTTCGTAGCTCGGCAAGAACTCGTGTAGAGGTGGATCGATCAGGCGGATCGTGACCGGAAGCCCGTCCATTGCTCGGAACAGACCGGCGAAGTCGCGTCGCTGGAAGGGCAACAGCTGGTCGAGCGCTTCGGTTCGTTCTGACGGGCTGGTAGCCATGATCATTCGTTGAACGATCGGGAGCCGGTCGGGGTCGAAGAACATGTGCTCGGTGCGGACGAGGCCAATGCCCTGGGCTCCGTAAGAACGGGCCAGCTCGGCGTCGGCCGGATGATCGGCGTTGGCCCATACCCCGATGTCGCGAACATCGTCTGCCCACTCGAGAAGCTTGCGGAGAGCCGGGTTCTTGAGGTCGGGTGTGCGAGTCTCCAGCTTCCCGGCGAACACCTCGCCAGTGGTACCGTCGAGGGAGATCCATTCACCTTCACTGAGAATGGTGTTGCCAACGGTCATGATTCTCTCGGAAAGGTCGATGTCGATGTCGTTCGCTCCGACGACGGCAGGCTTGCCGAACTGGCGTGCCACCAGCGCTGCATGCGACGTACGTCCTCCCCTGGTCGTCAAAATGCCTTGAGATGCCAGCATTCCGTGGACGTCGTCGGGCTTGGTTTCGGGGCGGACCATGACAACTTGCTTGCCCGATTCCGCCCACTCGGATGCCAGGTCGGCGTCGAAGGCGATGACTCCCACCGCCGCGCCCGGGGATACGTTGAGCGCGGTCGTGAGGTGATGACCGGCGTCGAGCGCTTCTTGTTTGCTGGCAGGCGTGAATGAAGGATGCAGAAAGAACTCGACCTGTTCGGGCGAGATCCGCTGGACTGCTTCGTTCCGGTCAATTAGGCCTTCTTCGGCCATGTCGACGGCAATTTTGACGGCCGCCTGAGCGGTTCGCTTTCCGTTGCGGGTTTGAAGAATCCACAGGACCCCTCGCTCGATGGTGAACTCCATATCCTGCATATCGCGATAGTGGCGCTCCAGCGAGAGGGCAATCGACGCGAACTGTTCGGACAGCTCGGGCATCTCGGTTTCCAGGTCGGACATGGGCTTGGTGGCCCGGATGCCGGCAACGACATCCTCGCCTTGGGCATTGGTTAGGTAGTCGCCTTCGAGACCGGCTTCTCCGGTCGTCGCGTTGCGGGACATGGCGACGCCCGTGGCCGAGTCAGAACCCATATTGCCGAACACCATGGTCTGGATGTTCACGGCAGTCCCGAGATCGTGCGGGATATTGGCGGCATTGCGATAGTCGCGGGCCCGTTTGCCGTCCCATGATCGAAAGACAGCTTCGATGGCGAGGCGGAGCTGCTCGAACGGATCGTCGGGGAATGGACGACCCGAGAAGCGCTCCACGATGGCCTTGAATTCAGCGGTGATGGCCTTGAGGTCCTCGGCGGCCAGGTCTGAATCTTCGACGACATTGCGCTCGTGGCGATAAGCCGAAAGGACGGCTTCAAACGGTTCGTCGCGCACGCCCAGCACCACTGCGCCGAACATCTGCACGAGTCGCCGGTACGAGTCGTATACGAAGTGTGGGTCGTTTGTGAGAGCGATCAGGCCTTTCACGACGGAGTCGTTGAGTCCTATGTTCAAAACGGTGTCCATCATCCCGGGCATTGAGAATTTGGCCCCGGATCGGCAAGAGACGAGCAGTGGGTTCGTTGTGTCGCCGAACCGTTTGTCACTGGCCTCTTCGATCTTCTTGAGCGCAGACGACACCTGATCGAGCAGGTCGGGTGGAAGCGCCGCTCCCGATTCGAGGTATTTGTTACATGCGGCTGTGGTGATCGTGAATCCGGGTGGGACCGGTACCCCGATCCGGGTCATATCGCCAAGATTGGCGCCTTTGCCACCGAGCAGGCCTCGTACTGCGTCCCAATCGCCGTCGCATAACGACTCGGCGGCTTCCACTTCGTCAAAGCCATATACCCAGTTGGTCACGGTAGAACTCCTCAGAACGTACGGTCCAAGCCTCAGTTTGTTGGAACAGCTCGAAGCCAGTCCAGGGTCATCCGTCACGACGTTCCAGCCGGATGTCCCTCCGGCCATTGTCGCGATGTCATCGGCAAGGTCCTGGCCCAACCTGATTGCCGATGCGGAGGGTGTTCGGTTGCAACGTCCCCGGAGCTTCAGGCGTTATGTCGTCACTGTCGGTGACGGCCGCTTCGAAGTCGCCCCACCCGTGCGGAATCAGCCGGCACCCCGGCGAGCCTTTAGGCGAGTGCGTTTTCGATGGCGATGATGGTCGAGCGAAGTCCGGCCCGATCGAAGGGGTTCAACGGCTCGTGGTTGCGCAGCCGTCGTTCGAGCTTGTCGATGAGCCCGTTGACGAGATCCGGATCTTGATGCAGAGCCGCTGATGGGCGACCGACATCGACCAAAGTTTTCAGTGTGGTTTGGTCGTCATGGGCGCCAGCGTCGTAGGTAAGGGCCGGTCCGGTCGACAGTGTCCACATGAGATCGGCGAAGTGATCGGCCAACCCCACCATCCTCGGATAGTCGAGGCGCTCCGGAGTGTCGCTAGGGGTGTGATAGTGCCGGTCCCTGGCAGTTGTGTAGAACAGGAACGGGATGCAAGACCGCTCAAACGCGTAATGGTCTGACAGGGGAGGAATCACGTCAGCGTCAAGGCGTCGTGGCCGAACCCGGTCATCGAGAGTGGCAAGTTCGTCCACGACCGGCCCGAGTCCTGACCGTTCGGCACCCATGGCGAAAACGGTCCTCCGTATGTCGGCAGGCAGTGATTCTGGTCCGAGCGCATGTCCCACCATATCGATACAAACCATCGTGTCGAGTTTGTCGAGGTCGATGGTTGGACGGTCCACGAAATGCACCGAGCCCATGTCTTCAGTGAGGAAGTAGGGCGGTTCCTCAGCGTCAAAGGCGCATATGAGCACGGTCCGGTCGAGGCTGTCGAGTTCGGTGAGTTGGCGAGCGACATCGAGAAGTATTGCGATCCCGGCTGCGTTGTCGTCGGCTCCCGGGTGGACCCGACCGAAATACTTGCCGAGGTGGTCGTAGTGGGCGCCGAGCATCACATACCGGTCTGACCGCGGCCCGGATCCGGGGATCGCACCGATGAGGTTCGCTCCGCCGATCGAGGCGATGTGGTGGGAGTAGGTACCGTCGTCGCCGGCTTGCACCAGCCCGAGGTCGGCGAACCCGTCTTCCACATAGCGCCTGGCCATGCGGCCGCCTTCGGTTCCCGGAGCGCGTCCCTCCATGACATCTGAAGCCAGATGTTCCACCTGTTGGGCCATTATGGCGGCCCGTTTATGCATATCAGGCATCGGTACCCCCCCAGAGGTCACCCGTAGCGACAACCATACGCTTAAACGACGCCGAGTGGTGGGTCAACCGTGCCAATAAATGTTGGACGGCCAGGTGCCGGGCGAGACTGGAAAGTCCTGGCTCTTAACGGTTGCTGAACCGCCTAAGAAAAACTGGCGAATCAGCCCCGTTGAGCATGTCGCTTCCCATATCTTGAGAGGACGACCACAGAGGGGATCCATCAATGGCTGCCGAAGTCACCACACCCGACCTACTACGCGCCGACAACGCCAAAGTTATCTCGAATCCGACCAAGACCCGACCGTACTGGGGTGGACGCAGTCCGAAGTGGATCTGCAGGGTCATCCAAGGCACCGAAGGTGGATGTTTGCCAGTCACAGGTGGTCGCTATCAGGTCAACCAGGTCAATCAGCCGTTCTTGCCGATCCAAGCCCAGCATGGTGGTACACCGCTAAACCTGCCCGCCAAGAATCTGCAGGTGCATCACTCGCACCAAGAAGGCACTGAGGTCCAGCACAGTTTCGTTGACTACGCCATCGAACCCCGGGTTGTTGAGCTTCAGACCATCCAGTCGGTTGTCAAAGTGCACCGCAGGATCGTGGATCTCTTTTCGGATGAGCATGATCAGCTCGAACTGCAACTCGGGATTGTGGCCGATTACATGTACGAGACGAAAGAGAACTTACTCTTCAATCATCCCGATTACGGGCTCGTCAACAACGTGGCGCCAAAGCTTCAGCTTGGCGAGGCCGGGCCACCCAGCCCCGATGTCCTCGATGATATGTTGAGTCGAGTGTGGAAGATGCCCGAGTACTTCGTCATGCACCCTGAGGTCCTCGATGCGTTTCATCGTGAGTTGACCACCCGCGGGTTGGTGGCCGAGAGCGTCCAGATGTTCGGGTCGACGTTCACCTGTTGGAGAGGCATACCGATCTTGCCGACCAACAAATTGCATCTGGTTGTCGATGGGGCCGATCTTGAGGATCCACAGATCAGTGGTCGAATGGTGGGCAAGGCGATGTCTACCATCCTGCTCGTGCGGATTGGCGAACCGAAACAAGGCATCGTCAGCCTGTACGCGGCCGGGACCGAAGGGACGGATCGGTTACCGTTCATCGATGTCGAGTTCATGTCGTATGACTCGGCTGCGGTCGCTTCCTATCTCATGACGATGTATGCCGGCATGGCTGCTTTGACGCCAGGCTGCATGGCGTCAGCTGTGGTGACGGTGTAACCATGGATAATATGTCTGTCGGCCCGAAAGAACTCGAACACGGGTTCATTGTCAACCAGCTGACCCCGCCCCAGAGCGGACGTTTGGCCTTTCTCGGCGATCCGCTGCCTGCGCCGTTTCGGGGCCAGCCAGTGTCGATATTGCGAGGTTCGGAGCGAGTGTTTGGAACAGTTGCGGCAACTGAGAGCAGCGGGATCGGGGCGGCAATGCCTCTGGCGGCTGATGTGTCCGGTGCGGCCGGGCAGGTTCTCGGCGCTGAGGAACATGACCCGCGGAATGTGGTGCACTCGGGTTGGGATCTCCCTGATCTCGACTTGTCTGATCTTCCAGCCGATTTCGCCGCACGGGTCCGCAAATGCTGGCCCAAAGTGATGGCCTCATTCATCTCGCTGATGCAGGAGCCGGAACCCTTCGAGGTGGGAGACTATGGCACGGTTGGTTGATCACTCGGCGTTACGAACGAATCAGGCGTTCATTATCGGCCTGCTCGTCCTGGCGTTCATCGCCGATTGGGTTGCCATGGTGGCGATCGTGGCGGTGGTGATGACCGTCGGAACAATTTGGCCGAAAGCCGGCTTGTTCAAGATCATCTATGAGCGGCTGTTGATGGACCGGGTCGTAGCGCCCGACGTGATCGCGGACAACCCGCAGCCGCACCGTTTTTCGCAGGGGTTCGGAGCAACCGTTCTCGGTGTGGCCCTGGTTCTGTTTGCTGTTGCCGCGCCGGTGCTCGGCTGGGTTGTGGTGGGGGTGGTAGTGGCGTTGGCAGCTCTCAACCTCTTCCTGGGGTTCTGTGCCGGCTGTTACTTGTACTACCGGCTTGCGCGGGCCAACGTGTCCGGCTTCAAAGCATTGCCCATGGGCGATGGTCCGCTCGGTATGAGGCCCCGTCAGAGCTCATGAACCCGACCCTGCTTCGACTGTTGATCGTGGTGGCTTTAGGAGGCTTTGCCGTCCTGGGGTTCCGGGTTTGGAAAGCCTGGTCCCTACGCGAGTCGACCCGTCGGGTTCGTGCGATCGGGGATACGAGTCAGGTCTCGGTCATGTATTTCTCTGGCCCCAACTGTGCCCAATGTACCGCCCAGGAGGCAGTGATCCGCCAGATCGAGCGGGGCGAGCCAAGCGTCGAGTTCGCCTCGTACGACGCGAGTGTCGACCTCGAGGTGGCTTCGCGGGTCGGCGTAATGTCCGTCCCCACCACCGTGATCGTAGACAAGACGGGCAGGGTCCACGCCCGCAACGGCCGGTTTGTCAACGCCGAGATATTGCTCACTCAGATCAAGGCGGCCAAGGCCAGTTCGGAGCCCGCCAATTTGGCTAGGCGGGGATGATCGTCAGTACGATCTGCCAGACGCCTCGATGTTGATGGATCCGGATACGAAGGCTTGATCGGCGCTCTCGGCCATGAGCACGCGTCCCGCCATCGGTACGGGGCGACCCACGACGAGTTCTTCGATCGAAACGACGTCTCCAGGTGACACTCCGGCCGCCGTGGCAAATGCTGCAGCCTTCTCCATGGCGTAGGTTACTGCCGCCTTTTGAGCGACTGCTTGGAACTCGGCCCGCCCGGTAGTGTCGAAGACGAGCGACTGGACGGCGTTGGCGCCAGCGTCGGCCGACGCTTCGTGACCTATCGCCTGGTTGCGACCGAGGCCCCGGACGCTGTTTTGCAGGGGAAGATCGACGGTGTGTGTTCGGTGGTGGTCCCGTACCGTTCCGTCGTCTGGGCGATGAACGAATCGATGGCGGGTGTCTCGACGATTGCGATGGCGCACCCGGCGAAACAGCACCGGTCATAGACGTACTCAGACATCCCGCGGTCGTTTGAGCCGCCTCGACCATGGCGTCAACGGCGGGGCTGGAGACCTCAAAGTTGTCGCGCAGGCCCGGCTGGCTTTGCCGCTTCCTACCGACGCGGATCCGGTCTTTGCGAAGGATCCGACGCGGCCGAATCGTCTCAATCTGCTGGCGGGTTACCAGCTAACCCTGAGCTTCACTCGCAAGGAAAAGATCGGGTCAAAGACACGAGATCGGGCACGGGATGATTACTCGCTCAAGCGACCCTGGAGTTGTGATGGCGCCAACTCTTCACGCTCGCCAGACCGCCGGTTCGTCAGCTCGACCACCCCGTCAGCCAGCCCGCGCGGGCCGACCGTCACGCGCCACGGCAGGCCGATCAGGTCCATGGTGGCGAATTTGGCGCCGGCGCGTTCCGTGCGGTCGTCGTAGAGCACCTCGATGCCGGCCCTCGCCAAGGTGGCATAGAGCTTCTCGCAGGCCGCGTCCGATGCCGGGTCGCCCTGTTTGGCGTTGACGATTCCGACCTGGAACGGAGCGACCGCGGCGGGCCAAACGATGCCGCGCTCGTCGTGGCTGGCCTCGATGATGGCTCCCAACAGGCGCGATATGCCGATGCCGTGCGAGCCCATGTGCACCGGTACCGGCTTGCCGTCTGGCCCCTGCACAGTCGCCCCCATCGGTTCGGAATACTTGGTGCCGAAATAGAAGATCTGGCCGACCTCGATGCCGCGGGCGTGGCGGCGGCGCGCCTCTGGTACGCGCTCGTGGAACAGTGCCTCGTCATGGGTCTCGCCGGTTCGAGCGTAGTGCGAGGTGAACTCCTCGAACACCGCACGGCAGTCGTCGTGGCTGTCGTAGTCGATGACCCGGTCGCCAAACCGCCGATCGGTAACCTCGCTGTCATAGAACACCTCGGATTCGCCGGTCTCTGCGAGGACGACGAACTCATGGGTGTCGTCGCCGCCGATGGGCCCTGAGTCGGCGCGCATCGGGATCGTCTGCAGCCCCATACGTTCGTAGGTGCGCAGGTAGCTGACCAGATGCCGGTTGTACGCGTGGCGGGCGTCCTCTTCCGTGAGATCGAAGTTGTAGCCGTCCTTCATCAGGAATTCACGGCCGCGCATGACGCCGAAGCGGGGACGAATCTCGTCGCGGAACTTCCACTGGATGTGATAGAGCGTCAGCGGCAGGGTCTTGTAGCTGCTGACATGGCTACGGAAGATGTCGGTGACCAATTCCTCATTGGTGGGACCGTAGAGCATGTCGCGTTCGTGGCGGTCTCTCAGCCGCAGCATTTCGGGGCCGTAGGCGTCGAAGCGCCCGCTTTCGCGCCATAGATCCGCCGATTGCAGAGTCGGCATCAGCATCGGGATGTGGCCGGCGCGCTGCTGCTCTTCGTGCACGATCCGTTCGATGTTGCGCAATACACGGTACCCGAGCGGCAGCCAAGAATAGATACCCGCCGCGGCTTGCTTGATCATGCCGGCCCGCAGCATCAGTTGGTGCGACACGATCTGCGCGTCGGCGGGGGTTTCCTTCAGAACCGGAAGAAAATAGCGGCTAAGTCTCATGCCGTGTTGGGCCGCTGATCGAAAAGCGGACCACGACCGAAGCCTCGATACCGATTGATCCTGAGACAAACGCCGGATCAGCGCTCTCGGCCATCAGCATCTTGCCCGCAAATGGTGTCGGGCCGTTCCCACCACTCTCTTCCAGGTGCAACATGTGTCCAATCGTGACACCGGCTGCGTCGGCGAAGACGGTCGCCTTCCGCAGAGCGTCCGCAACTGCGGCCCGTCGAGCGGATTCTTCGAGTTCGGTTCGTCGCGTCGTATCAAAGACGAGCGATTGAACGGCGTTGGCACCGGCATCGATCGCCGCAGAAATGACCGTATCGGTAGCGTTCACATCTTTGATGGCCACCGTGATGTCGGCAGATGCCTCATGGCCGGTCAGGCGTTGTCGATTGTTCGAGTAGTCGTAGACGGCGCTGAGCCGCAAACGAGATACCTGGATGGCCGTTTCGGAGATGCCGGACGTTTCCAGCGAGGTCCGAACTGCCCCGACGGCCGCTCGGGTGGCTTCAAACGCTCCGGCTGGTGCTTCGGCCATTCGGGAAACAGCAAGTTGGAGCTCGGCAATGTCGGGCTCAACCTCCATGCGTCCTTGCCCGTGGACGGATATTCCCGTGGTTGACTCATCAATCATGGCGTGAATTATCGCACGATCACGCGCGCCTGGGTCCTACTCTCCAGCCCCCCGACTCGATCTTCGACCAGTGATGTCACCGTGTAAACGTCTCTCGCACGCGAACTGCCTGCAGGAGGTCGTCGGTTTGGTCGGCGAGCACCCGACGAAGGCTGGCGTCGAGATCCCGGTCAGCGAGAACCTGACGGGCTGCTTGTACCGTCTTAGTCTGCACGGCGAGCTTGGGGAAAAATACTCGCGCCGTGTCAGACAATGCCCAGCCCGATCGGATGTTCGAAGTCGCCGCAACTTGGTCGAAGTACCGCGTGACGTACGGCGCGGTGAGTTCGGCTTGGCCGACCTCCCACATACCGAGACCGGCAGCTTCGATCTCATAGTTGGACGCTGCTGCAGCTCCCGTGAAACGTGCCCAGGCGTACTCCTTGGCTTCCTTGTCGGGTAGTGAACTGAGGGCGCGGGTGTAGCTGACCAGGGATTCGGTAGTGGTTTCCTTGTCGAGGTGCCTGCCCAGGATCGAACGTTGGGTGGCGCCGAGGGCCGCTAGTCGAATCAGGATTCTCCATCGCAAGTCGATATCGAGCCGGACGCCTGACGGTAGACCGTCACCACCAAGCCACTCATGTAAGAGACCTTCATCTGAGCATGAAGCGATCGCGACGCGCATCGCAGTGAGCTGGACATGCAGCTCCGGTGCCATGGTCATTACCCGGCGCATCGCGGCGCCGTGTAGGACTCTGAGCACTTCCTCCGGATCCTCATGGAACTTCCCGGCCAGTTGGTCGATGGCGAACTTCCCCAGGGCGTTCACGCCCTGGTCTTCGGTTTCGTGGGGGAGGGCTACCTTCACCAGGTTCAGCGCGACCGCCGGTGCGAGCAAAGCGTTGGCCGTTGCATCCCTTATTGCATTCCACGTCGCCGCCCTCATGAGCGGATCTTTCATCGAGGGCAACAGGTTCGGTAGATCGGCAACGGTTCTGTCGTCGAGGGCGAACCGCGCCCAGGTGTCCTCGCCTGGATCGAGGATGACCGGTCGATCCGTAGCATCGGGTAGGGGAGTGGTGGCCTTCTCGACCATCACGGCGGTCGTCGTCCATTCGGTTCCGTTGTGGTGGGCGACCGAGATGGCGTGCTGCCGATCGGCGGGGAACAGGCTCGGCGTGGTTCGGTTGACCTGAGGTATCAGTCCACTCCGGTCGAGATGAAGAAGGTCGAGGCCGGGGGTTCGCAACCAACCGTTGATCCACTCGTCGAGGTTGCCCGCCCCGGCCGATTCCCAAGCCGCGAACAGGTCATGCATCGTGGCGTTGCCGAAGCGATGACGGGTGAGATGGTCCCGGACCCCGGCAAGAAACACCTCGTCACCGATGCGCGTATTCAGTTGTTTGAGGACGGCGGCGCCCTTGGCGTAACTGATACCGTCGAAGTCCTGCAAAGCCGCCGCCGCGTCTGCTGCGCCGGTTCCGGCCACCGGGTGAGTGCTTGGACGTTGATCGGCCTCGACACCCCAGCGTTTCCTGCTGAACGCGACATCGACCCAGGCATCGTCGAATTCGGTAGCGTCGTGGCTGACCCGGTTTCCCATGTACTCGGCGAACGATTCGTTGAGCCAAAGATCGTCCCACCAGGTTGGGGTCACCAGGTCGCCGAACCATTGGTGGGCCATTTCATGGGCGATGGTCGTCGCCCGTCCTGTTCGTTCGTACCGGGTTGGCGTTGATGTGAAGACCATTGGGTCGCGGAACGTCACGCACCCGGCGTTCTCCATGGCACCGGCGTTGAACTCGGGTACGAACGCCTGGTGATAATCGCCGAAGGGATAGCGGATCTCGAATAGTCGATGCAGCTCATCGAAGGACTGGCGTGTGATCGTCAGGATTTCGTCGGCTTCTCGTTCCAGATGCTCTGCAAGAGAAGCCCGACATTCCAGCCCGAGATGAATCCCATCGTGTTCGGCCTCGATGACGTGATACGGCCCGGCCACCACCGTTACCAGGTAGGTCGATAGCGGCTCGGTGGTTGCCAGGACCCACCGGCCCGGCTCCACGTTTTCGGCGCGCCCGTTGCCGACCACTATCCAATCGTCCGGGCAAACCACCTCGATCGAGAAGCGTGCCTTGAGATCTGGTTGGTCGAAGCACGCGAAGATGTAGGGCGCCGCGTCGAGAAACGACATCCCGTAGGTGTAGACACGACCGTCGGCCGGGTCGACCGCCCGATGCATGCCTTCTCCGTCGGTGCGGTATGCCATGACCGCCTCGATGACTAGCTCTTGCTCCCCGGAAATCCCCGGCAGGTGCAGACGACCATCCTGGAGTTCGTCGACATCCAAGCGTATTCCGTTGAGCCTGGCATCGACCAACTGTTTCGGTTTCACGTCGATGAACGTGTCGCCGGTCTGTCGGGCCATGAACTTAATCGTTGTTGACGACGTAAATGTTTCGTCGCCATCGGTCAGGTTGAGGATGATGTCGTAAGAACTGACGTCCAGGAGGTGGGCTCGCTGGCGAGATTCGTCGAGGCTGAGGCTTGGCATCCCAGTCAATCTACGCCGTCGATGCAGGTCGCAACGGCCGGGTAATCAATCTAGGTGACCGGTGGGTGCCCCCTGCGATGGAGAGCAGCGAAACTCGACGGCGTAAATAATCGTCCACTGCGTTCAGCGCTTGCGTGTGCCCCGGTAGGGTCGGCGGTGGAGGTGTTGATGCGTTCGGCAACAGTGGACATGGTTGAGGGTGGCGTCGAGCCGGGATGGGAGCCGGTCGCTGACGCGTTCCGGGCGAACTTCGCCTCGGGCACAGAAGTCGGTGCGGCGTGTGCGGTGTACCACCGCGGCGACAAGGTTGTCGATCTGTGGGGCGGGTTTCGAGACCCTGCGACAGCCGGGCGATGGAATGAGGACACCCTCGTCCTGGTGTTTTCCACGACCAAAGGTATGTCGTCGTTGGCCGTTGCGGTGGCTCACAGTCGGGGGCTCTTCTCCTATGACGAAAAGGTCGCCACGTACTGGCCCGAGTTTTCTCAAGGAGGCAAGGCCGATGTGACCGTGCGCCAGCTGTTCTCCCATCAGGCCGGTCTGTGCGCCATCGACGAACCAATGGATCTGGAATTGCTCGGCGACCCGGATCGAGTAGCGGCCGCGATCGCCAAACAGGTCCCCGCCTGGGAACCCGGAACCCGGCACGGCTACCACGGCATCAGTCTCGGTTGGTATGAATCTGAGCTTGTGCGAAGAGTCGATCCCCAACACCGGACTATCGGCAGGTTCTTTGCGGATGAGGTTGCCGCTCCACTCGACCTCGAGTTCTATATCGGCTTACCCGACAGCGTCGCCGATGATCGGATTGCGGTGATGCAGGGTCACTGGTACCGAACCAAGATGCTGGCCAACCTGAACAAGTTGCCCCGGAAGTTTGTGAGGGGCTTTCTGAATCCGAAGTCCATAACCGCTCGCACGTTCGCCAATCCCAAGGTCGTTGGCATGCCCGTCCGATACAACGATCGGGAGATGCGCCGCATCGAGTTGCCCGCTTCCAACGGTATCGGCCAGGTCCGGTCTATTGCCAAGGCGTACGGCGAGTTTGCTACAGGCGGCAGCATGCTCGGCATCGATGACGTCACCATGCACGCACTTACCGACGCCGCGGCCCCTCCGAGCGGCGGAACCTACGATCTGGTCCTCCACGATCACACCGTGTTCTCGCTTGGGTTCCTCAAACCTTGGGAACACCTGGTGTTTGGTTCAGACCGGGCCTTCGGGACGCCCGGAGCCGGTGGTTCTTTCGGATTTGCAGATCCCGACCTCCAGTTGGGTTTCGGATATGCCATGAATCGGATGGACTACTACTTATATGACGATCCACGCGAAAAGAGGCTTCGGGAAGCCGCCGTCGCCTGCGCCCAAGCGGTTGAATGAGCGCCGTGGATGAGAAGACCGACTTCAAAAAGACTTTGAAACAGCTGGATGCGCCGTCACGAGATTCATCTCAGCGATCCCCGCAAGGTCGCACCAGAGAAGCTGAAGACAGTCCTACGCCAGCCGGTTCGTCGGATCTCGTGACCTCATGAGGGCCGCGTTCTATAGGAGTTTTGGCGACGCCGCAGAGGTACTCGAGGTTGGCGAACTAGACAAGCCGGATCCTGCTGACGGGGAAGTACTCGTACGGATCGTGGTGTCAGCGGTCAATCCCACCGATTGGAAGGCCAGACGGGGGAGTCGGCCGATGACGTTCCCGTTTGTCATCCCCAACCAGGATGGCTCAGGGGTGATCGAGGCGGTCGGTCCGGGGGTCGACGAGGCCCGGGTCGGACAAAACGTGTGGGTCTACTTTGCAGCCAGTGGCCGCCAGTACGGGACGGCCGCCGAATACACGGTAGTGCCGTCCGATCGGGCGGTGCCGCTTCCCGATGGCGCTTCGATGGATCTGGGGGCGAGCATGGGCGTGCCGGCGCTCACCGCTCATCGAGCCCTGTTTTGGGACGGTCCAGTCGACGGGCAGACGATTCTGGTTTCGGGTGGAGCAGGTGCGGTTGGCCACTATGCCATAGAGCTGGCCAAAGACGGCGGTGCCAGGGTTATCACGACTGTGAGCACTGCCGAGAAGGCGACATTGGCGGCAGCAGCTGGAGCTGACGTTGTGGTCAACTATCGCGATTCCAATGCCGCCGATCAGATCCTGGATGCGGCGCCCGGAGGCGTAAACCGCATCGTTGAGGTGGCGCTCGGCGAGAACATGGAACTCGACTCGGCGGTCCTCGCGCCGCATGGCACCATCGTGACCTACGCCAAGACCGCACACGATCCCGAAGTCAACGTAATCAAACACATGATGGGCAATCACACCCTTCGGTTCATGATGCTTTACGACGCCGGAACCGAAGCCATCGCGGCGGGAGTAGCGGCCATTACCGACTGTCTCGAACGGCGCGTATTGACCGAGTTACCGGCGCATCGTTTTGAACTGTCCCGGATCGTCGCAGCGCACGAAGCATGTGAGGCGCGAGTCGTCGGCAAGGTGCTCATCGATACCTAGCGGCTCGCCTGCCCGTCATCCTGTCTTAATGCGGTCGATCACGATCAACGTCGATGGCCTGGTTCAGAGGCTCATGTTCCTGATCAGCTAATCCTTGTATGGGGCCGAAGCGATCCTTGTAGCGAGGGTTCCGGGCAAAGCGAGAACGGGATGGACCGGCGATCTTCGGCGCGATCGGGATTCATTCGGACGCTGGGCGCGGGAATTTCAGCGACGCAGGTCCGATTCCAGACGGCACTCTGGCGTACATTTGGAATCAACATCAAAGGAGGATGGTCATGCAGTTTGACGGACGACCGGCGCGCTTCTTGTACGTTTCCTTGCTGGCGGTGATCGTCGCCTTGACCTCTACTGCGCTCGCGGCGGCCGTGTTGCCTCCCGGAGGTACGTTCAGCGACGACGACGGCAACATTCATGAAGCCAATATCGAAGCGATTGCAGCCGAAGGGATCACTCGGGGCTGTAACCCTCCAACCAACAGTCTTTATTGCCCGGACGGAACGGTGACCAGGGGGCAGATGGCGGCCTTCCTGGTGCGTGCCTTTGGATATACCGATGACGGTGGCGGGGACTGGTTCATTGACGATGACAGCTCGATCTTCGCCTCGGACATCGACAAGCTGCGAACCGCCGGGATCACCTTGGGCTGCAATCCACCTTTCAACGACAAGTTCTGCCCGGACGCCCCGGTCACGAGGGGTCAGATGGCGGCGTTCCTGGTGCGGGCCTTCGGGTATACCGATGACGGTGGCGGGGACTGGTTCATTGACGATGACAGCTCGATCTTCGCGGCCGACATCGACAAACTTGCGACCGCCAAGGTCACGCTGGGATGCAACCCGCCCGAGAACGACCGGTACTGTCCGAACGATCCGGTTCGTCGGGATCAGATGGCATCGTTCCTCACCAGGGCGATGGGCTTGACGCCGATCATCCCTCCGCCTCCGACCAGTTCGTCGTCATCGTCCTCATCCTCTTCGTCGTCTAGTTCTTCTTCTTCTTCTTCTTCTTCGAGTTCTAGTTCGAGTTCTAGTTCGAGTTCGAGTTCGACATCAAGTTCGCTGCCGTGACCGGCGAGAGGGCTTTGGCGTTGACGTAGGCGTGGCGGGGTTGACGGCGATAAGTATGGTCAAGCCCCTACCGAAGCAGGCGGTCTTGAGCTCGGACCGAACGACCGGGATGGGCGTGTTCGGAGCTCACAGCGGATCCTGCCTGCTCGTCTGCGGTCAGACGTCGGTGAAGAATCGCATTACTCGGCCGGGGTCAGTGGTTCGCCCCGTCGGAAGCGGGCAATGACTTCGTCGGCTTTGTCGCCATCGAACACGACATACGACACGCCACCCTCGTTTGAGAACCGCACCGGAACGGTGGCTCCGTCGACGTCGGCTCTCCACATCCCGTAGGCCGTCGTGAAGACATCGAGCGGGTTGAGACCGCTATCGACCCGGGTGGCGGTTGAGAGCTTGCCGAAGAAGAGCGGCGACCTGGCCAAACCTTCGACGGAGGCGATTCGATGCAGCATCGCCTCAAGGGCCTTCTGCTGGCGCGACGTACGGCCGATGTCGTCGGCGTCGACCGAGACCCAGCTGCCGTTTATGTTTTCCTGGTACGAGCGGGACCGCGAGAAAGCAAGAGCCGTTGCGCCGTCGATGCGGGTGGTTCCGGCGGCGACTTCCAATCCGGACTTCGTGTCACGAGCAGCATTCGGGAAAGCGATATCGATGCCACCGAGCGCATCGACGAGGTCAGCGAACCCGGCGAAGTCGATCTCGACAACATGGTTGATCGGAATCCCGGTCGCCTTCGAAGTCGTTTGCGCCAGTAGGGCAGCACCGCCAAAGGCGTAAGCGGCGTTGATCTTGTTCGTGCCGTGGCCCTCGATACTGACTTTCAGGTCGCGCGGGAGTGAGAGCAGCTGAAGAGTCCCACCAGTTGGATGAGCGAGGATGACCACGTCGGAACGCTCACCGCCAAAATCGCCAAAGCTCCCGGCCAGGTCGTCGGGGAGGTCGGCGCGGCTGTCGCTGCCGATGAGCAGGAATGTCTGATCGACGAACCCAGCGGCCAGGTCGGGATCTGGTTCAACGTGCGGTATCTGTGCCAGACCCCAGTACAACCCCGCCAGCACCACGACAAGCAAAACGACCAGCAGCTTGAACAGAAAGCGGAACGGCCGTCGCTTGCGTCGCTCGGGTACTGGAGGTGGTTCGGTTAGATCAATGACGGTGGTTTCGTCCATATCAAGGCACATTCGGGAGAAGGAAGAGGAGGTAGAGCCGGTGGGTGGCTCACGGCATCATATCGGGTAATGGGCCCTAGTGAGTCGTTCCAGCCCGGACCCGGTCGTTTCTGGTTTGACTCCTGGTTTGACTTTGGAGGGAGTCGGGCCGCGACGCGGCGTCTAGAAGAACGTGGCGCCGCGGTCGACGGCGTTGAGGATGTCGGTGATGAGACCGACTGGATCGTCGGAGTCGAGTTCGTCCCTGGCGGTGAAATACACCGATGCCACCAGCTCGGTGAACTGGTTGATTACGTCAAGCTCGTGCATCACAGTCCCTTTCGTGGTCGCTCAGAACTGCTTTGTCGTAGGACGCTTGAGCACGTGGATTAGTTCCGTTCGGGCTCGTGCTTGGGAATCGTGTTGGCGATCATCTCCGACGCATAAGTCAACCGGTCGTCGGTGTGGGCGGTGAACTTGACCGGCATCCCCGGTAAGTCGTTTGCGAACCAGAACACATGTGTGAAGACACCCCGAGCGACCGTGTAGCGGAGGCAGTCGAAAACGCCGGCCGGAATCTCAATCCGCTCGTCGTCGATGGACGTCGCGTCTGCCTCGAATGAGGCGTGCTTCTGGAGTTCCTCCCAGGTCGAGTAGACGGTGTCGGACCCGCCCCGGGGTTCACCGTCCGGGGAGGTGCGCCACAAGTCCTGGGTGGCTCCCATTTCGTCGGCTTCGATGAACCGGATGTGTTGAATGTAGGTCGGTTCGACGGCGGTCTCGACCCGTAGCTGGATGGATCGTCCGGCCGGACACCCGAGCCGGATTTCGTCGGCGCTGTACGGCGTCGGAGCGTGTCCGACCTCCATAACGCGCGTGTTCGCTTCAGACACGGTGGTTCCCGACATTCCCACCTGTCGGAGCCTTCAGTCGAGAGGGCATACGGTGAGCATACGCTCCCGCTCCGTGGGATGTCGCCGGGATCCGGTCTTAGCTTTTCGGCTGGCCGTCCCAGTATTCGTGGGCTTCGGTCTCCATGGCGGCGAGTCGGGTGTAGTAATCGGGGAACTCGTTGAGATGCGCCCAGGCGATCTTGCCGGTCGTCTCCGCGTTGTCACCGGTG
>JAOUMT010000191.1 GCA_029881355.1 Acidimicrobiia bacterium | reverse complement strand
AACGTTGGAGATGCCGAGGCCCCGTTCGGTGAATCGACGTCGATCGTCGTCCGTCATGCCCGCCGACGGGTCAATCGACCAGTCGATGATCCCCGCCTTGAGAAGTGCCGGATAGAACCGATTCCCGGGGTACGCGAAGTGGGTCTGCGTTGCCGCGGTCCACAGACCGGGATTGATACCGACAAACAGGAGTTTTACGGGCGGTATGACCAGATCGGGTACGGTGGCATCTCGGAAGGCCTCAAGTTCTTGTCGTGTATATCCCACAACCGAGCATGTTAGGTGGCCGAGAGCTCAGGCAGGCAGTCGTCGCATGTCGTCCATCGGCCGGCCGGGAAACCCTTAGGCACGGTGGACGGCATAGAACAGGCGGCGCAGCACAACGCGGCCTAGGTCAGATGACCTCGAAGATCCACCGGAACGACATCGCCGGTGGTCAGCAGGAACTGGTCGACGAGATTGATCACGGGACAAACGTGGTTCGGAATCACCCTCAACTGGTCACCGACCATGGGCGGTCGATCCCCATGGGTCGACACGACTGCATGGTTGTCGTACAGCCTCTCGATCACAGCTCCTGGCATCTGTGGAAGGTGACCGTAGCCCTCAACCCAGGCCGGCTGATCCTTGGAAAGGATCTTGGCGCCACAATCAAGCACAAACCGATCGGCTGCGGGCGCACTGATAACGGTAGCCATCACCGACACGGCGACGTCGTCAAGCGCCATCGCGCCGTTGCCGACTTGTTGCCAATCGCCAAAGATATATGTTCCCGGTCGGACTTCATTCACCGGATCGCCGACGCAGTGTGCCGCCGTCGGGGTCGAGCCTGCGCTGATCACGGCCACCCGGCCACCCGCGGCTTCGATGCGGTTCTTGGTCTCGGCCAGCACCCGAACTTCGTCAGCCCCAGCCGCCGCCGCCATCCCGGGTGGGTAGCCATGGCCCCCGTGCGTAAAAACCCCACCGAAGAGGTCGCCACACGCCGCGGCCACTGGCAAGGCCTCGACCGGGTCGACACCCGTTCGGTGTGACCCGCTATCGACCTCGACGATGAGGCGCGGACCACCACCGGGATATCGAATCGCCAGCAATCCAGCCACAGATAGGTTGTCCACAGCCAGCGACAGATCACTCCCAGCCTCAAGCAGGAGATCAATCCGAGCCAGCTTCGAAGGAGACGGGTAGAACGGAACCGCTACGAACAGATCGCCTCCAACGCCGGCTTCGGACAAACCGACCGCTTCGGACAGCGTCGCACACGTCAGCCCGGTGGCGCCCGCTTCTAGTTGCTTCTGCGCCAGCAATGACGACTTGTGGGTCTTGACGTGCGGCCGCAGTCTTACCCCCGCCGCCGTCGCGACCGTTTGAGCTCGCTGGATGTTTCGGTCCATTACGGCGGCGTCAACAACAACGACCGGTGTGTCAAACATCACGTCGCAACTTCCATGACGTCTGCCAGAAGTATCGTCACCCGACCGGGCCGGAATTGACCACTTCGGACCCAAAACCATCGGCATAGCGCGTGAAGTTCTCACGGAACATACCGGCCAAGCTGGAAGCCTGGCGATCGAAAGCTTCCTGGTCGTCCCAGGTCTGGCGGGGTTGAAGAAGCTCATCGGGAACGCCATCGACAGCTGTCGGGACCGATAAACCGAAGACCGGATCGGTGACGAACGTCGCCGAATCGAGTTCCTTGTTGAGAGCGGCGTTGAGCATCGCTCGCGTATGGGGAATGCTGATCCGATGCCCCACCCCGTGCGGACCACCCGTCCATCCCGTGTTGAGCATCCACACATCACACCCGAACTTGTCGAGGCGTTCGGCGAGTCGGTCGGCATACCATGAGGGATGAAGCGGCAAAAACGGCTCCCCAAAACATGCGGAGAAGGTTGCCTCCGGTTCGGTGACCCCACGTTCGGTGCCGGCGAGCTTCGAGGTGTAGCCCGAAACGAGGTAGTACATCGCCTGTTCCCGACTTAGTTTCGAGATCGGGGGGAGCACCCCAAACGCGTCGGCTGACAGGAACACAATGTCTGTCGGGTGATCGGCCATGCCAGACTTCACGATGTTCGGGAGGTGGGCCAGTGGGTAGGCGCATCGGGTGTTCTCGGTCTTCGACCCGTCGTCCCATTCAGGCTGCCGGGAGGTGTGGTTGACGACCACGTTCTCAAGGATCGTCTCAAACGAATTGGCAGCCGCGAAGATCAAGGGCTCATACGAGGGTGAAAGCCGGATGGTCTTGGCATATGAGCCACCTTCGATGTTGAAGATGCCGTCATCGGCCCACCCGATCTCGTCATCGCCCACCATCAGCCGTTCCGGGTCAGTGGCCAACGTCGTCTTCCCGGTCCCCGACAGCCCATAGATAATCGCCGACCGGCCGTCCTGGCCGACGGTCGCCGACGCATGCATCGACAGCGACCCCTGCTTCGGCAACAAGTAATTCATCACCGAGAACACCGACTTCTTCACTTCTCCGGCGTACTTGGATCCGCCGATCAAGAGAACCTTGTCAACGAACGAAATGATGATGAACGTCTCGGACCTGGTGCCGTCGCGCTCGGGTACCGCTTCGAAAAAGGGTGCATGGACGATCGTGAAGTCGGGCATGTATGAGTCGATGGTGTCGTCGAGTTGAAAATGCCTCGGCAGGATGAACATGTTGCGCGCGAAGTGAGCATGCCAGGGGGTTTCAGTGATGGTCCTTATCGCCAGCCGCTGCTTAGGATCGGCGCCGGCGTACAGGTCCTGGACATAGATGTCGCGGTCGCCCAGGTACGAAGCGACCCTGGCATAAATCGCGTCGTAGGTGGCGCGGTCTATCGGATGATTTACATCGCCCCACCAGATCTCCTCGTCGTAGGGAGCTTCGTAAACAACGAACTTGTCCTTCGGGCTGCGGCCCGTATATGGCACGGTGTCGACGACGATGGCACCTTTGTGGGCCATAAAGCCAAGTCCTTGTGCCAGAGCATGCTCTACGAGCACCGGGGTTGGCAGGTCCCAATACACCTCCGCGGTTGGTGTGATGCCGTGAGCGTTCAGGTTTCGCATGGATTCTCCGACCGATTCGGGATGTTGGTTTTGGCAGACACTACCGAATCGCCAAAACGGCCACCTCGGGTACGTCGTGGGTTTGCGAACCAAGCATCGCTAGCCTGACTCGCCATGCTTCCTGACTACTCGCGCCTGACACCATCGGAAACCATTGAGATTGTCAACGCTGCCATCGCCACGGCCGACCATCTCATCGACCGTGCCATCTCTGAAACGTCCGACAGAACCTATGCCAACACCCTCGCTCCGCTCGATCAAGCGCTCAACCTGGTTCGCGATGCTGATGGGATTAGCGGCTTCATGGCCCGAATCCATCCCGACGAGGCGATCAGGACGGCCGGCTCCACCGCTGACGAAACGGTCCAGAAGTGGTTATCGGATCTCGCTTTCAACCGGGACTTGTACGAAGCGGTGCGGACGTTTTCGCTCAGCGAAGCTGCTTCGGAACTCGAGGGCGAATGGAGTCGGAACCTCGACCTGTGGCTACGCGACTTCCACCGGGCCGGCCAGGAACTCGATGCTGACGATCGAGCCAAACTTCAGACTCTCCGAAATGACCTCATAGAATTACACGTCGCCTACGAACGAAACCTCGACGAGTGGGACGATGGCCTCGAAGTCTCGCGTAGCGACCTTGCCGGCATGTCTGAGGCCTACGTTTCCCGACTGGCGTCGGGGTCATCCGAAGATACCTACCGCGTCACGGTTTCCTACCCCGATTACGTCCCGTTGATGGAGCAATGCACGAACCGGGAACTCCGCCAGAAGATGCAGTTCAAATTCATGAATCGGGCTGCAGACGCCAACCTGCCGCTCCTCAACCAGGCCGTCCAGGTCCGGTGGGAAATTGCCCGGCTGCTCGGCTATGAAACGTTCGTCGACTTCGCCCTCGAGCCAAAAATGGCCGATCCCGAAACCCTGACAGCCTTCTACGAGTCAATAACCCCAGGATTGCTCGCCATCGCCCAATCCGAGCTCAAGGTCCTCACCGATCTGATGCACTCGGAACACACCAACGGGCCGATCATGCCATGGGACTGGACCTTCTATGACGCCCGGCAAGCCGAACTCGACTTCGGAGTCGACAACAACCTGGTTAGCGAGTACTTCCCGCTCAACGCCACCCTTCAAGGCATGTTCGAGATCTGTGCGGAGATGTTCGGAATCGGATTCAGCCCCGTCGAAGAAACCAGAGCCTGGGACGACGACGTGCTTCTCTACGAGATCCGCAATACCGGCGAAAGTACCCCGATCGCCTACTTCTACGCCGATCTGCACCCTCGGCCCGGCAAGTACGGTCACGCGGCCTGCTGGCGTCTGCGGGCCGGATGCTTGGATACGGACGGAAGCTATCGGCTCCCCATCGCCGCGATTGCGTGCAATTTCACCAAACCGACTGCCGATGGCCCTTCGCTGCTCCAGCACAGCGAAGTGGAGACCCTGTTCCACGAATTCGGCCACGTCCTGCACAACACGCTGACCGAGACGAGGCTTCCCCGATTCTCCGGCACTCAAACCGAACGCGATTTCGTCGAAGCGCCTTCGCAGATCATGGAGAACTGGACATGGGAGCCGACCGTGCTCAGCCGCTTCGCCCGTCACTATCAGAGCGGTGAGCCCATGCCGGAAGCGCTGCTCGAGAGCATGGTCGCCGCCCGGAACCAGAACATCGCACTCAAGACCCTCCGGCAGGTTTTTTACGGACAGTACGACCTCGCGTTACATGGCGGAACCGAACCGACCGACGCCGACGAGGCCTACTGGGAAAACATCGGGCTGACCGTCATCCCGGGACATCCGGGAACTCGATTCGGAGCGAGCTTCGGACACATGATGTCCGACGGCTACGCGGCGGGTTATTACGGATATTTGTGGTCGAAAGTCTACGGCGACGACATGTTCTCCATATTCGAAGATCAGGGAGTTCTCAACCCGACCGTCGGCCAACACTACCGCAAAACCATCCTCGCTCAGGGCGGAACGAAAGACGGAACCGACCTATTGTTGGAGTTCCTTGGCCGGGCTCCGTCGTCGCAGGCGTTCATGAGAAAACTTGGCTTGAAATAACCTGGACAATGGAGAACTTAACCGTCCGGTAAGGGTCAATATCGGTGGACACTCAACGAGGGGTGACCACGCCGCGCCGTTCCATTGGAGACCAAGATGTCCGATTCCGATTCCAAGGTCCTTTCGACTCCGGATCCCTTTCCGGCAAAGGTGTCAGAAATACCTAGCCAGCCTGGAGCGTTTCGTCGGTTTTTCAGGCAGCTCTGGCGCCTCATCAAGATCGTTCTCGTTCTCGCCATCCTGGTCGGAATCGGCATCGCCATCTACTACGGATGGCCGATCGTGAAGGAACGGTATCTAGACCCCATCGCCTCAAACTCA
>JAOUMT010000190.1 GCA_029881355.1 Acidimicrobiia bacterium | reverse complement strand
GGTACCACTCCTTTAACGCCATTTAGGAGGAACAACATGAGCAAAACTTCTGTCAAGGATGAGTTGAAGGGATCTGCCGCGGATGCGAAGGACACGATCAAAGAGGCAGTGACCGAAACCGCCGCAGAAACCACTAGTCAGGCGATCGACACCGCTGAGCCTGTCACGAAGCGCGTGCTCGGCGCGCTCCTCGGCGCCATGGCGATCGGGCTGGTCGGAAAGTACTTCAAAAGCAGGACCACGTAGCCGAATCCACGCAACCAGCCGAGTGCGCCGCAGCAACAGTTGAGACCGCTGCGTCCGGCGGTCTCAACTGTGTTTACGCCGACAACTGGACTCAACTCAGCCGGGGATAGGAGCACGCAGGGCTCGGTGTAGGGTTCTCCGGTTCATGGAGAAACTGGTCACCAGGGCGTTCTCGTTCGCCTTCACCTCAAACCTGTTGATGGGCCTGACGTTCGCCCTCTTCATTCATTACGCCGGTTTCCTGGTCTCGCTCGGCGCAACCGAAGCGACCGTCGGGATCATCGTTGGAGTCGGCTCGATCGGTTCGCTCATTGTCCGACCGTACGTCGGTCAACTCATGGACAAGATCGGTCGACGCCCACTCATCCACGCAGGCAACATCATCAACGTTGCCGGGCTCGCCGCCCTCACGACGGTTACTTCGATCTCGTGGTGGGTCTACGCATTAACCATTATTCACGGCATCGCCGAAGCCGTCCTCTTCACATCCTTCGTGACGTACACGGCCGATATCGTTCCTGCGTCGCGGCGTACCGAGGGAATGGCCCTATTCGGCGTGTCTGGCCAAATGCCGCTGGCGCTCGGTGGTCTGCTCGGCGACTTCATCCTCCGAACCAGCACATACACGGCACTGTTTTGGGCGGCGGCGGCTCTGGGGACTGCCGCGTTCGTCATGGCGCTCCCGCTCCCTGAATCCAAAGGCGTTCATACCCGTCCCAGCCTGGGCTTCCTCGTGGCGATCCGCCAGCGGGAGCTGTCGCCTATTTGGCTGATCACCGCGGCGTTTTCACTAACCCTGATCTCCATCTTCACCTTCCTCAAGACGTTCGTCGACACCACGGGGTACGGCTCGGTGGGTGTGTTTTTTGCCGCGTATTCAACGATGGCGATTCTGGTGAGGTTGGGCGGCCGGCAGTTGCCTCATCGGTTCGGTGAGATCACTGTGCTTGGAACCAGCCTGATCATCATGTCAGGCGGCATGGCGCTGCTTGGGTCAGCTACCACGTCGCTGGCGATCGGTATCGCCGGAGCGACCGCCGGCATCGGCCACGGATTCTCGTTCCCGATCCTCAACTCACTGGTTGTAGCCCGGTCCTCGACCGAGGAGCGGGGGGCCGCCCTGTCGGGCTTCCTCTCGTTCTTCCCGCTGGCCGCACTCATCGGCGCACCTTTCCTCGGCTGGGTGATCGAGAAGGCCGGTTACACCATCATGTACTGGGGTGTCGGCGCCCAGCTCCTTCTCGTCGTCGCCGGCTATGTCCGCTGGGAACGCCACCGCCACCACCAGGGACTGGTCATGTAGTCACCGGCCACCAAGGTGGTTAATCCATAGCCTTGCGGAGGGCCGTGTTGGTTTCTGTGACGCGACGCGACAAGGCGCGAGCCATGCGTCGGTGAATTTCGGCGGCGAGGCGGGGATTGGTGGCGAGGAGATTGTCGAGTTTGGTTGCTGAAAGCGCATATGCGACGACCTCCGTTTCGGCGATGACCGAGGCGTTGGCAGGCTGCCGGGTGTAATAGGCCATCTCGCCGATAATCGCCCCGGGGCGCATGGTGCGGATCCGGGTGCCGCTGGACGCGAGAACCACTCTGACCCGACCGTACTCGATCACAAACAACGGATGGCCCACCGATCCTTCAGCAATGATCGTTTCGCCCGACCCGAACTCCACGCGGTCCATCAAGTTGCGGACGTCATCGACCCATGGACCAGCGAGCTCGACCAGCTGGGTTTCCACTGGCGAGAACAGCGAGTCTTCATTGCTAAGAATCTGATCCTCAGCCCATTCGAGACCCTCATCGAGCGCATCGAACCGATAGACGGTTTCGGCGGCCTCGGCGGCGGCGACCTTGGCGCCGAGCGGTCCGAAGCCGGTCAGAACGGTTGTGACGCCCTCGTCGGCAGCCACCTCGAGGAATCGTTCAAAAGTGTGTAGCGCTGACCCGTCGAAGCCGGTCACACGACTCCCATCGACCACCAGGTAGCGAACGACTTCGGGAGCGATCCGGTCCCGAAGCTCGCCGACCAGCCGATTGGCGGTCCCGAAGAAAACAAACCCGTGGATCCTGAAGATGGCGATCGCGTTGCCGGTTTCCGCCAGCCGATCAGTATCCGTGAGTGGCCGGTCCACGTTCGATCGATACGAGTCGCCCGACAGTGCGGCTTGAACCACGTCGATCTTGGAGTACTGAACGATGAAAAGGCCGATCGCAGCCAGCACGCCGACCATGACACCCCATACGAATCCAAACCCCGCAGTGACGACCACGACAATCAGGACGATCGAATAGTCGGTGGCGGTCACGTTCTCTCGTGAAGCAACGACCCATTCGTACAACAGGTCGAGACCCAAACCGGCCACGACGCCGGCGACCACGAATACCGGCAGATAGCCGATGACGCGTGGCCCTGCTGCCAGCGCCGACAGGCTCACGAGACCCACGATCACCGCTCCGACCTTGTTCGTCCGCGATGACTTCACAAGCCTTTGCAGCGTCAAAGACTGCCACCCCGGGAGCGATCCGACGAGGCCACCGACGACGTTGCCGACTCCGGCGGCTTTGAGTTCAAAATCGAAGGGGAGATCTACTCGCTCCGCAATCTCGATGGCACTGGCGTTGAGAAGGAGAGATAGGACCGCCACGGCTGGGACCGTCAACAGCGTCGGGACGGCGGGACCGAGTTGGGTCAGGTCCGCGGACAGCCACACAAACAGATCCGAAACGTTGACCGGGTCGGCCGCAAAAGGACCGATGAGCCAACCCCTCGCTCCCGCGTCGTCAATTGAGATTCCCGCCCCGACCAGAACTCCAAAAAAAGCGAACAAAGCCAACCCGACCACTGCTGGCTGTAGCCAGCGGCTGTCGACCTGAGCCGCAAACGCGATGGCGACTCCAAACAACAGCGCGGCGATCGTGATCCATCCAACATCGGAAGCTCGGGCGAGGCGCCAGCCACCGGTCAGCAAGAGCCACCCCGTCGCAGCCAGAAAACCACCAACCACTGGATATGGCAAGAAGCGGATCAAGCGGCCCAGCTTGAACGCCCCGGCTAGATACAGCACCAGCCCGGTACCCAATGATGCGACCGCCAGCGTGGCCATCACCAGGGCGAACTGCTCATCGGTCGAACCCGTTGCTGAACCAGCCACCAACCCCGCCGCGACCGCAACCACCGCGGCCGCATTCGACTGCGCCGTCCCTACCAAGCCAGACATGAAAGCAATGACCAGTCCAAGAATCCCGGCGCCGATGAGGATGGGGCCGAACGCACGCGCTTCGGAAATGCCCAGCCCACCGAACACGAGGGCGGCCAGGGAAAGCGACCGGACCGCGCCTACGAGACCGGCCGAAACGCTGTCGGCGAGGATTCGAAACGAGAGATGGTGATTCCCCTGGCTCATCGCCCAGAACCCTAGCCAGGGGGTTTCAGCCGCTGAGGGCCTGACCCAGGTCCGCAATCAGTTCATCAGGGTCCTCGATGCCCACCGAAATCCGCAACAGATTCTCAGGGACCGGAGTGGACTGGTACGAGGCCCGATGTTCGATAAGTGATTCGACCCCACCGAGCGACGTGGCATTGGCGAACAACCGGGTCGATTCAGCTACTCGAAGAGCCTGGGTCGATCCACCCTTGACCAGGATGGACAGCATGCCACCGAACCCGCCCGTCATCTGCCGAGCGGCAATGTCGTGACCGGGATGGGAGGCCAATCCCGGGTAGAGAACCCGCTCGACCTGAGGATGGTGCTCGAACACGGCGGCGATGGCCGCGGCCGACTCGCATGATCGTGTGTAGCGAAGGGGCATGGTGCGGAGACCGCGCAACAGGAGCCAGGCATCGAACGCTCCAAGGATGGAGCCGTGACTCCCGCGGATCGTCTCGATGTGCTGCCACCGATCGTCGAGTACTTTCGTAATGAGGATGCCGGCCAGCACGTCGGAATGGCCGTTGTAGTACTTGGTGGCCGAATGAAAGACCAGATCGGCACCGAGAGCGAGCGGACGGGTCGTCACCGGTGGAGCCACGGTCGAGTCGACTACCACAGTGGCGCCTGCCGCATGACCAAGTTCGGTGGCGGCGGCGATGTCGATGAGGCCCCACAGCGGGTTGGTAGGCGTTTCCAGCCACAGGAGATCGGTCGCTTCTGTGAGCGCTTGCTCCAGCGCTCCCGGATCATCCGAGTTGAAGAGGGTCAAAACGATCCGGCCGATGTCGGCCTGCGCACGCATCCAATCCTGGCCGCCGTGATACATCACCATGGGAGCGACAACATGCCCACCCATCGGCACCGAATCGAGAACTGCGCTCAGCGCCGCCATTCCGGAGCTGAACACCAGCGCACCCGCGCCGCCGTCGAGTTGGGTGGCCGTCTCCTCAACGGTAACCGCACCGGGATGCCCGTAGCGGCGATAGATGAATTCCTCGGTGAGGCCTGGACCACGTCTGAAGGTTGTCGATGGTTGCATCGCTGGGACGATGCCACTGTCGAGACCATCGGCCGTCTGGTGGGTTCCCCCGGCCTGGGCAGCAATCGTGAACGGATCTACGGGCATCGCTCTCCTGTCATCGAGTGTGCATCCACGACGGATAATCCACATCGTAAGCACACTCGACGCCCGGAGGTCTGATTACGTCGGTCCCGGCATTCCGCGGTGACGCTCCTTCTCGAGCATGTATTCGTCACTGTCATCTTGGCTAGCTTGCGAACGGACGGGTTCCTTCTTCGCCAGCGCACGGAAGAAAGCGATCATCCTCTGGAATCTTGGTTTCATCGCCACCTCCTCTCGGGTTAGCGCTACTTCAGTAAGCCTACTGACGGCCATCCCATTGCGGTCCCGGTCGGCCGAGGGACCCCTAGCCACGGACGAGTGTGCATCCACGACGTTATATCCGACTTGTAAGCACACTCGACTCAGGTGGGGGAACCGTGGGTGGCATGCGCGACGTCTGATCGTTTGAACTATCCACCAGCCGGGTAGGACAGGACATGGACGGAATCCGCGGCACTTACAAGCTCGAACGCAAGATTGAAACTGGTGGCTCGGCCACCGTGTGGGAAGCCTCGCACTTGCGCACCGGTCGCCGGGTCGCGCTGAAAGCTCTTCACCCACACCTGGTAGACAACGAAGTCGCCCGCAGCCGGTTCACCAGCGAAGCCGACCTGATGCTCGGCCTCGACCACGCAAACATCGTTGAGGCTTTTGAATACACAGAAGACGAACGCGGGCCGTTCCTCGTCA
>JAOUMT010000033.1 GCA_029881355.1 Acidimicrobiia bacterium | reverse complement strand
TCCGCCCAAAGCCTCGACGTCGATGAAGCCGATGACCAACGGGAAGATGACCGCCAGCGAACCAGGAATCACCATCTCCCGCAACGCACCGGTGGTAGCGATGTCGACGCACTTGGCGTACTCGGGTTTGGCGGATGGATCGCCGTCACGCAGGCCGGGGATCTCGCGGAATTGGCGGCGGACCTCTTCGATCATGGCGTAGGCGGCGCGGGTGACCGCGTCGATCGTCATGGCCGAGAACAAATACGGGAACATGGCTCCGAGGAACAACCCGACAATCGCCCCGACGTTGATGAGGTTGATCGAATCAAGCCCGACCGCCTTTGTGAACGTCGAGAACAGCGCAAGTGAAGTGACGGCCGCCGAAGCGATGGCAAAACCCTTGGCGATGGCCGCAGTTGTGTTGCCGAGCGAGTCGAGGGCGTCGGTGGCTTCGCGAACTTCTGGGTCCAGGTGGGCCATCTCGGCTATACCACCGGCGTTGTCGGCGATCGGGCCGTAGGCATCAACCGCAATGGTGATACCCAACGTGGCCAACACACCGATGGCCGCGATAGCAACGCCGTAGATGCCTCCCTCAGTCGGGAACGCCCAATCGCCTGCGGTATAGGCTCCCCAGATTCCGCCGGCCGTGACAATTACCGAGTACGCCGCCGAACGCTTGCCTTCGGCAATCCCGGCGAGAATCACGGTCGCAGGTCCGGTCTCGGCCTGCTTGGCAATTCCTTTGACCTTCTTGTAGTGATCGGACGTAAATATCTCGGAGATCTTGCCAACCGCATAACCGACCAATAGGCCGACCACAACCGCGAGCCAGATCCCGACGGGTCGGACGCCTTCAATGCCGCCGAAGATGAGATACGAAAGGCCGAGTACGCCGATGCCGGCGGTGACCATGGCGAAGTTCGTGCCACGATGTAGGGCTGCCGACAGATCGCTGTCGCTCTTGGCTTTCACGAGGAAGGACCCGATGATCGAAGCGAACATGCCGAGGGCTGCCACGGCCAACGGGAAGACGATCGCTGACACCTGAAGCTCGCCGCTGTAGACGATCGCAGCAAAAGCGATCGGTGCTACCAGCGAGCCAACATACGACTCGAAAAGGTCGGCACCCATGCCGGCTACGTCGCCGACGTTGTCACCGACGTTATCGGCGATGACGGCCGGGTTGCGGGGGTCGTCTTCCGGAATACCCGCTTCCACTTTCCCGACCAGGTCGGCGCCAACATCAGCAGCTTTCGTATAAATGCCTCCGCCCACACGAGCGAACAGGGCGATCGACGATCCACCGAGGCCGATGGCGGCGATGATTTCGGCGGCCTTGTCGACCGCCATTCCGTTGACATTGATCAGGTAGAGCCAGCCGAGTGAGACGCCGAGCAAACCGAGACCGGCGACAGTGAATCCCATGACCGCTCCACCGCGGAAAGCGATCGGCAGAGCCGCAACGATGCCTCCGGTGCGGGCAGCTTCGGTGGTCCGGGCGTTGGCGGCCGTGGCAATACGCATCCCGATGAATCCCGCCCCGAAGGAGAGAGCCGCGCCGAGGATGTAGGCGATGGACCGCTGCCACCCGTCTTCGAGGAGCGTGGCAATCAGAATGGCCATCACCGCCACGAATACCGATACCCACTGTCCCTCACGCTTGAGGAACGCCATGGCGCCCTCTCTAATCGCAGCGGCTAATTCCACCATGCGGTCGTTTCCCTGGCTGACCGCGTTGACCTGCTGTGCGAAAAAGAAGGCAAGTCCGAGTGCGGCAACTCCAGAGAGAACGGCCAGAATGACATAAGTCGTCATCGAGCTTCTCCTGTTGTTTTTTGACCGGCGGCAGTATAGGTCCCCGAAACCGGGGTTCGGACAGGCGCACACCCACCGGTATGATCTCGTGCCTCATGAAAACTCTCACTCTTGTTCTCGCGTGCGTTTTGACGGTCACCGCCTGTGGGTCCGGCGCCAACGACACGACGACCACCTCCCCGACCATCGCCCCTCCCCCGACAACGCTGGCTACCACGACCACCATGGACGAATTCGACGCCTCCATCACCGGTTCGGGACCCGCAGGATTGATCGAAGCGATCCGCGCCGCCTACCTCTTCGCTGGTGGAACAGGCCCGCGACCCCCAGCCACCGCAGCGTTTGCGACCCACCTCGGAACTGCGTCGGCCACGGGCAACATCACCGCGACCTACGAGACGGCGGTTGCCGAACTAGCCGACGGCTGGGTGGGGGTCGGCGCATGGAACGACGACCTCGTACTCGCAGTCTCGGCCGACGGCGAGGCCTGGACGCTCGTCGGTGGTCGCCTCGCCAGCATGGAGCTCGCCCCTTTTTTCGGTGACGCTGCTCACCAGTTGTTCATCGTCGGGTCCGATGCCCGTACCAAGGAGGACCCGCTGAAGCTTCGCGCTGACAGCCTCCACATCATCACCGTCGCCCCGGACGGTTCGTCGGCTTCCATCGTTGGTATCCCCCGCGACTCCTATGTCGAAACGCCCTCGGGCGGCAAGCGAAAATTCACCAACGTCATGTCAGGCAACGGACCTGAGCTGGTCGTCGAAACCGCCGAACTACTTACGGGATTGGACTTCGACGGGTACATGGTCACGGGTTTTGCCGGTTTCGTGAGACTCGTCAATGACTACGGCGGCTTCGAAATCGACATTCCGTTCAACATGGCCGAGCCAAAGTCAGACGCTTATTTCACGGCCGGCAAACAAATGATCGACGGCTTTCAGGCCCTGGCCTTCGCCCGCAACCGCACCCTCAAGGGTGGCGACTTCACCCGCTCATTTCACCACGGGGTGATCATGCAATGGGGACTGGCTTCTGTCATCGGGAAGGGGGTTCTCGAGATCCCCAACAATCTGGCCATTCTCGACGAGCACACGTTCACCGATCTATCGCCTGAGAAACGCCTCCTCGTCATGGCCGCGCTGTTCGAACTCGACCCGTTCGAGATCCCCAACGTCGTGGTGGACGGCACCGCCGGCATGGCGGGTGCCGCCTCGGTGGTTTTCTTGAACGACCCGGCCTTCGAGATGTTTACCGACCTGGCCGACGGTCGCCTCGACGACCCGGGCGAATAGCGATGGCGTCGCGTCCTCGTTTGATCGGCGCAGCACTGGGCTCGCTCATCGTGCTGGGTGCATGTTCCGGAACCGAGACCTCTCAAACATCCCCGCCGATCGCCACCACCGCGCCCACCGCCACCACCGTTGTCACGACCACCACGTCCTCGGCGGTCCCGCAGTCCACAACAACCGCTCCGCCTGCCACGACAACCACCACTGCACCGCTTGCCCCGCTGATCGGACTCGAAATCGAGCAGATCGCCGAGGTCCATCGACCAGTCGTGGCATTGCCGCTTCCCGGCGAAACAAGCCTGCTGGTGGTCGACCAACAAGGCGTAATCGTGATGGTCAGCGATGACGGCACGGTCAGCGAATTCCTCGATCTCACCGACCGGGTCGGCGCCAATGGCATCGAACAAGGCCTCCTCGGTCTGGCGCTGCACCCCGAGTTCTCCAACAACGGCCGCTTCTTCGTGTATTACACCGCTCCTGACAATGACAGCCACCTGGTCGAATTTGGGCTTGGTTCAGACGGGCTCGGTGATCGCGATTCAGGTCGAGAGCTGCTCGCATTTGAACAGCCAACCGACCGCCACAATGCGGGCACTCTCGTCTTTGGCCCGGACGGGTACCTGTGGCTGAGCCTCGGCGAAGGCGGAGCCGCCAGTGACAATGCCCAGAACCCCGAAACCTTGCTGAGTTCGTTACTGCGCCTCGATGTCGACGGCGACGAACCCTATGAGGTCCCGCCGGACAATCCGTTCGTGGCTGGTGGCGGTGCTCCCGAAGTGTGGGCGTACGGTTTTCGCAATCCCTGGAAGTTCTCAATCGATCCGGTCGACCGGATGATCTACATCGGCGATGTCGGCCACAGCGAATGGGAAGAGATCGATGTGGTGTCGATGGACACCGGCGGCGGTTCGAACTTCGGTTGGTTGCCGATGGAAGGTACCCACTGTTTCATCAGCGGTTGCGACCCGAGCCTCTATGCGGCTCCAGTGCTCGAGTACTCCCACGAAGGCGGGAACTGCTCGGTGACCGGTGGGGTCGTGTACCGGGGCCAAGCCATCCCCGAATTCGACGGACACTATTTCTACGCCGATTGGTGCGGCGGATGGATTCGCAGCTTCAAGCTCGTCGACGGTGCCGCCACCGAGATGACCGATTGGTCCGAGCAGCTTGGCAACGTCGGTCAGGTGACCAGCTTCGGCCCCGATGCGAACGGCGAACTCTTGTTCACCACCTGGGACGGCGGCGTCTTTCGCATCGTCCCCATCCGGGGTTAACCCCTGAACGAGTGTGCATACGGTTCGCAATATCGAGCCTGGATGCACACTCGTCCAAGCGGGTCGCCCGCCCCCAAAAACGAGTGTGCTTACGGTTCGCAATATCGAGCCTGGATGCACACTCGTCCGAGTGAGGGGGCAGTTAGCGGGTGGCCAGCTCAGCAGCCAGTGCCTCAACACGATCGTGGATAGCGGACATCGAACCGGGGAGGTCGTCGCTCAGCATCGGGACGTCCCACTCGATGATCGACTTATCCGTAGGTATTTCGGCCGGATCGCAGCCGATGCTGACGATGAGATCGGCGGCGGAGGTGTCGGCTGAAGTCACGAGGCGGGGTCGAAACTCGATCACATATCCCTCGCTCTCGAGCGCCGCGCGGACGGTGGCCATCACCGCGTCGTCCGGGTCGGTGCCGGCGACCCGGGCGGTCGCATCCAGGCCAAGTCGCAATGCTGCTGCCCGAAAATAGGTGGCAGCGATCACGCTCTTGCCGGCAGCATGAGGGCACATAAACAGCACTTTGGTGGTCACTATTATCTCTCTGTCTAGACGAGCATGAACTGGTAGGCCATACCGGCGACGGCCGCGACCCCCACGACTCGCAGGGTCTTCACATCGAACCGAAAGATCGCCACGCCCGCCACGACGGCAATGGCTGCTGCAGCCCAATTCAGTGTTGAGAAATCCGGCCGATAAAGCACAGCTCCGTATCCACGCCAGACCTCCACGGTACCGAACAACGTAAAGAGCGTGAACCAGATCGCCAGATTCAACACCACGCCAACAACGGCCGCAGTCACCGTCGAGAGCGCCGAGGTGAGAGCCGCTTTGCCCCGGAGACTCTCGATGAATGGGGCGCCGAGGAAAATCCACAAGAACGAGGGAACGAACGTGACCCAGGTGGCGACCGCCGCGCCGGCGACACCGGCCTGGAGCGCCGACAATGACCCGGGCTCCCGATAGGCGCCCATAAAGCCGACAAACTGCACGACCTGGATCAGCGGACCGGGCGTGGTTTCTGCCATCCCGAGACCGCTGATCATCTCGTTCGGTCGCAGCCATCCGAACGTGTTGACCGCTTCCTGAGATATGTAGGCGAGCACCGAATACGCTCCGCCGAAAGTGAGCACGGCGGCCGTCGAGAACAACTGGGCGATGTCGACGAAGACCGAACCCTGTCCCAGCGTGGCAACCAGCAGGCCAACCGGACCAAACCACAACAGCAAACCGATGCCGAGTACCAGCGCGGCATGTTTGCCCGACGGTTGCTCTCCGGCCACGTGGTGGTCGCCAACAAGGACGTCGAGATCCTCGGATGCGATCGTTTCGTCGTGGCCCCTCAGCAAGTTGAAGATCTCGGGTCGCCGAACTCCGCCAACTAGGCCGATGGCCGCCGCGACCGCAACAATCAGAGGAAACGGAAGCTCGAAAACGAAGATACCAACAAACGCCGCCACGGCGATCGACAACATCGTCGCGTTCTTGATGACCCGTCGCCCAATGCGCAAAACCGCGTTGGCGACGATGGCGATGACCGCCGCCGAGATGCCAAAGAAGAGCCCGGCCACCCAGGTCAGGTCCCCGTACGCAGCGAACAGGACGCTCAGGGCCATGATGCTCACAAACCCGGGAAGGATGAAAAGACCACCGGCCAGGAAGGCTCCGGCCGGACCACGCAGTAGCCAACCGAGATAGGTCGCTAGCTGTTGGGCTTCGGGGCCGGGTAGCAGCATGCAGTAGTTCAACGCATGCAGGAATCGTTGCTCGCCTACCCAACGCCGCCGAGTGACGATTTCGTCGTGCATCACCGCGATCTGTCCGGCCGGTCCGCCAAAACTGTTGATCGCCACGGTCGCCCAGGCACCCAACCACGCTCGTCGAGTAATTTCCGAGCCAGGACGTGGAGAGGCGCGGACCGGGAACGGTTCCATCAAGGCGATGTTAGGCGTCGACCCGCACGCAGGGTCGAACAGCGAAGCGACGGACAACCTCAGGAGAATGCGGGTACCGGCAGCACCGTTAGAGTCTCGGCCATGGCAGGATCGATCATCGGGGCGGCGGTCAAGCGGGTGGAAGATCCTCGCTTCATTCGCGGCGAGGGGACCTACGTTTCGAACATGCAGGTCGTCGGCGCCGCTCACCTGGCGTTTGTCCGCTCAGAAGTACCGCACGGGCGCATCGTCGATATCGACACCACCGGCGTTGCCGAGATGCCCGGCGTGATCGGGATCTATACCGCCGACGACTTGGACATCCCCGACGACGGTCAGGACTATGACTACCTGCCGCCTTATACCGGTCGACCAATCTTGGCACGCGACATCGTCCGTTTCGTCGGCGAGATCGTCGTGGCCGTGCTCGCCGAAACCGCCCAGCAGGCGGCCGACGCAGCCGGAGCAATCTGGGTGGACTTCGATGTCCTTCCATCGGTCGGGACCGTGCCTGCGGCTATCGCCGACGGGGCGGCACTGGTCTGGCCGGAGCACGGATCCAATCAACTGGCAGACATGCAAGGCCACCGCATCCCCCACATATTCGAGGGCGCCGACCACGTTCTCAAACATCGCCTCTACAACCAGAGGATCGCCGCCGTCCCTCTCGAACCGAGCAATGCCCTGGCGATGCCCGATGGGGACGGTCTGAAGATCTGGCTGGGCAGCCAGCACATCCAGGGATCCAAACGCGACCTCGCTCGAGCAACAGGTCTCGACAAGAACCTGATCCACGCCATCGTGCCGGACATGGGCGGCGGCTTCGGCGCCAAGTTCGTGACCTATCCCGAGCAACGGTTGTGTGCTGTCCTGGCATTGAAACTGCAGCGCCCAGTCCAGTGGCAGGAACGCCGGACCGAGAATCTGGCGGCGATGTACCACGGTCGCGGTCAGCATCAGGATGTCGAAATCGGATTCACGAATGACGGAAAGCTCGTCGGACTCCGCCTGACCCTCTTCAAGGATCTCGGAGCGTATCCGACCTGGGGAGCCGAAGAGCCGCAGATGACAACGAAAATGGCGAGTGGCGTCTATGACATTCCGAAGATCGAAACCGATATCAGGCTGATCGCCACCAACACCGCCCCGACCCACGCCTACCGGGGCGCCGGACGTCCCGAAGCGACCGCCATGATCGAACGGACCATGGATCTGGTGGCTGGCGCTCTCCAGATGGACCCGGCCGAGGTGCGACGACGCAATTACATTCCCAACTCGGCCTTTCCGTACACAACGAACGCCGGGCAGAACCCCTTCATCTACGATTCGGGCAACTACGAAGCCACCATGGATCTGGCGCTGACCAAAGCCGATTACGCCGGTTGGCGAACTCAACAAGCCCAGCGGCGCTCCACCGGCGATCGCAAGCAGATCGGTATCGGACTCAGCACCTACGTCGAAATCACCGCTCCGTTCCTGGGCGGGGAGCAATGCAAAGTCGAGGTCCTCCCCGACGGCACTGTCACCGCGTACTCGGGCACCTCGTCGCACGGTCAAGGTCATGCCACCGCCTACGCCCAGATCCTCAGCGACCTGATGGGCATTCCATACACGGACATCAAGCTGGTCCAGGGTGACACGAAACTCGTCCCACGCGGCGGTGGCACCGGAGGTTCGCGCTCGTTGCAGCTGGGAGGGAGCGCCGTTTTGGGTGCAGGAGAAGCGACCGTCGAAAAGGCGAAGATCATCGTGGCGAGGCAACTTGAAGCCAGCACTGCCGACATCGTCATCACCGAGCGCGGAACCCTCGGTGTTGCGGGAGTACCTGGCGCGGAGATGACCTGGGGACAGGTCGCCGAACGCGTCGTCGCAGACGATCCCGACGCTCCGGGCCTCGTTGCCGATTTCCGCTTTGATACCAAAGGCGCCACGTTCCCGTTCGGGACCCATGTCTGTGTCGTCGAGGTCGACACCGAAACCGGCGAAACCGAGATCCTGAAGATGGTCACTTTCGACGACGCCGGCAAAGTCATGAACCCGATCCTCATCCAGGGCCAGGTGCACGGCGGCGTCGCCCAAGGGATCGGCCAGGCACTCACTGAACAAGTCGTCTACGACGACGAGGGCTATTTGCTCTCGGGCAATCTCACGTCGTACCTCATCCCCAATGCACTTGATGTTCCCAACATCGACGTGACCAATCCACAGACCCCGTCCCCTCATAACCCCCTCGGAGTCAAGGGAATCGGAGAAGCCGGAACTATCGGTTCGACTCCCGCCGTTCAGAACGCGGTGATCGATGCCATCCGCCACGTCGGGGTTGACCACATCGACATGCCGCTCACGCCCAACCGGATATGGACCGCCTTACAGACTGCGGGGGCGACTGAGAGTCTCAAGTGAAGCCGGATCCGTCTGCCGCTGCTTGAGCACGTTGATGAGGAGAAATGCGCTTCCGGCAAGACCGAAGCAAACCGCCCACTGCAGCAAGGTCATGGGAACCGTAGAAAAGATGGTGCCGCCAAACTCCGTCATCACGACCGCTGCATGCAAAAGCAGCGAACCGGCGACTCCTAACGCCAACAAACGATTCCGTGGAGCCCGGTACGACCACACGGATTCGTGACCGGACCGAATGCTGTAGATGTGAAACAGCTGCGCAAACACCAGGGTGGTCAGCGCCAGAGTTCTGGTCGTCGCCCAATCAAGATCTAGGACGTACTGGCCAATCCCGAAGCCTCCGAGGACCGCCAGCGCCAAAATCGACGCCTGCCAGACCAGCGTTACTTGCACGGGTCTGGTGAGTATCCCGCCGTGTTCGGGTCGACCGGCCATCACGTCGCGGCCCGGCCGGTCCATTCCGAGGCCAATGGCGGGTAGGCCATCGGTCACCAGGTTCACGTACAGCAACTGGGTCGCCAGCAGCGGTTCTCCGAGCCCGCCAAAGAGCAGGAATCCGGCCACCATGACGAACACTTCCGAAATGTTGGCCGACAAGAGGAAATAGACGACTTTGCGGATGTTCTGATAGATGGTGCGACCTTGCTCGATCGCCGCCACGATCGTCGCGAAGTTGTCGTCAGCCAGAACAATCGTCGATGCCTCCTTGGCGACATCGGTGCCGGAACCCATCGCGACTCCGACGTCGGCTGCCCGCAGCGCCGGGGCGTCGTTGACGCCGTCACCGGTCATCGCCACGATGGCACCCGTGTCCTTCCAAGCTTTTACAATCGCCACCTTGTCGCCAGGCTCGACCCTGGCAAACACCCCGACATTGGCTACGGACGAGGCTGCCAGACCGCCCACTTGAGAAGGCTGGACAACCTCCCGGTCGCCAACCAGGTCCAGTTCTTCGGCGATCGCCCGCGCGGTGGACGCGTGATCGCCAGTGACCATCACCACCTCGACCCCTGCCGCTCTCGCTTTGGCTACGGCCGCCGGAGCCTCGCGCCTGACCCCATCGGCGATCCCGGCGACGGCCAGGAGTACGAAGTCGCGTTCGGAATCTTCGTCCGGGCGTTCGTCCATCAGCCGGTAGCCAAAGGCCAGGGTCCGCAGCCCGATCGCCGCCATCGACTCCGCCGCCTGCAAGGCGCTCGCTCGCCGAGCGTCGTCCAACTCGACGACGCCAGTCACCGACTCGTAATGAGACGACCGCTCAATAACCTTCTCGGGAGCTCCCTTGAACGCCAGCAGGTAGCCGGTGTCGGTGGTGTGGATGGTGGTCATACGTTTTCGGTTCGAGTCGAACGGGATCTCATCAATGCGTTCGTAGCGCTCGCGCAACCGCCCGACGTCGGTCAGGATCGGATCCACCGCTTCGATGATGGCGACTTCGGTGGGATCTCCCATGAACCCGCCATCCCCAGCTCGAGCGTCATTGCACAGCCCGGCGATCTGGCCGAACCGTTGAATCCTTGGATCACCACCCGGCAGGGACCCGACTTCAGTGTCCAGATCGGCGAACGACAGACGCTTCACGCGCATCCGGTTCTCCGTGAGTGTGCCGGTCTTGTCCGTCAAGATGATGGTGGTCGCACCGAGCGCCTCGACGGCCTTGAGTCTCCGCACGATCGCGTTTCGGGCCGCCATGGCTTGTACCCCGCGGGCGAGGATGACCGTAACCACGGCCGTCAGACCTTCCGGAATCGCGGCGACAGCCAGAGCGACCGCCGACAGGAACATCGACTCGGCCGAGTAGCCGCGCAACATTCCGAGCACGAAAACGAAGAGCGCAATGAAGATCGTCAGGACGGCGATCTTGCGTCCCGTCGAATCCAGTTCCAGAGCCAGCGGGGTGGGCGGCTCGTCGGCCTGGAGCATGTCGGCGATCTTGCCGAGTTCCGTTTCACGCCCGACCCCGGTTACGACCGCGGTCGCCCGGCCCACGGTGACCGTCGTTGATCCGAACAGCATCGACTTTCGATCAGCCAACGAGGCCGTTTCCTCAACCGCCTCGACCTGTTTGGCGACCGGCCGGGATTCCCCGGTCAGCGCCGACTCGTCAATCCGCAGTCGAGTAGCTACCAAAACCCGACAATCGGCGGGGATGGCATCCCCTACGTCCACGTGCACAACGTCGCCGACGACTACGTCACGGGCCGCAATGGTTGCTCGAACGCCATCACGGACCACCACCGCCTCGGGCGCTGCCATCAGCGCCAGGGCGTCGAGGGCTGACTCGGCGCGCATCTCCTGGACGAAACCGATCGTGGCGTTGAGGATGACGATCGCCAGAATGACCGATGCGTCGATCCACTCGTCGACCACGAAACCTGAAATGCCTGCGGCGATGAGCAACACCCAGACGAGTACGTCACGGAACTGGTCGCCGAGGATACGCAACGCTCCCCGTCCTGCGTCCATTTCGAACGTGTTCGGTCCATATTTATCACGTGACGCAACAACCTGGTCATGCGTGAGCCCCGCCTCGAGGTCGGTGCCAACCTCGCTCAGGACGGCATCGACGCTCATGGCGTGCCATTGCTGTTCCATTGGCGTCATTCTTGCGCAAGGGTTACCCGAATATCTGCTCCCGGGTGCGCTTCCAACCCGATTCCTTCGCTGGCGATCTGCTCCCGCACCATGGGGGGATTGACAGAATGACGCCAAAATGACATCATAATGACATCATAATGACTAGAGGGTGGTGACCGGTGAGGACATTCGTAACGGTGTGGGCCGGTCAGGTCATATCCCAGGTCGGATCATCAATGACCGGCTTCGCCCTTTCGATCTTCGTGTACCAGATTTCCGGATCGGTCACCCAACTGGCGATGGTCCTGCTTGCGGCCAACCTGCCCGGGATCGTCCTGGCTCCGGTCGCGGGCGTTTGGGTGGACCGAATCGACCGTCGAATAGTCATGATGGTGTCGGACACGGCTGCCGGACTCGGAGCCCTCGCTCTGCTGATCATCGCCTGGACCGGCGAGTTGACGTTCTGGCCGATGGTGATCGTGGCGGCGTTCGGATCGGCTGGAGCGGCCTTCCAGGAACCCGCCTATCGCGCTTCGATCGTCACGCTCGTGCCGAAGGAAAAACTCGGTCGCGCCAATGGGATGATCGAGATGGGACCGGCGCTCGGGACACTGGTCGCTCCGGCCATTGCGGGGGCCATCATTCTTACGCTCGGGATAAGGGTCATCCTCGCCATCGACGTAATCACGTTCCTTATCGCCGTAGGAACGCTCGGCCTGGTGCGATTCCCCCGGCTCCCCTCGATGTCCGAAGAGAACCCGACACCCATGCGAGCTCAGATCACGGCGGGGTTTAGATATCTTCGCCAGCGCCCCGGATTGCTCGGGCTGCTCACTATGGCTGCCGGCCTCAACTTCTTTCTCGTATTCGCCAACGTTCTCTGGCTTCCAGTGTTTCTCGGCTTCGCAAATGAAGCCCAGGTCGGCTTCGTCATGACAGGCGTAGGAGTCGCAATGGTCGCCGGTTCGGTGGTGATGAGCGCCTGGGGTGGTCCAGAGCGACTCGTTGGCTCCATGATCGGCATGTTGGCTCTGGGGGGCGTCCTGCTCAGTCTTTCCGGCGTGCAACCTTCCATCTGGTGGGCGGGAGCGGCCGTCTTCGCTTTCATGTTCATGATTCCGCTCGTAAACGGGATTTCCCAAACTCTGTGGCAACGAAAGGTCGATGCCGACATCCAGGGACGGGTCTTCTCGACCCGCCGAATGATTGCCTCCATTGCCTCGCCACTGGCGTTCATCATCGCCGGACCGCTTGCGGACGGAGTCTTCGAACCGCTGCTCACCGAGGACGGACCCCTCGCATCCACCGTCGGCGAGATTATTGGCGTCGGAGTCGGCAGAGGCAGCGCCCTGCTTCTCATCGTGGCCGGATTGGGAGTGACGGTGACTGCGCTCATCGCCTGGTCGGTGCCGGCGGTGCGCAACATCGAAGTCGACATTCCCGACGCGGTAATCGAAACCGTATAGGTCGCAGGCAGGTGGCCAGCGGCTGGTCCGGGAAGCTTGACTTCCGCCTGCCATCTGTCAGGCTCTTGAAGGCTCCCCACCCCTCTTATTGGAGATCATGAAGACGTTCGTAACGGTGTGGGCTGGGCAGGTGGTCTCCCAAGTCGGCTCGGCGATGGTCAGCTTCGCGTTGGCGATATACGTTTTCCAGATCTCCGGATCGGCCACCCAATTGTCGATGGTCCTCCTCGCCGCCAGCGTGCCGGGACTCCTCATCACTCCGATCGCCGGAGCCTGGGTGGATCGCCTCGACCGACGGATCGTGATGGCTGTGGCCGATTCCATAGCCGGACTTGGTTCGGTAACGCTGCTGGTCGTCGCTCAACAGAAAGAACTTACGCTGGGTCCAATCGTGGCAGTTGCCCTGATCCTGTCATTGGCCGGAGCATTTCAAGAACCCGCCTACCGGGCCTCGATTGTCACGCTCGTCCCGCAGGAAAACCTGGGCAGGGCCAATGGCATGATCGAAATGGGACCGGCCATGGGGACGCTGTTCGCACCGGCCCTCGCCGGCGCCATCCTGCTGACTGCCGGCATCGAAGCCGTCCTGCTCATCGATGTCATCACGTTCCTGGTGGCAGTCATCGCCCTCGCCGCCGTGCGGTTCCCTCAACTCAAACGATCCGACCGAGCGGTACCAACCCGCCTCTGGACCGAAATCATGGAAGGGATGGCCTACCTTCGAGAACGCGGGGCATTGCTCGGTTTGCTTACCATGACCGCCTTGCTCAACTTCTTCCTCTCTTTCGTCAACCTGCTCTGGTTGCCGGTGTTTCTCGGGTTCGCCAACGAAGCCCAGGTCGGATTGATCATGACGTTCGCCGGGGTCGGGATGCTGATTGGGTCCGTGACGATGAGTGCCTGGGGAGGACCGCAACGCCTTCTGCCGACGATGATCGGCATCATGATTGTCGGTGGCTTGACACTGAGCCTCACGGGCGCCCGTCCCTCGATCTGGATAACCGGGGTAGCCATGTTCGGATTCATGTTCTTCACGCCCCTCGTCAACGGAATATCCCAAACCCTTTGGCAACGCAAGGTCGATGCGAAAATCCAGGGTCGGGTCTTTTCGACCCGCAGGATGATCGGGTCGATTGCCGCGCCGCTCGGCCTGCTCATTGCGGGCCCTCTCGCCGACGGGGTGTTCGAGCCACTGCTGGTTGAGAGTGGGGCGTTGGTCGATTCGGTTGGCCAGATCGTCGGGGTCGGGGTGGGCCGGGGAAGCGGCCTGCTGGTCATCATCGCCGGTTTTGGCGTCAGCCTCACCGCGTTGATTGCCTGGCTGGTGCCCACCGTCCGCAACATCGAAACCGGCATCCCCGACGCAGTGGTCGACTTGGCATAAACCTGACCAATTCCACGACCATGCCAAGATAGGCCGGATGGGATTGGAAGAACTGGTAGCAGGGTGGGCGAACGATCCCGATCTCGATGGCGAACTCGTTCACCTCGAACGACTAACGGCCCATGGAGCGATATTCGGCGACCTCGATCCTCCGCTTCCGGCCGAACTGAAGGAGAGCCTTTCTGACCTCGGCATTGATCGGCTCTATCGCCACCAGGCCAAAGCCATCAGCGATATCAGGCAAGGCAAGAACACGGTGGTCGTCGCTGGAACCTCGTCGGGCAAGACGCTTTGCTACACGATCCCGATCGCCGAACGGATCCTCGCTCAGCCGAAATCGACCGCCCTCCTGCTCTATCCTACCAAGGCACTGGCTCAAGACCAGTTGCGCTCGTTCGGGAAGCTTGACATCGAGGGATTGGCGGCCGCCACTTACGACGGTGACACGGAAATCGATCAACGGCAATGGGTTCGAAAGAACGCCAACGTCATCCTCACGAACCCCGACATGCTCCATCTCGGCATCCTTCCCAATCACGGCAAATGGGCGGACTTCTTCCTGCGCCTCAAATACGTCGTCGTCGACGAAATGCACATGTTCCGGGGCATCTTCGGTTCCCACGTTGCCCTGATCCTGCGGAGGCTCCGCCGGCTGGCTGCTCACTACGGTGCCAACCCCACGTTTATCTTCACGTCGGCCACCATCGGAAACCCGGCCGACCTGGCCGCCCGACTGGTAGGCCTCGATGTAGGACTCCGCGACCAGGACGACTCCCCTTCCGGTGACAAACTCGTGGCCTTGTGGAACCCACCGATCGAAGACGAAGAACAAGGGCGTCGGCGGTCGGCGATGGCGGAGACGTCGGACCTGTTCGTGAATTTGGTGCGCCACGATCACCACACCATCGTGTTCTCACGATCACGCAAGGCCACCGAACTGATCTACCTGTGGAGCCGTGATCGGCTCGGTCCGGAACGCAAAGACCGCATCGCTCCCTATCGGGCTGGCTACACCGCCGAATCTCGCCGCGACACGGAGGCGGCGTTGTTCTCGGGTGACCTGCTCGGTATCACCGCCACCAACGCCTTGGAGCTAGGCATCGACGTGGGTTCGCTTGACGCAGCCATCGTCAACACGTTCCCCGGAACGATCTCCTCGTTCCGCCAGCAAGCCGGGCGGGCCGGGCGAACCCAGCGGGCATCGGTGGCCGTGTTGGTCGGTGGCGAGGACGCCCTCGACCAGTACTTCATGCATCATCCCCGCGAGTTGTTCGACCGGGTGCCCGAGTCGGTCGTCATCAACCCGTCGAACCCACTCGTACTGCAAGCGCACGTGGCTTGTGCCGCCCATGAACTACCCCTCGAACCCTCCGACTCGGAGTTTCTTGGCGAGGACACCGAGGAAGCGGCCACCGCGTTGGTGGCGGAAGGTCATCTGGAACTGCGACGAGGGAGACTGATGTGGGCTCACCAGCAACCGCCGGCGCCGCGCATTTCAATCAGGTCGTCGGGGGGACCGACGTATACGATCACGTCTGACGACGGTTTACTGGGCACGATGGAAGAAACCAGGGCCTTCACCGATGCCCACCCGGACGCGGTGTACTTGCACCAGGGTGACACCTATGTCGTGCAGAATCTAGATATCCGGCGCCACGAGATCCGGGTGACATCGGGAAACGTCAACTATTACACCCAGGCCAAATCAGAGAAACTGCTCGAAGTGCTCCAGACGTTCGAATCACGGCCACTCGGTTCGATGACCCAGCATTTCGGAACCATCCGGGTCGAGAGCCAGGTCGTGGGATATCAGAAGAAGAAGATCGGCAGCGGCGAGACGATCGCCCACGAATGGCTCGACCTCCCTGCTTCGGTGTTCGAGACCCAGGGAGTCTGGCTCGAGATACCGGACTTGCTAGTCGCCGACATGTCGACGGACCGGCTGCTCGGAACGCTGCACGCCGCCGAGCACGCCGGGATCGCCATGCTGCCGTTGTTTGCGGTTTGCGACCGATGGGATATTGGTGGCCTGTCGACCAACTGGCACCCTGATCTTGGTGGTCCGGCCATCTTCATCTATGAGGCGTACCCAGGTGGAGCGGGTATCTCACCGGTCGCGTTCGAAATCGGTGCCGACCATTGGAAAGCCACCCGCGAGGCCATCGCCACCTGCCCGTGCAAGTCCGGATGCCCGTCCTGTGTCGTATCGCCCAAGTGCGGAAACTTCAACGAACCACTCGACAAGGGTGGGGCAGTCGAGTTCCTCGATCGAGCGCTCGGAACGCCATAGCCATTCCCCAATCGAGTGTGCTTACGGTTCGCAATATCGAGCCTGGATGCACACTCGATCCAAGCGGGTCACCGGGTCACCGAAACGAGAGTGCTTACGGTTCGCAATATCGAGCCTGGATGCACACTCGATCCAAGCGGGTCACCGGGTCACCGAAACGAGTGTGCTTACGGTTCGTAATATCGAGCCTGGATGCACACTCGATCCAGTTGGGGACTTTGGCCTGTGCCGACAACCTGGCAGGATTCCCCGGTGAACCAAACCTCCCCAAACCGAACCAGCCTTCAACGGCGAGCCCTGCGTTTGGAGTACGCGACCATTGGCTGGAATGTTGGGGAAGCAGTCCTCACAATCGCGCTGGGTAGCGTCGCCGGTTCGTTAGCCCTCATCGGCTTTGGCACCGTTTCGGTAGTCGAGGTATTCGCCTCGTCCGTGGTGGTCTGGCATCTCAAGCCGGGCCACGACGTGGACCACCGTGGGCGAACCCGGTTGGCGCTCCGACTGACGGCCATGGCGTTCCTCCTGCTCGCAGTGGTGCTGACCATTGCCGCAGTAAGCGATCTGGCGAGCGGTCGGCAAGCGGGAGAATCGCCGTGGGGAATTGCCTATCTGGCTGTTACCGCCTTGGTGATGTTCGGTTTGGCCATGTTGAAGCGGCGGACGGCGATCGGTCTCGACTCGGCGCCCCTGAAGTCGGAGGCGACGTTGACGTTCCTCGATGGCATGTTGTCGACGGCGACATTGGTCGGCCTCGCCCTCAACGCTTACATCGGTTGGTGGTGGGCCGACCCGGCCGCCGCCATTCTGGTGGCCCTGGCCGCCTTCAACGAAGCCAAGGAAAACTGGCAAGAAGCTGATGAGCTTGGATGACCTGTTCAGTCCCTGAGCAGGGCAACCGGTGCAAACTCGGCGATAGCTGACCGTGAGACACCGACCCCACCAAGCGACCAGATCGCCAGCGGTACCCGTACCGTCACTTTGACTTGCCGTGTCTGCCAGGTTGCGTCAACCGGACACTCGCACCTGATCAGCGTGGCGCCGTTGGCCTGCGCGTACTCACGAGCCAGCGCCATCGGATCTCCGCCAAGGAAGGTTTCGGGAGCGGCTGCCAGGGCGGCGGCATCGGCGGCAGTTTGAGCCTGAATCGCGGCTACCTGGCCCTGGGCAAGAACCCCGATCCCGGCCCCAGCCAACAACAGCGCCCCGAGCATGGCCAGGACGAATACCGTGGCGCTGCCTCGTTCGTTTTTCATGACTCGACTCGCATGGCCGCATCGGCTTTCAACGTGATCGGCAGGCCGAACACCCGCATCGGCAAACGGATCACCACTCTGGCCGCCTCGCCTACGACATATGGCCGATCGACTGTGACCGTGGCATCTGCTGCCATGGAACCCAGCGCGGTACGGGTTGCCGTCACCGCCTGGGCCGGATCGGCGGCAATCGCCGCCACCCGGGCTCCCTCTCGAGCTGCCTGGGCAAGCTCGAGCTGGGTCCGGGCGACGACGACAACCTCGGTCACGGCAAGCAACACCAGCACGATGGCTGGAATAACGAGCGCAAACTCGACCGCTGCCGAACCGCGCTCGTTCATCCCTTGACGAACCCGATGACTTTGCTCAGGATCGTCGAGAACAGATTCGACACGAGGCCATCCGAACTCATCCATCCGATCAACGCCAACGCGATCGCGGCGGCGGCCAGGATCACCAGGACGTACTCCACCGTCCCCTGACCACGATCGCCCGCAGGGACTCGTGAGCGAATTACTTGCAGCATGGCTGCTCCTTCGTATAGACGCCGGCGGCCGGCCGGTTCGGGAGGAAGAGATCATGGAATCGGAAACACCGGGCCGAGCAAGCGCCGAGCGGACTCCAAAACAGACGGACCGACTGTGAGCACCACGAATCCAGGCAGTATCAGGAGAGCGAGAGGAACAGTGAGCTTGATCGGGAGGCGACGGGCCGCTTCGGTGACTTCCAGCCGGTGAGACTCGCGCTGTTCATCCACGTACCCGGCGATTGCATCGGCCACACTTGCGCCCGTGCCCTGAGCCCGGGCGAGCAGCCCGAACAACTTGCCACAGCGACCAGGAGCCTCGGCCAGGGCCAACGCCATCCCGTCGCGCCGGGCGGCCCGGATGAGAGTTCGAACTTCGTCATCGATCGCCGTCGACAACCCGATAGTCGCCACCGATAGGGCAGCCGTCACCGACAAACCGGCACTTACGGCGACATACATCCCTCTGGCAAGGACGGCGACGTCACGGTCGGCCTGTCGATCGACCCGCCGCCGCTGGGATACCTGTCTGACTAGCCGAACGATGAGACTGACACCAACCAAAAGCACCAACAGCCGCAGCGAAAGGGTGGCAAGAGCCAGAGCCGTCGCAACACCGACCGATGACCGCCGCCCAAGTCGGTCAAGCACGGGTTCCCATCCCAACACGCCAACCACGGCCACGACGACTGTCACCGAACCGCTCCCCGCAGCAACATGCCGACGACCGCCGCTCCTCCCGCCAGCAGCGTCAGCCCGATCACCAGAATGGTGACGCCAATGCCGGACGAAGCGAGCTGCACGAGTCTCCCGGTGAACGCTTGCCAGGTGAGAAACCCGACCGGCATGCCCCCGACGATCAATGACGAGATCTTGGCCTGGGCCGTAGCAGCCCGCAGCTCTCGATACAGGGCTCGATCCTCGGCCGCCACCTGCGCAAGACTCCCGAACATGACGGCCGTCTTCCCTCCCGTTTCTCCGGCAATGCGCATCGCCGCAGCCGTCGCCCGTCCGTTCTGAAGCAGCAGATCCGACACGCCAGCTGCCAGCTGCGAAATGGGCACTCCAGCCAGGGAGAGCCGGACCAGGGGCTCCAGCTGCAGCTCGGGTGCTCGCTGGGCGGCGGCTTCGAACGCTCCCCGGAGTGATGCGCCGGCGCGCAGCTCGGAAGCAATTCCTGCCAGAAACCTGGCTTCCGCGTTGGTTCTGCCCAATGAGCCCAACCGATTGAGGCCTAACCGAATCAAATCCGGGCGGATCGAGAGCGGCCAGCCCCACCTCACGACGTCCGGAAATCCATCGAGTCCTACGACCAGCGCAACAGCCACTAGGACGAACGCCATATGGTTTCCACGCCGTCCATGGTCACCTGCGCGACCTCGGCAACCCGCCGTTGACCGTTGACACGCTCGACCTGAACGACCACGTCGACCGCCGACAGGATCTGGCGCTGCACCGCCACTTCACCGACCCGGCGATCACCCGACATCGCCAGGGTCTCGAGCCGCCACAGCGCCTCAGCCGGGGAATTGGCATGAACCGTTGACATCGAACCGTCGTGGCCAGTATTGAGTGCCCAGATCATGTCCAGTGCTTCGGCACCGCGAACCTCTCCGACGATGATGCGGTCAGGACGCAACCGAAGCGCCGATCGGACCAGTTGTTGCAGGGTCACCTCGCCCGCTCCCTCGGCGTTGGGGGGCCGGGCTTCGAGCCGGACGACGTGCCCGGCAAGCTCCAGCTCGGCCGCATCCTCGACGGTTACGATCCGCTCCCGGCCAGGAATCTCGGTGGAGAGCACGTTGAGCAATGTGGTTTTTCCTGCTCCGGTACCGCCAGAAATGACGACGTTCTCCCGATCCACCACCGATTTGCGCAACATGTCGGCCGCCTCCGAGGTCGCCGACCCCGAATCGACCAACTCGGCCAAACTCCGAACCGCCTTGGTGAAGCGTCGAACCGCCACGATCGGGCCGTCAACGGCAACCGGAGGAATCACCGCGTGGAGGCGTGACCCATCCGCGAGCCGGGCATCGACCGTCGGCGACGCCCGATCGATCCGCAATCCCAGCGGAGCGAGAACTCTCTCGACAGACGCCACAACCGCTGCGTCATCTGCAAAACAGACAGGAGTGAGCGACATCGTCCCGCTCCGTTCCACCCACACGCTCGCCGGGCCATTGACGAGAACGTCGGTTACCAGCGGGTCTCGGAGCAACCGTTCGAGAGGCCCAAGACCGAGAATGGCGTCGACCGCCGCTATAGCCACCTCATCGCTTTCGAGTGGCGCCTCCTCGATCACCAGCCGGCGGGCGGCGATCAGCAAGTCATTCGGGTTCAGCGAAACATCCGCTTCGAGGAGTCTGGTGACAATCCGTTGAATGGCGCTCATTTGCCCATCCCCCAAACCGGCTTCCACGCTCGGATCCAGCGGGAGGGACCGGGCAGGCGTCCTTCCAACAGGCTCCGAACCAGTCTCGTGGATGGACGGGGAAGCTGGACGTCGGCGTTCATCGGGGACAAGGTCCGACCGCAGCGTTGGATCACCGTCGGTCCGTTCACCCGACGTGCCAGGGCTCCCGGCAGGTCGGCGACCACGGCGACTGATCGACCTGCGGGGGGCTCGGAGCCG
>JAOUMT010000189.1 GCA_029881355.1 Acidimicrobiia bacterium | reverse complement strand
CGCTGGGCCAGCGACGGAACCGTTGATGCTCGGATGATCAGCCACGGGCTGCGAAGCCTCGTCAAGCAAGGGCACCCGGGCGCCCTGGCGGTCCTCGGGTTTTCTACCGACGCCAAAGTTGATGTTGCGGCCTTCGCGGTTGCGCCGGAGTCGGTTCGGCTCGGCGACCACATAGAACTCGAAGCCGTCCTGAAGTCGACCGCCAAACAGGAACAACGGTTGGTGGTCGACTTCATCATCCACCACCCGACGTCCCGGGGTGCCATTTCCACCAAAGTCTTCAAGTGGGCGACCGTCCAGCTGGAGGCAGGCGGCGAACGAACCTTGACCAAACGCCGACGGATTGACACCGCATCCACTCGTAGATACACCGCTGGAGTTCATACGATTGAGCTTCAAGTGGCCGGGTCGGTGCTCGCTACCACTTCGTTCGGGTTGCTCGACAGTTCACCATAAAGAAACAGTGCTGTTTTGGGTGGGATGGACCTGGGTAGGCTGATCCGGTGGACGACGTCGCCCAACACGATCACGAACATGAAAAGCGCCCCTGGTGGCGGCGTGGCGACGGCCACTCTCACGATCATGCCGAATCGGGGATGATCATTGATCCGAGCGGTGAGGGTATCCGGGCCACCAAGGTCTCGTTGGTAGCCCTCGGGATTACCGCCGCACTCCAGGCCGTCATCGTCGTCGCAACCGGTTCGGTGGCCTTGTTGTCGGACACGCTGCACAATCTGACGGACGCCCTCACGGCGGTTCCCCTCTGGATGGCGTTCGCGCTTGGTCGTCGCCTACCCACCAAACGCTTTACGCATGGTTTCCATCGTGCCGAGGATCTGGCTGGCATCATCATCGTCCTGGCCATCGCCGCTTCGGCTGGCGCGGTTGGCTGGGAGTCGATGAAACGACTGACCGACCCGCAGCCCCTCAGGTTTGTTCCCTGGGTCATCGGGGCAGGGCTGATCGGTGCTGCCGGAAACGAATGGGTGGCCCGCTACCGCATCCGGGCAGGCAAACGTATCGGATCCGAAGCATTGGTAGCCGACGGCTATCACGCCCGTAGCGACGCCTACACGTCGCTGGCAGTCGTGGCGGCCGGAGTGGGAGCCCTGGTGGGGTGGGATTGGGTGGACCCGGTAGCCGGCCTCGTGGTGGCGGTGATGATTCTGGTCATTTTGCGCCGAACGGCCGGCAAGATGTTCGGCCGGCTACTCGACGCCGTAGACCCCGAGCTGGTTGATCAAGCCATCAGGGTCACGAGTGGCATCGAGGGGGTTCGGGAAGTCACCAACATGCGTTTGCGATTCTCCGGACACCGTTTGCTCGCCACCGTGTCGGTCGGAGTTGATCCCGAGGCTTCGGTCATGACCGGCCACGACGTGGGGGAGCGGGTCGCTCATGAGCTGGCTCATCAGCTTCCGTTCGCACTCGACGCGGTCGTCCACGTCGATCCTGCCGGTCTCGAAGGCTGCCACGACCTCACCGATCATCATCTGGCTCGCATGGAAGGCCGCGACCCGGCAGACCACGCCTAGCGCGAGCACGCGCAGCCGGAGCACGCCTAGGGTCTGAGTGGCTGATCAGCGGGGTCGGCGAAAGGATCAGTCATGGATATCACCAAAGACACCAAAGTCTCGGAGATCTTGAAGGAGTACGGCGATATCGCCGCCGTCATGGAAACGTTCGGCATCAAGCGAGTCGCCGGCTACGACATTCGTAAGTTCGTCACCAAGGCGATCACGGTCGAATGGGCGGCCCGGATCCACCGGGTTCCCCTCGATGAGTTCCTCACGACGCTTCGCACGGCCGTCGGTGAGAGCCCCGAGCCGTAGAACAGCGGCTAGGCGCTCAGGTCCCAGCCGTTGGTGAGGACAGTCTCGGTATGCTCGACGAAGGCGCCGTCCCGATGCCGCCCAAGCCGTCCGACCCAGGTTACGAAAGCGTCACTGGCCCGGAAACCCTGATGGTGGGCGATGGACTCCCACCGCACGATCAGCAGATACCGGCCAGGCGTCTCGACGCTGCGCTGCACGGTATGACCCAGGTACCCGTCGGCGGAGGCAATGACCCCCTTGACCTCCTCCATACCTGCCTCGAAGTCGGCGGCGTCGGCGGTACGGAAGTCAGCTACTTCAAGGATCATGTCAAGCTCCTACAGCGGAATTGGTCCGAACCTAGTTGACGCCGACCCGCTGAGGGAGTCCGGGCCGGGACCTCGGGAAAGCCGCCGCTACTCGTCGACCGGGTCGGGACGGGCTACGGATGACCGCCCATGAATACGAACCTTGGTGATCGTGAGTCCCTCGACCTCCACAACTTCGAACCTTCGCCGGCTGACTTCGACGCTGGCTCCGGCCGTGTCGGGAAGGTCGCCTAATCCTTCGAGAATCAGGCCAGCCACCGTCGTGTATTCGCCGTCGGGCACGTCGATGGCGAGGTCGGGCAGATCGTGGATTGGAAACGAACCAGGGACAAGTATCGACCCATCGGCTTCTTGAACCACCGCCATGAGGTCGGTGTCGGTTTCGTCGTAGATCTCCCCGACGAGTTCTTCGATGAGGTCCTCGACCGTTACGATCCCATCCACGCCGCCGTGTTCGTTGACGACCATGGCCAGCTGCTGGCGTTCCTTTTGCAGCGCCCGCAAAGCGTCGATGATCACCAGCGACTCGGGAAGCTCCAACACCGAATCAACATGTTCGACGAGTGGACCGTCAGCTGAGACCAGCGTGCGTAGCGTTGCTACCCCCCGCACCTCATCGAGGCCCGAACCGACCACCGGAGCTCGCGAATGGCCGGAGGCGGCGAGCAGTTGAACCGCCTCGGCGCAGCTCAAGTCCTCCGACAGCGTGAACACGTCCCGGCGGGGCACGAGCACTTGCTCAAGGGTGCGATCGCCGATCTCGAATGCTTCCGAAAGGATGGTTCGGTGCTCGGATGAGAAGCCCGTGTGGGTTGTCACGAGATCTACGAGTTCTTGCTCACTGACCCGGTCCCGGTGCACCGACGGATCGACGCCGATCAGTCGGACGACCAGGTCGGTCGTACGACCGAGCAGCCAGATCAGTGGCGTCATGATGCGGCTAAATCCGTCGAGTGGGCGGGCCGCCAGCAGACCCCATCGCTCGGCTCGCTGCATCGCGACACGCTTGGGGGCCAGTTCGCCGATGACCAATGTGATGAAAGCCAGGATGGCGGTAACCCCGACGATGGCTACCGGTTCGGCGGCCGAGCCCAAGAATTCGAGTCTCGGGACCAGGGGTTCTGCCAGGGTGATCGCGGCAAAGGCCGACGCCAGGAAACCAGCCAGCGTGATGCCGATCTGGATGGCCGCCAGGAACCGGTTCGGGTCGCGAGCCAGACGAGCGAGCACCCGTCCCGTACCGCTGCGATTCTCAAGGCGTTGTAACTGGCCTTCCCTGAGGGAGATGAGGGCGACCTCGGTGCCGGCCAGCGCCCCGTTTATCAGAATCAGAAAAGCCAACAGACCTAGTTGTGTCAACAGCGACGGCAAGAAACCTCCTCCTCGGGATTAGATGAGCTTGTCGATCGATCGTCGGTCCTGACCAGGTGGGGTCCACAAGCTGAAGCGCCAGCTGCTGACCCAGCGAGCAGGGTCAACCTGAAGAAGACCAGTCCAGTGAGTCGTTCGCCGGTCACGAGAGCCATATCTTCGATCCTACAAGGCGCCGGAGGCCGCCGAGCGAGCCACGCATCAACTCACACTCGCTTTCCGATCGAGTCGGTCCGGTGCGAGGGCGACGCCGGTCGATCGCTCCGACCGGGGAGTCGGGTTCGAGGCGACAGAGCGTCGAATCGAAACCGACATGGAGTCCGATCGATCTCGACTTGGTGTCGTGAGATCCACCGTTAGGTTCGCCTAAAACCTGGAAAGAGAGAGCGAGCGAATGATCGATTTCATACCCATCGTCACCACGGTTCTGGCAGTCATCTTTACGGTGATCCTCTACAAACGCTGGCGCCTCAACCCGCAAGCCTTCTACCTCGGATGGTGGACATTCGGCGTGGCCGCCTACGGTTTGGGCACGTTGGCAGAATCGATCAACACGCTGTTCGGATGGCAGGAGTGGGTGTTTCGCTCCTGGTACATCGCCGGTGCGCTGCTCGGTGGGTTCCCGCTGGCGCAGGGTACGGCGTATCTGCTCCTCAAGCGCCGGACAGCTCACATCCTGACGGGGTTCTTCGGGGTTTACATCGTCGGGGCGGCGATCGCGGTGCTCGCCAGTCCGATCAACTACCTGGTAGTCACGAATCGCCTCACCGGGGCGGTTCTTGAATGGCAGTGGGTTCGGCTGTTCTCGCCGCTCGTGAATACGTACGCATTCTTTTTCCTCGTAGGTGGGGCCATCTGGTCGGCGTGGCGCTATTGGCGCCGGGCTGACCGGCCGGCGTCGCGAGTCGGCGGCAATGCCCTGATCGCCCTGGGCGGCATCCTTCCCGGGGTTGGCGGTTCCTTCGCCAGAGCCGGTCAGATCGAAGTGCTGTACGTTACTGAATTCGTTGGGCTGGTTCTCATCTGGTTGGGCTACCGCCTCATCGTCAAGGACCCCACCGAGTCGGTGCACACCAATCAGCAAGAGGTCGCCGCCGGGCGCATCGCCGGATAGGCGATTGACCACCATGGAACCAATTGCGGCGGCCTGTTGTGGGGACGCCAAAGCGGGGCGCCCTTTCGGACGCCCCGCTCGGTTCTGGTGGCTACTCGAAGGGTGTGAAGTCGATCGTCATCTGTTCTTCGTCGCACGTGCTGATCGCACCGGCGTTGTTGTCATCGCCGGTGTAGGTCACCAGCCACGAGTATGTGCCGTCGGCGGTGATGAACACCGACGTGTTACTCGTGGCGTAATCGCCTGCCCCGTCGACGTCCACTGTCTCCTCGTAGATTGCGTTTCCTGAGCAGTCCGCGGTTGCAAAAAGCTCAAAGCTGAGCGTGCCACTCAGAGTCCCGAACCCGCCCGACAATGTTGCCGTGTCGTTCGGGAGCAACTTCGGAACCGTTGACAGCGATGGCGTCGCCGGATTCACCACCGAAGTCTCGCCTTCGTCCTGGCACTCTCCCGTCACCGAATCGTTGTTGGCGTCACCGCTGTAGGAGGCGATCCAGTAGTAGGTACCTGCGGCAGTCGTCAGGTAGGTCGGGTCGGTCGTGTAGTTGCCATTTCCGTCAACGGCCTCGGTGTCGGTGAACACCGACGTCTTGCATTCGGCATCCGAGTACAGCGTGAAGGTGATCGTTCCGGTCGGATTGAACCCTCCCGCCAACGTCGCGGTATCCGACAACACGCCACCGACCGTCACCGAAGCCGTGGCCAACGTCTCAATCGTCGGATCCTCTTTGTCAACCGTCGAGGTCTCTCCCTCATCGCCGCAGGATCCGGAGGCGGCCGCGTTGGAATCGTCACCGCTGTAGGAGGCGATCCAGTAGTAGGTACCTGCGGCAGTCGTCAGGTAGGTCGGGTCGGTCGTGTAGTCGCCATTTCCGTCAACGGCCTCGGTGTCGGTGAAC
>JAOUMT010000257.1 GCA_029881355.1 Acidimicrobiia bacterium | reverse complement strand
CGACACTTCCGAACGGTAGCGGCTGGTACAACGGCGATGTGCGGGTCGAGTTCACCTGCTCGGACGCATTGTCCGGTCTTGCGTCATGTGGCCCCAACGAGAACTTGGTGGGTGACGGTGCCGGTCAGTCGGTATCAGGTACGGCGGTCGATAATGCTGGTAATTTGGCGTCGGCGACGGTGAGCGGAATCAACATCGATAAGACGGCGCCCACTCTAAGTCCTACCGTCCTACCGAATACGATTCTTCTCGGAGCGGTTGGTGTGGTCTCGGCAGGCGCGTCCGACGAACTCTCCGGCATCGCATCGGTTTCATGTGATGCGCTGGATACAAGTTCGGTGGGTGTGAAGTTCGTGTGGTGTACGGCGACCGACAAAGCCGGTAACACCGCCACCACGAGTGTCTCATATTCGGTCATCTACGACTTCGCAGGCTTCTTCCGACCGGTTGACAACCTGCCTGTTGTCAACGTCGTCAAAGCTGGCAGCGCGATCCCCATCAAGTTCAGCCTTCGAGGCAATCAGGGACTGGACATATTCATGCTCGGATACCCACGGTCAGGTCCAGTCCCGTGTCCGAACGCTGCCAGTCCAGACTCGATCGAGGAAACCGTGACGGCCGGCAACAGCAGCTTGTCATACGATGCCGCCGCCGATCAGTACAACTACGTATGGAAAACCGGCAAAACCTGGACTGGCTGTCGTCTGTTCGAAGTCAAGTTTGCCGATGGGACGACCCAAACGGCGATGTTCAAGTTCACCAAGTAGTCGGTTGCCCTCGGGAAGGTGGTCGGACCCCTCCGGCCCTCTTCCCGCTCCGGCTGAACGAAGAAGAACCTCCGGCGTGCGCAAGTGCGCCGGAGGTCCTTTTTCGTGACAGCCCTGGAGGAACTACTTAGAGGCCGTCAGTCCTGAACTTGTTCATCGGCGGAGTATTTGAGCTCGCCGTCGCTCCACCTGATTTCGATCGTGGACTTATGAGAGTTGCTTTCAAACTCGACAACGACTTTGGTCGGGTCGCTTCTCCGTTCCTCGGTTGCAGAGAATCCGGAGTTGGGGACTGCCCCGAGCAGCGTCACGCTGTCTGCATTGGCCGATACCGTGACCGAACCGCCGAACAGGATGTAGGTCTTGAGCAGGTTTCCGGTAGGTCCCTCGGCCGATGCACTGGGAATCGGGTCTGCCGCCGAGGGGTCGGTTACGACTGCTGTAGTGTCGCCGGCCGCGGCGGCCGGAGGGTCAAACGTTTCGCGGCTCGGATCGGCGATCGTCGTGCTCGATGAAACGGTTTGATTGGCCGATTGAGGCGACGAGACGATGTCCTCTCGGGTGATCTCTTCTCCGTTCTGGAGCACGAACGCCGGCGCAGGTGAATCGGTCACATTGGCGCGAACGCTCTCTACCGCGGCGGACGTAACGCCGATGGCCGTGACCGTCACCAGCATCCATCCCAAAAGCAGGCCAATATTCGAGCTCATGCACGTATCATCGCAAGTCTCGGCGACGATAAGGTTAACGGGCGGATAAGTGTTGTCGCCGGCCCGGCTTTGGGTCGAGAACGAGGTACGGTGGGCGGCCATGCCCCAGATACTCATAATCGAAGACGATCAGCGCATCAGAGAATCGCTTGCCATGCGCCTGGTTGATCGCGGCTACGGCGTCGAAACCGTATCCTCAGCTATGCCAGGCGTCGAGAGGGCCGTTTCCGGAGACTTCGACGCGGTCGTATTGGATTTGGGCTTGCCAGACCTCGACGGTGAGCAGGCACTCAAGATGATCAGAGCCGTTACGGCGATCCCAGTGGTGATCGCAACCGCACGCGACGACGAACCCGGCATAGTTCGATTGCTCGATGCCGGCGCCGACGACTACGTAACCAAGCCGTTCTCTGCCGAACACCTCGCCGCCCGTCTACGGGCCGTACTCCGACGATCGGGTCCGGACGAGGGGAGCCGCCAACTGTCGGTAGGTGAACTCAACATTGATCTCGATACCCGACAAGTGACGCTGGCCGGCGAGCGGCTCGACCTCAAAAGCAAGGAGTTTGATCTGCTGGCGTACCTGGCTGAGCGTCCCGGGCGGGTCGTGAGGAAACGGGAGCTGTTGGCGGCGGTTTGGCGGCAGCCATACGGCGGCCCGGATAAGACGATAGATGTGCATCTCTCGTGGATTCGCAAGAAACTCGGCGAGTCTGCGGCCGCTCCACGTTTTATTCACACTGAGCGAGGGGTTGGTGTTCGGTTGGTTGATCCCGACGAATGAGACGTCGGCTCGTCGTACTCGCCGTCGCTATCTCGTTGATGGTTTCGCTTTCTTTCGTCATCCCGCTCGCGTTTCTCGTTCGGGACTTGGCTCAAGACCGGGCGCTGGCAGCAGGGGAGCGTCAAGCCCAGGACATTGCGAGGGTCATTGCGACACTGACCCCCGAACGCGGTGTGGTCGAGGCCTCTCGGGCGATTGTTCCGATTGGTGATGCCAATCTCTCTACGTCGCTGATCCTCCCCGATGGGTCGGTGGTTGGAGACCAGCTGCTACCGGGTGAGAGCCCCGCTCTCGCCATCACCGGAACGGCTTTTCGCAGCGCGGTTGGCGGTGACCAGATCATCTATACGCCCGTGATTCAGGAGGACGGAGAAACGGTTGTTGTTCGGGTCGTAGTTGCCGAGGAGGCACTACGCGAAGGCGTTCGACAGTCCTGGGAAGTTCTCGCAGGAGTGGTCGTGACGCTGGTGGCGCTCGGAGTGCTTGCTGCGGTGTTCCTTGGTCGGTCCATCGTTGGTCCCGTCCAGGACCTCGCCCTATCTGCTGCTCAACTTGGGGAAGGCGATCTTTCCGTTCGTATCAACCCAACCGGCCCTCACGAGATCCAGGAGGCAGCCGAGGAGTTCAATCGACTTGCTGAACGCATAAGCCGATTGGTGCAGCGCGAGCGGGATGCGGCCGCCGACCTGTCCCATCGACTCCGGACACCGATCACCGCGTTGCGGCTTGATATGGACGGACTGGCCGATTCAGAGGCAATGACCCGCGTGTGGGAAGACCTTGACATCCTCGAGAGAACCGTCGATTTTCTCATCCGGCACTCGTTGCGTCCGGTTACCCCTGACGCCGTGAGCGATCTGGCAGCCGTGTTGTCGGAGCGAGTGAACTTCTGGTCTCCGATCGCTCTTGAACAGGGGCGGGTCGTGTCCGTGGACATCGCCCCGGCTTCGGCGTTGGTGCGTCTTGCCGAACACGATCTTGAGGCCATGATCGACGTTCTGTTCGACAACTTGTTCGCACACTCGAATAGCGGAGCGGCCGCGTCGGTTCAGCTGAGAAGTAACTCGGAGAACACCTACCTCACGTTCGAGGATGCTGGGCCAGGATTCGAGAATATGACGGCCCTGGGGCGAGGGTCGTCTGGCTCGGCGTCAACCGGACTTGGCCTCGACATAGTTCGATCGACCGCAGAAGGCGTAGGTGGTTCGGTCCTAACCGGAGCGAGCCCGGGGCTGGGCGGGGCGCTGATCGAAGTCCGGATCCCCCTCGCCAAGTAGCAGGTCGGCCGAAGGCCGCGGGTCCCGGGCGCGCCCGGACGGGCAGACGGTGGGGGAGGAAGCGCAGTGGGAGGCTGTACGCTTTCGCCGCCCCCTCCCCTCAAGACCGCCCGATGTGCCAGGGTACGT
>JAOUMT010000044.1 GCA_029881355.1 Acidimicrobiia bacterium | reverse complement strand
GATGGTCCGCTGGGACGCTGGCTGGGTGGGGAGAGCTTGAGCTACTCTGGTTGGGGCGCTCAGCACGAGCGACGGATTCAGTAAGGCGGGGGGCCCGAATCGATTACTCGCGTGCATATTGCTCTCTCACGCCCTCCATAGTGCGCAACCGACTGATAAGCCGGGGATAACCGGGAGGCAACCCTTGCGCGAGTCTGGTTAACCGATTGACTGGGTTTCCCGACGTGTTTCGTAACTTTCATGATATCCTGAAACTTATGAAGCTTTCCGAACCGCAGGTCCAGTTCGTAGAAAGGGTTGGTCGCTTCTGGGAAGGCGTTGCGATGGGCCGGTCGGCCGGGCGGATTCTTGGATGGCTGATGATTTGTGAACCGGTTCACCAATCGGCCGCCGATTTGGTTAGCACGCTCGGGATGAGTACTGGATCCGTTTCAACGCAGATCCGCCAACTCCAACGGATGGGACTCGTCGAAAGACTGACGTTTCCGGGAGACCGAGCCAGCTACTACCAGTTGCCTGAGTCGGTGTGGTCGAAGTCCATGAATACTGAGTTTGAGAGGCTGGCTGACATGCGTGCTTTGGCGGCTTCGGCCGTCGAGGTTCTCCCGACCGAGCGGCCTGAGCGAGTGAGCGAGCTGGCTTTGGTAGCTGAGTTTTTTGCTGAAGAGTGGCAGGGTCTGACAGAACGCCTGGCCGAACGACTAGCGAAGGTAGAAGCATGAGTGACGCTCCCGCGATTGTGACCGAAGGCCTAACCAAGCACTACGGCGACGTTCGGGCTCTGGAGAATCTTGATCTCACGATCGGCCAGGGCGAGATCTTCGGATTCCTCGGACCCAACGGGTCGGGTAAGACCACCACCATGAGAACCATCCTCGACCTCATCCGACCAACTGCCGGCACGGCGAAGATCATGGGCCTCGATTCGCATGAGGACTCGGTCGAGATTCGCAAACACATCGGATATGTACCGGGGGATCTGGCGCTCTATAGGAGACTCACGGGACGGGAGCTTCTTCAGTATTTCGCCAACCTCAGGGGCGGCGTGAACTGGTCGTATGTCGACGAACTGGCAGATCGTTTGACGAGCGATTTGAGTCGAAGAATCGGTGAGTATTCGTCTGGTAACCGCCAGAAGATCGGGCTCATTCAGGCCTTCATGAACAAGCCATCGGTACTCATCCTGGATGAACCAAGCACCGGTCTTGATCCGCTGGTTCAACAGGAGTTCCAGGCGATGTTGCGAGAAGTGACCGCCGAAGGCAGGACAGTGTTTCTCTCGAGTCACACTCTGAGCGAAGTAGAGAGAGTTGCGGATCGGGTAGCGATCATCCGTGAGGGAAGGTTGGTGGTCGTCGACACGATGGACGCCCTCAAGGCCAAGGCGATCCGCACGGTCACGTTTCACTTCGGTTCTCCCGTCGCCGAGTCGGTTTTCTCGACCGTTCCAGGAGTTCGAGAAGTTGACATCGTCGGCTCGGCCGCCACGGTATCGTTTGAAGGGCCCATGTCCGGGTTGCTCCGGGCAGCTACCGATCACGACGTAGTCAACCTCACGCACTCGGAGGCCGACCTGGAGGAGATCTTCCTCGCCTACTATCGCAACGGGCAGCCCGCCGAACAGGTTGGTGCCTGATGCTTGCCACCATCTTTACCAAAGCCATCAGAGACAGGTCGGTCGGGGTGGTCATGTCGGCGCTGGCAGTAGCGCTTCTCGGTGCTGGCGCGGTTTGGATCTATCGCGACGTCGGAGACTTGATCGCCGAACTTGTGGCCGGCATGCCCGAGACCATCGTTTCGGCGGTCGGGCTTTCCGGGGCAGGAACCGGCACCACGTTCGTTCTCGGGGAGATGCTGAATCTGATTGCCCCGATGGTGCTCGGGGGAATCGCCATTTCGATCGGGACTTCGGCCATCGCCGGCGAAGAACGAGACGGCACGCTCGGTCTGCTGCTTGCCAATCCCCGCAGTCGGACGTCGGTTCTACTCTCAAAGACCGGGGCCCTACTGGCCATGAGCGTGGTCGGCTCGCTCTTTCTATGGGGCGCGGTCGTGGTAGCGGTAGGCCTGGTGGGTGGTGAAATCGGTAATCTCACCCTGGGTGCCATGGCCGTGCATCTCATGGCCTTCACCATGTTCATGGGTGGTTTGGCGCTGTTCATTGGATCCTGGACCGGGAATGCCGCCGTGGCGTCGGGCGTGTCGGTGGGTGTCCTCATATTCTCGTTTCTTGCGGCTGGTCTCCTGCCCTTGGTCAACGGCTTGGAGAACCTGGCGAAGATCTTTCCGTGGTACTACTTCAACTCGAGCAAGCCGATCGAAAGCGGTATCGACGGACTGGACCTGTCCGTTCTGGTGGGTGCTACGGCGATCCTGATCGGTGGTGCGCTGATCGGCGTGAACCGACGGGATCTGCGAGCGGGGGCGGGTGGAACGCTGGTAGAACGCCTGTTCAAGAACCATCCGAGGGTCGCTGGATATGTTGAGCGGATGGCCGGGAAGCCTATGGTCGCCAACATCCCGATCAAGACCGTTACCGACCATCAGTTCGCGGCGACAATCTCGGCGGCTGCGATATTTTACACTGCGGTGCTGGTTGGCCCGATGTTCAATGGGCTCAGTTCGACGCTAGGGGAACTGACGAGCGCCTTGCCGGAGGCCTTGCTGCGGATTGTTGGCGGCGTCGATATGTCAACCCCGGCCGGTTGGTACCACGCTGAAGTCTTTTCGTTGGTCATTCCGGCGGCCATCGGAGCTTTGACCATCATGATGGGTTCACGGGCGCTGGCCGGGGAAGAGGATGCGACCACGATGGACCTACTACTGGCCAACCCGATCACTCGGTCCAAAGTTGTAGTATCGAAATTCGTCGCGCTGGTCGCCATGGCGGCTCTGCTCGGCTTCGCAACCTTCGTCGGGTCGGTAGGTGGGGTTCTGCTGGGTGGACTTGATCTTTCCATCGCGAATATTGCCGCGGCGTCGTTTCAGGGCGTCGGACTGGCCGTTCTTCTCGGTGCTTCGGCCCTCCTGGGGGGAGCTGTCACCGGCCGCCCCAAAGCTGCCGCCTACTCGGGCATCGCAGTTGGGCTGGTCGGGTTTGTCATGTACTCGTTCTTGCCTGTGAATGAGAATCTTGCCGGGTGGGCGAAGCTCTCTCCGTTCTATTACTACGCCGATAATTCCCCGCTTGAGAACGGGATCAGCTGGGGATATATGGGTATCCTGTTCGGCGTAAGTCTGCTGCTGGTCCTACTAGCCAGCGTGGCGTTCGAACGGCGCGACATCCGCAACTAGAGCATCGGTCTACTTGCCCGGGAGTGGTTCCAGCTTCCATCGCCCGTATGCGATGAATCCGAGCAAAACGGCGAACAAAACGTTCTGGCCGATCTGCTGCGTTTCGCTGCGGCCGGCGTGCCAGATGATCGCTCCGATCATGACCAGAACGAGGCCGGCGGCGGCCAGGCTCGTCAACATGGGGCGAATCTTGGTCACGCCAGGCAAGATCAAACCGAGCCCACCAAGGATCTCGGCGATTCCACTGATCAGATGCTGAGTGTCGGTGAGGTCATACATCCAGCCCATGGCAGCCGGCAGGGTGTCCGGCAGGATGAAGTGCATGACACCGGCGTAGATGAAGAACAAACCGAAGAACCACTGCAGGATCCAGAGTATGCGGGAGCGTATCGTCATAGGGGGACCTCTCTGTGCGTTAGAAGCCCAACCCTACGCAGAATTGTCGGGCCATGCCGATCATATTGGCGGTGGCCCCCACCTGGGGCTCGTTCTTTAGCGTGAGACAGGCACTGCGAGATCCGGTCGGGGTGGGCTCGACGGCGGTGGCTCGCTCAACACGGCAATCGTTTTAACCGGGTTCGGCTCGGGAGCGAAAGACCGCGAATGGTTGATCGCTGCTCTTCCGGGCGGAGCGCAATGCCGCACCAATCCTGGTTCAGGCGCTTGAAGCTCCGACACGTCGACATTGGTGGCGTCGTCGATCTGTGAGTCCTCATCGTCTTGGAAAGAGATCGGCACGATGTCAGAGTCGTCGAACATTGCCAATGGCATGTCAATGAGGAACACGGTTTCATCGGTTCGTTGTTGGTGTTTCACCTGGCTCTCCATTCCGACCGCAAGGGCCTGGGCTACCGACAATCCCACACCGACGCTTCCGGTGGTCAAGGGGGCATCTCCGTCATGGACGAAACGTTCGAACAGACGAGCTGACAGTTCCTCTGAAACGCCGAGACCGTTGTCGATGATCTCGAGCAAGTAGCGGTCGCGTTCGGCATATCCGCGGATCGTGATCGTGTTTCCGCCGTGCTTTTCGGCGTTGGAGATGAGGTTGCGGATGACGTGGCGAATTCGGAAACGGTCGACGAGGACGTGCGCGTCTTCGACTTTCTTGATCAAGGTCTTTTCGGTTCGTTTGAACGAGACCAGCGCTTCGTCGAGTTCTCGCTCGATACTGACTGACTCGACCAGGAAGTTAAGACCGTCGTTCTCGGCCTTGGCGGCCACGAGGAGATCGTCAACCATACGGCTGAGGTCGGCCGCGTCTCGGATGATGTAGCCGTTCATTTCGGCGGCCAGATCAGCGTCTCCATATCCAAGGTCTTCCAGTGCCAGCGCGAACCCGTAGAGACCCGTTAGGGGAGTCCGCAGTTCATGGCTCAGGTTGGCGATCATGTCGTCCTTGGCCTGCCCGAGTTCCTTGGTCCGGATGAGCTGTTGCTCGAGGGCGTCCTGCCGACGGCGACGATTCACGAAGGCCCGAAACACGCCCAGCGCGAGCAGCGGAGCGAGGAAGCCGACCCCGAAGCTGGTGACGAGGCCCCATCGGCCGGCTACGCCCGTCTCGACGCCGATGACGTTCACCGCCTCCTGGGCGACGACCCTTGACTGGACCCGACGGGCGTCTGCCAGTGGGTCGATCGTCGTGTCGAGATGTTGCCGGGCGCCATCGGTGTCGCCCGATTCAAGAAACTCGATGAATACGTCGACATGCGCAGCGAGTTCACCGTTGAACAAGGTACTCGACGAGGCCTCCAGCGCATCACGGGCTTCGGCGACTGACGTGATGGCCTGGTCACGCTCGGTCGATCCGGTGAGGCCCGCGTTGTACGCGGCCACCGTAATGAGGGCTCCTTCGGCCCGGCTGTCGAGACTGTCGATCAACACGAACGCATTGGAAGCGTCGGCCTGGAGCGCGGCTGCTTCGGCCACGCGTTCGGTTTGTTGGGTCTGAGCGAAGATGACGGCCAGGACGCCGGTGAGCGCGGTTATTGCCACCGCCAATAAGGCGGTCGCTACGGTTTTCTTGTCGAAGCGACCCATCTCTCCAATATCGGCGGTCAGGGCGCCTCGCTTGAGAAGATACGACGTTCAAGAAAGCCGGCGTTTCTGCCGATGATTTCGGTATGGATTCGGTATTGCGCCATCGGGCTTTCGCGCTGCTCTTCTCAGTGCTCATTGGCGTGGCTGTGGCGTCCATTCCTGCCATGGCCGCCAGCGGACCCCTCGATGCAATTGTTGCCGAGTACGAAGCCGCTTCTGAAGCCAAACTTGCTTGGTTCGAGACCAAGATGGACGGCTCGGCAAGCGCCAAACAAAGGAGCCAATGGTACGAGCAAACGTTGACCTGGCTGGCTCAGAAAGCCGACGATACGCTCGAAGACCTGGTCACTGCGGCGGCCAACGATCCAGTTCTGTTGGCACAGGTGCCGGGATTGGCACAGGAAATTGCCGACCTGGAACACGAGTTCCTTGAAGAAGTCGAGGATACCTACAACTCCTATGTCGAGCCGGTGGTGACGACGACCATGACCCTGCCGCCCATCACGACTACGACACCGCAACTGCCCCCGATCACGACCACCACGTTGCCTTCGAAAACGACGACTTCGACGACGTCGACATCCACGTCCACGACCACGACCACAACGACCGTGCCGGCAGCTACGACACCGACCACCCGCCCCGTGAGCGGCTCGGCGACGGCAGCCCCACCGCCAAGCGCGGGCGGTTCGTCCTCAGCCGGACCGGCGGTATCACCCGAAGACGTGACCGTCGTCCAAGCCACGATCGCCGCCGAAGGAGGCGAAGCAGGTAGCCAGGTTCTTTCGGAACTGGCATCGCTATCGGTCCCACGTAGCCAGTTCCTCTTCAACGTTGAGCCGTCTGAGGTGGCATCGGCTCAGCAGATGTTGATCCCCTATGAGCCAGCCAACCTACCCTCACGGTTGCCGGCCCCCGTGACCAGCCTCCTGGCGGTTCTTCAGATGGTCCTCGGAGCATTCGTATCAAGCTTCCGCCAAATCGGTGGTCCGGCTGCGGCGGGAGCGTTCTATCTGGGCTACGAAGTATGGCGTCACCTGCGTTCCAAAGCTCCTGGTGGGCTTCCCGCCTAGGCGTGTCGCCCCGATTCCGACGTGGGGTTAACCCCATCCTGCGGTAGTTTGTCCCACTGCCACCACGAGAGCGAGACAGCATGGAACTTGGGATCACGACGTTCGCCGAGACCATTCCGGTCGACGGTCCTGCGGTCAGTCACGCGCTACGGCTTCGCCAGGTCGTCGAAGAGATCGAACTCGCCGATCAGGTCGGACTGGATGTGTACGGCGTTGGTGAACATCATCGGCCCGATTTTGCGGCTTCGACGCCGACGGTCGTTCTGGCAGCAGCAGCCGGACGAACCGAACGAATCCGTCTCAGCTCAGCCGTAACGATCCTGTCGTCGGATGATCCAGTGCGGGTTTTCCAACAGTTCGCCACGCTCGATGCGGTGTCCGGTGGGCGTGCCGAGTTGCTGGCCGGACGTGGCTCGTTTATCGAGTCGTTCCCGCTATTTGGGTATTCCCTCGACGACTATGACGACCTGTTTGCCGAAAAGCTCGATCTTCTTTTGGCGATTCGTGACAACGAGAAGGTGACCTGGTCGGGGAAGTTTCGATCGCCGCTGGTTGACCAGGGGATATACCCGCGGCCCGAACAGGACCCGCTTCCCGTTTGGGTGGGAGTCGGCGGCAATCCCCGTTCGATCGTCCGGGCCGGGGTGCGCGGGTTACCCGTCGCCCTAGCGATTATCGGCGGGAGCCCGATGAGGTTCTCGGGTCTCGCTGACCTCCATCGCAAGTCAGTGACCGAGGCCGGGTTCGATCCGGTGGACGTGCCCCTGGCGGTTCACGCCCACGGATATATCTCGGAATCAAACGACCAGGCAGCGGAAGAGTTCTACCCGGCCTACGCGAAGGCCATGACGGGACTCGGGGCCGAACGCGGGTGGGGTCCGATGACCCGAGCCCAATACGATGCGATGCGCAGCCCGCAAGGTTCGCTGGTCCTTGGCGATCCTCAAGAAGTGGCTGAGACGATCCTACGCTGGCGCAAGACGCTCGGGATCGAGCGTTTCATGCTGCACATCAGCGTGGGGTCGCTGCCCCACAGTCAGGTCCTCCGATCGATTGAGCTTCTCGGCACCGAAGTAGCGCCGTTAGTTCGAGCCGGATAGAGCAATCTTGGTGGCAGGCGGGGAGTGCCTCGCCCGGTAAGCGGTGTAGCCGGCAAGAACGTACAGGCCGGCCGATCCGGTCAAGGCCGTGCTTAGACTGGTTGCCGTCGCGATCGCGCCGAGGACGACACCCCCGGTGATCTCCCCGAGGGAGTGGGCCTGCCCGATGAATGAATGGACGGTCGCTCTCGACTCTTTTTCGGCATAGGCATTTGCCCATACGACTGTTACGGGTTTGGCAATCGACCGCATGGTGCCCTGGAGGACGAGACCGATCGCGGCGATGACAAGCAGGTCGATCCGGGCGAGCAGGAGGACTCCCAAGGCGGTTCCGAGCATGAGGAGCGAAAGCGCCGGAATGAGTACGCGTCCCTGAAGGCGACGACCGAACGTTCGCAGCAGCAAGGCCGCTCCGAGCGATTGGGCGATCAGGATGATGCCGACCACGAGCACCTCCCGTCCGGTCCACACCACCGCCGATAGGTCGTCGAGTCGGCGTACATACAGCCGGTCGACTGCCTCACTACCAAATCCTGCCATAACCGTTGCGATGAACAAGATACGCAGAGGCGAAACCCTCCGAACCGACCGGAAGCCCTCGCCGAGAATCTGCTGGAGTTCTGCTGCTTTCCTTTGCTTGGCTCTGACAAACCCGGTTTCTGGCATAGCCACGGCGAGGTAGACACCCTCGGCAACCAAAGCAGACCCGAGGACAATCAGGGACGTTGAGAGTGACGTGATAGTTGCCAGGCCGGCGGCGGCGAGCGCCCCGAAAATCACCGCGACCAACTCGATTTTGGCTCGTCTGACGATGATCGGTTCGGCTGTACCAGAGGAACCCAACTCGTCGGTTAGCCAGGCGGTCTCGGCCCCACTCCGGAAGGTCAGGCCGAATCCCCACAGGGCCGAACTGATGAGCAACAGGAGGAACGTGTCGAGAATCCCGGCGAGGATGATGGCAGTGCCTGAGATAAGGAAAGCAAGGACGACGGACCACTTACGGCTGTAGAGGTCAGCGATGACTCCGGTCGGGATTTCCGAGCTCAGGACGGTGATCTCTTTGGCCGTGCCGAGCAGCACCAGTTCGAGGGGATTCAGGTCGACGTCGACCACCAGGCGAACGAAGAACAAAAGCCAGTATCCCTGGGTGCCTAATTGCCAGACGACTCCGGACTGAATGAAGAGACGTTCCGCGACCCGACGCCTGTGCGTATCGCCAATCATCGCCAAGGTCGCTCCATCTCACCGATATTGGCACGAAGCGGCGCGGCGAGAGGGCCATCTCTGTTCGTTTCAGTACCCACCCGGCCACGCCGGATCCATGAGCTCGTCGCGAGCATCGGGGTCGGGTATGGCGTTGTCGGGCGAGCGCCGGATGAATAGTCCGAGTAAAACGCCTGATGACATCACCAAGCCTGTCGTGGCGAAGGCAAGAATGCCGGGGTCTCTCGGCCCGAACCCGTAGATCCCCCACAGCAATGCCTCGGTCCACGCCATGATCCAAGTGGGTACGGATACGCCGCTGGTATCGCGAGATCGGTATACCGCGATAACCGCCGGGAGCAACTGGAATCCGTAAATCGTACCGAGCGTGATACCAGTCGCCGGCCAGCCCCCGAGGGCGAAAGCTGGAACGGGCAGCGCAACGCCAATCACAGCCGGGACGATCAATGACGCTACGACCGATCCTCGGGGCCGACTGGAGAATCGAACGAGATTGACCGAAATGAGCAGGTAGGCGATGGTTGAGATGACTCCGACCGGAATGATGGCCCAACTCGAATCGCCGGCTCCCAATCCGTAGGCGATCCACCACAGGTTGATGCCAACACTCGATCCGGCCCACAACGTCGAAACGCCGTCAACTCTCCGATGGCGGATGAGTCGAGAAGCCTGGGGGATCGCCACCGCGCCGCCCAGGATGTTCGCCAGTGCCACGACGGCTATCTGAAAGGCGGTGTCCATTTCGGAAGATTAGGCGGCCAACAGTACAGCTGGACGCTGGGCATCGTTGGCAACCATTCGGTAGGTTCTAGACCATGAGTTCAGCAGGTGAGTGGAGATGACCAAAAGGCCAGGTGGAGCACTGCCGGCCGGTGCAGATGATGCGGTCCAGGCGGCGGTGGCACGTACGGCAGATGATCAGCGCTACACCGCCGCTGGTCGATTGAAGAAAAAGTTCTATGAGCGTGAACTCGCCCTTCTCCAAGAGGAACTGGTCAAGCTTCAGTACTGGGTCCAGGACCAGGGACTCAAAGTCCTGATTATCTTCGAAGGACGCGGCTCGGCCGGCAAGGGCGGCGTGATCAAGCGGATAACGGAGCGCACCAGTCCCCGGATCGTCAAACTCGTCGCCCTACCGAAGCCAACCGAGCGTGAGCAGACTCAGTGGTATTTCCAACGCTATGTCGAACATCTGCCATCGGCCGGTGAAATCGTGATGTTCGACCGGAGTTGGTACAACCGGTCCAACGTCGAATGGGTTATGGATTACTGCACACCGGAGCAACATCAGGAGTTTCTGCGGAGTTGCCCGGAGTTCGAACGAATGCTGGTCAGATCAGGCATGATCGTCCTCAAATACTGGTTCTCGGTGAGCTGGGACGAACAGAGAAAACGATTCGAGTCTCGCAACGAGGAGCCGCTCAAAAGGTGGAAGCTTTCCGACATCGACCTCGAGGAGCATCGCCTCTATGTCAAGTACTCGATGGCCAAGGACACGACGTTTCAGTTCACCGATATCAAACAAGCCCCGTGGTACGTGGTGCCTTCTGATGACAAACGGAGTTCAAGACTGAACTGCATAAGCCACATTCTGGGGCAGTTCGAGTACGCCGATGTGCTGCCTGACCCGGTCGAGCTTCCAGGCAGAGAAGATATCCCCTACGTCCGTCCCCCGATGCAGGAACAGACGTTTGTGCCGCCGGTGTATTGACGGGTTGGTTCCCGGGAGGTCAGATAAATGGTTGGGTTTCACAAGGTAAACGTGGGCGATGCTGAACTGTTCGCCCTACAGGATTCGTGGGTGACGCGTGATCCGGGCACGTTTTTTGCCGGGGTCGGGAGCGATGCCTGGGCACCGTACCGCGAGTGGCTGGACAATGATGGCCTGCTCGTTCAGAACTACGGCAGCTTCATTATCCGCAGTGAAGGCAAGACGATGCTTGTCGACACCGGCCTCGGTGAGGCGGCAGATCCGTCCGTCCTCAAACAGCCACCATCGCTCCTCGTCAACATGGAGCGGGCTGGGATTCTTGCGACCGACATTGACCTTGTCTTGTTCACGCACCTCCACTGGGATCACACCGGTTGGAATACTGTTGGCGCGGAAGGGGCGTGGCAGCTGACGTTTCCAAACGCCCGATATGTGATCCAGCAAAAAGAGTTGGACTATTGGATGAGCCCGGGCGAGAAGCCCGCCAACGGTCCGGAGTTTGATCGGGTGGTTGCGCCGGTAATGGCGGCTGATCGCCTGGAAGTGGTAGGCGATGACTACCGCGCCAGCGGTGAGGTCTCGGCGGTGCCGACGCCGGGGCACACTCCCGGTCATGTTTCGTTTCGGATCGCCAGTGGCACCGAGAGCGCCTTCATCCTCGGCGATTCGGTGCATAAGCCGGTCCAGCTCAGCGAGCCTGGTTGGTATCCGGGCTTCGACCTGGATCCAGTCGAGTCAACCAGGAGCCGGCGCATGATCCTTGATAGGGCCGAACGCGAGAATGCACTGTTAGCCGGCGGGCACTTTGAGTTTCCCAGTTTGGGGTACGCGATCACGGTCGACGGGAAGCGCACCTTCCGGTACGTGACTTGACGCGTCCAAAAGCTATTCCCCGGTTGTCCCGTCGATGAGTTCACGCACGATGTCGAGGTGTCCGAGGTGGCGAGCGCATTCCTGAAGAACGTCGACCAGCAACCGCCCGGTCCGATTCGGCTTTCCGTGGGACACGATCGGGGTCTCCAGGTCCAGTCCGGTCAACGTTGTTCGAGTTAATCCGCATTCTTCATCGAAGCGAGTGACGACGGTGGCGATGGTATCGTCGATGCCCAACCTCCATTCGAAGTCGTGATCAGCGCTGTCCCACAGTGGGGGCACTTCAAGCCCTCCGATGTGGATCTGAACATGCTGGCGGAGGACCGCAGTCAGGTGCTTGATCACTCCGAGCGGGCTCATCAGCGGCGAAGTGGGAATCGGGTTCGACCGAGCCTGGGACTCGCTGAGGCCCGCCACCTTGTTGACTGCAGTTGTGTGTACAAAGTCCAGAAACGCCATCAGGGAGGCGGCCACATCGAGGTCGGTTGGAGGGAACGGCCGGTGGCGGGGGAGCGGAATCATAGATCCAGGTTAGAGCGTCGACCGATACCGCTCGGCTGGATGATCCCGGAGGCTGCCGGGACACTGTTTCAACCGAGTGCGCCCAGGGTAGGTAGGGTGGAGGCGACGAAGAACTGGAGTCTGATGGAACATTTGCGTCCCATTGAACGGTGCGTGCTCAGCATGTCCGCCGAGGGTGTCGAGATTGACGAGATCGCCAAACGAATTCGCAAGACGCCCGATCGTGTAGAGAGCATCATTGCGTGGACCGACATCCCTCGCAGTCGGCCGGCCACCCGACGATCTCCGAGTCCGGTCGAGTCGAGAGTTCTTGCGCTTCTGGCAGACGGGGAAACCCACGAGCGAATCGGACGGCGTTTCCGAAGGTCAGCTCGATACATCCGGCAGGTCGAGGGACTGGCACACTATCGTCAAGGAACCGAAATACTTAGCCGGAACAGGGATGGGATGGATTGATGGACGCCACGAAACTGATGGTCTGGATCGACCAGGACCTATGCACAGGTGATGGGATCTGCGAGGAAATCGCCCCCGATGTGTTCGAAGCGAGAGACGACGGTCTCTGGGTGGTGAAAGAATCCGCCAATCATTTCGGCACCGCCATTGTCTTCGACGCGGGAGAAGGTCCCGGACACGGCCCGGAAGGTTCGCGCGGAGTTGCCCGCGTGCCGGACTCCCAGATCGAAGACGTCATCGAAGCGGCTGAGGAATGTCCCGGCGAATGCATCATGATCGAGCCGTACGACGCTCAAATCATGGCCGACCGCGGCGTCTGACGCTCAACGCGGGTCAGCTCTGGCGGCGCTAGCCAATAGCTTCGGTGTTCGGCCTGATCCCTGCTTAGGGTTGGCGCCGGGTGACCCGTTTGTTGGGTGCCGAGTGTGTGGGCCTGAGGTAGGAAGCCCGCGATAAAAAATGCGGGATTTGGGGATGCCCGAGTCCCGCATTTCATCTTGAACGCTAATGCTCGAAGTATCGCGGACATTGTCCTTCGTACTTCGCATGATATACTGCGATTTATGCAGAATATGACGGGTTCGATCCTGCCGATCTTGCGAACTGATACCCAGCGGGACCTTTTGATCGAGCTGTTTTTCCTCACCGATCGCCCGCGCACGCTGTCCGACCTTGCCAAAGCCATCGGCGTGGACCAGACCACCGTCATGCGAGAGGTCAATCGTCTGCTGGAGAGTGGTGTGGTGGTCGAGCAGAAGGTGGGACGGGCCCGGACCGTCGCCATTAATGAGGCAAGCCCATTCGCTGGGCCGCTGCGGCAGATGATCAGGGTGGTGTATCAGCCCCTCGACGCTCCTCAAGAAGCTCAGCGCCGCTTGCTGCGTAGTCGGCACGCTTTTCCGGCTGCCGAACCGGGCCAGCACGAACGGCGACCGCTGCCTTCGTCGAGGAGGCGACAGTGATCGAACGTCCCTCAACCCGGCAGAGTCGGCAGAGGATTCATCGCAGACGCAGGATCGTGCCGTCCCGCCCGACGCTAGTGTCCGCATCAATGCCATCAGAAGCCGAGATACGCGAAGTTGTCCAACGAGTTGTGTCGGGGATGACGCTCACGACGGAGCGGGATCACGCTCCTACGGAGGCCCCCGCTTCCAACGGCGGACCAACCCAAACGACCACGATTGCCATCGGGTGCGATCATGGCGGCTTTTCCCTCAAAGAACGGATCGGTTTCCGGCTCAAAGAGCAGGGTTACGCGGTGCTCGATTGTGGGACGAACAGTGCGGAGGCGGTTGACTATCCCGATTTTGCTCTAGCCGTGGCTCAGAAGGTCGCATCGGGTGAGGCTTCGTGCGGAATCGTCATTGATGGCGCAGGCATCGGCTCGGCGATGACCGCCAACAAGGTTCCGGGCATCCGGGCCGCCCTATGCTATGACCTCTCTAGCGCTCGTAATTCCCGAGAGCACAATCACGCCAACGTGCTGACGCTCGGCGCCGGTTTGATTGGGCCTGCGCTGGCGCTTCAAATCACCGAAACCTGGCTCGAGACGCCGTGGGGGCCCGGCCGGCACGCGAATCGCGTTGAGAAGATCACCGCCATCGAACGGCAATACCTCCGGAGCAACTCATGAATCAGCAAGAACTGATTGAAGCCGTAACCAAGGAAGTCATCGCTGCCCTCAATGGTGGGGATCCATGTGCTGATTGTCACGGGTCGTGCGCCGCCCATAGCCCTGACCGGGTTCGCAATGTCGTAGCCAACGGGGCTGATCGCGTCAGCTACCGGGGCCAAGGCGCCGAAGTTCCGTTGGACCTCGCCAAGTACATCGACCACACGCTCCTCAAACCGGACGCCACCGCCAATGACATCGACGTGCTGTGTGCAGAAGCGCGCGAGTACGGGTTTGCGTCGGTTTGTGTCAACCCGGCCTGGGTCAAGCGGGCCGCCACCGCCTTGCGAGGGTCGGATGTCCGGGTGGCGTCGGTGGTTGGGTTCCCATTCGGGGCGACACTGTCCGAAATCAAGGCGATGGAAGCCCGCCGGGTTCTGCGCGATGGGGCGCGGGAGATCGACATGGTTATCAACATTGGTGCCCTCAAGTCCGGGCAACATGATGTGGTGCAGGAAGACATCGCCAAGGTGTCCGACGCCTGCCACGAAGTCGGAGCGCTCAACAAAGTGATCATCGAGACCTCGTTGCTCGATGACGCCGAGAAAGTGATGGCGTCACATCTGGCCAGACTTGCCAAAGCCGACTACGTCAAGACGTCCACCGGATATGCAGGCGGTGGAGCGACCGTCGGCGACGTGTTGCTGATGCGAGAAACCGTTGGCCCGAAAATGGGCATCAAAGCGTCCGGTGGCGTACGCAGCCGGGAAGACGCCGAAGAGATGATCGCGGCCGGAGCCACCAGAATCGGTGCTTCAGCAGGGATTGCCATCGTCACAGGAGGAGTATCAAGTGAGCAATATTGAGCTGAGGTCGTTTGTCTTCCTGGACAGTCTGCAACCCCAGCATGCTGCCTTCATCGGCACGACGGCCAGCGGGTTCCTCCCCCTGGCCAAGGAAGCCGCGCTCTATGTGGAGATTTCGCCGGGTATCGAGATCAACCGCCTGACGGATATTGCACTCAAATCCAACGCGGTCAAGCCGGGTATGCAGATTGTTGAGCGAGTCTTTGGCTTGCTGGAGATCCATTCTCCAGAACAAGCTGAGACCCGTGGTGCCGGTAACGCCATTCTCGAGGCGATGGAACTGAAAGAAACCGACCGCCTCAAGCCCAAGATTCTCTCGAGTCAGATCGTTCGCAATATCGACGATCATCAGGCACAGCTCATCAACAAGATGCGCCATGGCCAGATGATTACGCCCGGCCAGACGCTCTATGTCATGGAATGTGTTCCGGCCGCCTATGCGGCCCTGGCTGCAAACGAGGCCGAAAAGGCCGCCAACATCAACATTCTTGAGGTCCGTGCATTCGGTGCTGCCGGGCGGGTCTATCTCGGCGGGGAAGAGGCAGACATCGACGTTGGCTGGCGGGCGGCGGTCGCCGCACTTGAAGGACTAGAAGGACGCGAACACTAAGAAAGATCCAGAAGATCAGTAGGAGGAAACAATGGCAGATGCACTAGGAATGATTGAGGCCCGGAGCTTCGCAGCGATGGTTGAGGCTGCCGATGCGATGGTCAAGGCCGCCAAGGTGGAGTTCGTGTCTTACGAAGAGACCGGCGGCGGTTATGTGACGGCGGTCGTGCGCGGTGATGTTGCTGCGGTGAAAGCTGCGGTTGAAGCCGGAGTTCGGGGTGGAGAACGCGTCGGGGAAATCATCGCCAGCCACGTTATCGCCCGCCCGCACGACTCGATCGATGCGGTGCTACCGCTGGGCCGCTCAGAGGCCACCAAGTAGACGGGGGAAACCATGCTTCTCGCACGAGTCGCGGGAACGGTTGTTGCCAGTCGTAAGGAGCCGCGTCTCGACGGGCTTACCTTTCTCCTGCTCGAACAGCTGGACATCGATAACGAAGGGACCGGCGGCTACGTCGTGGCCGCGGATGCGGTCGGGGCTGGTGTCGGAGAAGTCGTGATGTATGCCAGCGGCAGCTCCGCCCGCCAGACCGAATACACCTTTGAGCGTCCGTGCGACGCCGTGGTGATGGCGATCGTCGATTCCTGGGAGGTGGGCGGTGATGATCGTTACACGAAGTAGGTCAACCGACCGATGAGCCTCTCTGATCTGGAGATCCAGGAGATTATTGACCGGGTGCACCGGCGGATGGGTGACGTTCCCGAGGGGAGTCGGCCCGGAGTAACCCTGGCCGCCCGGGCCGATCTTGACGTCGAGATGGATCTCGGGGACGGAATATTCGCCACGATTGACGACGCAGTGGGTGCCGCCAAACGGGCTCAGGTCGAGTACGCCAAGATGGGATTGAAGACCCGCCACGACATCGTCGACGGTATCCGCCGATCGATGTTCGAGCACGCCGAGTCCTTGGCTCGACTCGCCCATACGGAGACCGGCCTGGGTAGGTACGAGGACAAGGTCAAGAAGAACCTGCTCGTAACAACGAAGACTCCCGGTCCCGAGGACCTCGAACCTCAAGCGGTAACCGGGGATGGTGGCATGTCTGTCACGGAGTGGGCGCCCATGGGTTTGGTCGGGGCGATCACCCCGACCACGAATCCGACGTCGACGATCATCAACAACAGCATCTCGATCTTGTCAGGCGGGAATGCGGCGGTCTTCAACGTCCACCCTGGGGCCAAGCGAGTCTCGGCTGAGAATATCCGGCTGATCAATCGAGCAGTCGTGGCGAACGGTGGACCGGCCAATCTGGTGACGGCCATCCCCAACCCGACCATCGACAGTGCCAAAGAACTCATGGTGCATCCCGACATTCGGGTGCTCCTCGTTACCGGTGGTCCGGCGGTGGTTCGTGAAGCGCTCCGGACTGACAAACGAGCAGTCGCTGCCGGGCCCGGCAACCCTCCGGTAGTGGTGGACGAAACGGCCGACATTGAACGGGCCGGAAGGGCCATTGTCGCGGGCGCATCCTTCGACAACAACATCATCTGTACCGATGAAAAGATTGGCATCGTGGTCGACACGGTCGGGGATCGTCTGATCCGCTCCATGGCCGACGCCGGTGCCTACATTTTGAAAGCCCACGAACTCAAGCGGCTCGAACGGGTCATTTTCAAAGAGATGGGGGCGCCCAACAAGCCAGGGGTGATCAACCCGGCCTGGATCGGGAAGAACGCCGGCACGATCCTCGCCGAGATCGGCATTCAATCGGACAAAGATATTCGTTTGGCGGTCGCCGAAGTTCCCAACGACCACAGTTTGGTGTGGACTGAACAGATGATGCCCATCTTCCCGGTGACCCGGGTCAGCAACGTCGATGCCGCCATCGATCTGGCCGTCCGCGCCGAGCACGGATTTCGTCACACGGCCGGCATCCATTCGACGAACGTGGAGACGATCACCAAGATGGCTCGAGCCATGAACTGTTCGATCTTCGTGGCGAACGGATCGTTCTTTTCGGGTCTCGGCGAAGGTGGCGAAGGATATTCGTCA
>JAOUMT010000032.1 GCA_029881355.1 Acidimicrobiia bacterium | reverse complement strand
CCTGAGGCCGGAGTAGAACCCCAGGCGGTCACTCTGACCGGGCTGCGGTCACCTGGTCAAGAAGAAACTGAGCGAGGCTTGACAGAACCGCCCGGCTGGGAATGTCAGGGAGAGTGGCCACCGCCGCATCTGCGGTTGCGATCCGGCGTTCCGCCTCCGCCAAAGACTGGTCGACGTATCCGCCGGCTCGCACGATCGAAATCACCTGCCTGATGGCTTCGTCATCGTACGGCGGCTTTCCGAGGAGTTGCCGGATGCGGTCACCATTGGTGTCGTTGGCAGCCATGAGGACCGGCAACGTCATTTTGCCTTCTCGAATATCGGACCCGGCGGGTTTGCCAAGAAACGACTCGGTGGCGACGAGGTCAAGCGCGTCGTCGGCGATCTGGAAAACCAGGCCGAGTTCCCAGGCCCAGTCAGACAGGGCTTCAACGGTTGCCTGGTCGGCGTCGGCGGCCATGGCCCCGAGGCGCGCCGATGTTCGAATCAGGGCGGCGGTCTTGCCGCCAATGACGCGAAAATATGCAGCCGGATCGTGATCCAAGTCGAAGTCGAGCTGAAGTTCTAGGGTCTGACCTTCGACAAGTTCGGCGTAGGTGCTGGCTAGCAGGCGAACGGACTCCTGACCAAGATGCGTTGCTGCTACTTCAGAAGCCCGGGCCATCAAGAAGTCCCCGGCGAGGATGGCGACCGTGTTGTCCCAGTTGGCATTGGCCGAATCTGCACCGCGCCGGGTCTCGGCTTCGTCTATTACGTCATCGTGATACAGGCTGCCGAGGTGGATCAACTCAACCGCGACGCCCGCCTCGATCGGGCGGTGGTCCTTGGCCGGGCCGAAGTCGGCGGCGATCAGAGCCAGGAGTGGTCGAAAACGTTTACCTCCCGCCGCCAGCAGATGCTGGGCGACCTTGGTAAGAAAAGGGTCGCGCGACTCGGACGCCTCCATGAGGCGAGACTCCGTACGTTCGATCTGCTCCCAGACATGGGGAAGCGGCACCATTTCTTGGATGCTTGGTACTTCCATCGCTTGGGGCCTCCTCGTCTTCGGGACCCATGCTACCGGCGGATCTGCCGGTCAGAAATCCGGTCCGCTAGGCACATGATCCGTCGTGCTCGACATCAGCCCTGTTCAGGTCCGCAGGAGTATCCAGGCGCGGGGGCTATAATCGCTACGCACGGTCTCGTAATCAGGGGTCCTTAGTTTCAGAGAGGCGGTAGCCGTGTTCGAACGATTTACAGACCGAGCCCGTCGGGTGGTTGTCCTAGCGCAGGAAGAAGCGCGCCTGTTGAACCACAATTACATTGGCACCGAGCACATCCTGCTCGGCTTGATTCATGAGGGCGAGGGTGTCGCTGCGAAAGCTCTTGAGTCACTTTCCATCAATCTTGAGTCGGTGCGTCAACAAGTAGTGGAGATCATCGGTCAGGGTCAGCAAGCCCCGAGCGGTCACATTCCCTTTACGCCGCGCGCCAAGAAGGTGTTGGAGCTGTCGCTGCGCGAGGCACTGCAACTGGGTCACAATTACATCGGAACCGAGCACATCCTGCTCGGACTGATTCGCGAAGGTGAAGGGGTCGCCGCCCAGGTCCTCCAGAAGCTCGGTGCTGACCTTCCGAAAGTTCGCCAGACCGTTATCCAACTCGTCAACGGTCCCCAGCGCGACGAGCCGTCTTCTTCCGGTAGCTCCAGTAGCTCATCGGGGCGTGGGTCGTCAGAGTCAGCAGCCTCCGGGTCGACCGTGCTCGACCAGTTCGGCCGAAACCTCACCCAGGCCGCCCGCGACCACAAACTCGATCCGGTCATCGGCCGTCATCGCGAGATTGAGCGGGTCATGCAAGTCCTGTCTCGTCGCACGAAGAACAATCCGGTGCTGGTTGGCGAACCTGGCGTGGGGAAGACCGCAATAGTTGAAGGCCTGGCCCAGAACATCGTGTCCGGTGACGTCCCCGAGACGCTGACCGGCAAACAGCTTTACACGCTCGATCTTGGCTCTCTCGTTGCCGGCTCCCGGTATCGCGGTGACTTCGAGGAGCGCCTCAAGAAGGTGCTTAAAGAGATCCGCACCCGCGGTGACATCATCCTCTTCATCGACGAGATTCACACCTTGGTTGGCGCAGGGGCTGCGGAGGGGGCCATCGATGCTGCGTCGATCCTCAAGCCCATGCTGGCCAGAGGCGAGCTGCAAACCGTTGGTGCGACCACCCTTGAGGAGTATCGCAAGTACCTTGAGAAGGACTCGGCCTTGGAGCGGCGCTTCCAGCCGGTGCAGGTCGATGAACCGTCGGTGGCCGACACGATCTTGATATTGAACGGTCTCAAAGACAAGTACGAAGCCCACCATCAGGTGCGCTACACCGAGCAGGCCCTGGTCAACGCCGCCAACCTGGCCGACCGGTACCTGGCGGATCGTTTCCTGCCGGACAAGGCCATCGACCTCATCGACGAAGCCGGCTCGCGGATGCGCATTCGTCGCAAAGCTCCCGACCCGGGTATTGCCGAGGTCGACGAGCAGATCCTGGAAATCCGGTCCGACAAAGAGGAAGCAGTGCGCGCCCAACAGTTCGAGCGTGCTGCTCAGCTGCGCGATCAGGAACGTGGATTGGTATCCGATCGGTCCGCCAAGGAAGCCGAGTTGCGAGAAGCCGGTGAACCGATCAGTTGGGTCATCGACGAAGAGGAAATCGCCGAGGTACTAGCGCAGTGGACCGGGATCCCCGTCCACCGGCTCACCGAAGAGGAGACGGCTCGACTCGTCAATATGGAAGCCGAACTCCACAAGCGCATTATCGGCCAGAAGGACGCAATCTCAGCCGTAAGTCGGGCTATTCGCAGGACCAGAGCCGGTCTCAAGGATCCGAAGCGTCCGGCCGGATCGTTCATCTTCCTCGGTCCATCCGGGGTTGGGAAGACCGAGACCGCCAAGGCGCTCGCCGAGTTCTTGTTCGGCGACGAAAACTCGCTGATTCAGCTCGATATGTCCGAGTACATGGATAAGCACACTGTCAGCCGGTTGGTCGGTTCACCTCCCGGTTATGTCGGCTACGACGAAGGAGGCCAGCTCACCGAGGCGGTGCGCCGCAAGCCCTTCTCAGTTGTACTGTTCGACGAGGTTGAAAAGGCTCATCCCGACGTCTTCAACACGTTGCTCCAGATCCTGGAGGACGGAAGGTTGACGGACGCCCAAGGACGGACGGTGGACTTCAAAAACACGGTCATCATCATGACGTCGAACCTGGGTACTCGTGACCTGAGAAAGCGGTCGATCGGGTTCAGCGCCGACTCCGACGAAGTGACCTACGAGAAGATGAAGTCGAAGGTCACCGAGGATTTGAAAAAGCATTTCCGACCGGAGTTCTTGAACCGTATCGACGAGGTCATCGTCTATCACGAGCTGACGCTTGAGGAAGTCAAGGAGATCGTCGATCTCATGTTGGCCAGGGTTATTTCCCAACTCGGTTCACAGAGCCTCGATCTGGTGCTTTCTGACGCAGCCAAGAGCTTCCTGGCGACGACAGGGTACGACCCTGAGCTAGGAGCGAGGCCGTTGCGTCGAGCCATCCAGCAACGGTTGGAAGATCCACTGTCCGAGAAGGTTCTGATGGGTGAATTTGCGGCCGGTTCCACGATCGTCGTCGATCTCGACGAGGAAAATCAAGAGCTGACATTCGAAGCGTTTTCGTCGCCGGATGTGCCGCCGGTCGAAATGGCTGACAGCTAGGTACCGATTTGAAGTCGGTTGAGAACGGGGCGGGAGGCAACTCCCGCCCCGTTTTTTGTCTCGGGTCCAGGCGAGGCATCGGTCCGAACTGGGTATTTTTTCCAATCTCGATTTGTGTGGGATTGTCAGTTCGTTACCCTTAGGGGGTTGCAGTCAGTAGATGCGTTGGAGGCTTCTCCACTGACCCGCACCAAAACCCCCCAAGAAGGAACATTCGATATGCGTGTTCGCGCGTTATTTCTTTTCGTTGTCATCGGCATGCTGGTGCCCGCTGCAGCGATGGCTTCGGGAACCGAGCCTGCTCGGCCCGATAGCCGCACCGTAACCGAGTCTTCGAGCGAGCCGGTTCGTCCGCCCGCGCGGATGGGCATCGACACCGACGCCGGAGCGGCCCACGGCCAGTTGGCTGAAGAGTCGACGGCCAATACGACGCCGGACGGAGCTCCGGTCCTGGCCGGGCGCTGGTTCGGGTGCCAACCTCCGTTTGGCGGACTATGTGTCCAAGATCGGGATACGGCCAAGACCATTTCTGATCTGTTGCCTGACTGGTCAGGCGACACTCAGGACTGGCGACCGCTCGTTGAAGCTTTTTTTGCTCCTGGGGACGTCGCCCGTGCCATGGAAGTGATCGACTGCGAGTCAGGTGGTGACCCGAATGCCAAGAACCGCTACTCGTCGGCATCGGGACTGTTCCAACATCTCGGCCGGTACTGGGGTGAACGCTCGTACCTCGCCGGCTACTCGGGGTCCGATATCTTCGACCCCCTGGCCAACGTCGCCGTCGCCTCGTGGCTCGTGTACGACGGCGGAGGTTGGGGCCACTGGGACGCCAGCGCTCACTGCTGGGGGTAGCTCACCCGCTCATCCAATCACCAACGCATTGCGGATCGCTCAGCGGTCCGCAATGCGTTAGTTGGAGGCTCGGCGTCCGTAGAACTCGAGCTCGGCGACTACCAGTTCGTTGAATCGGGCGAGTTCTTCGCCGGTTTCCTCGTCGATAACTGCTTCTGCCTGATGGGTGGTCTGGACCTCGATAGTGATCTCAGTCGTCCCGATCGTCGAGAACGTGATCGTGTGTGGTCCGGGCGTATCCGGCAGCAAGCTGACGGTGCCTCTCGGATTGTCGTCCGAGATCACCTTCACCGAAGCCACCCGGAAGTTGCGGGTGAACCGCACCGGATCATCCTGGACATTGGTGATCACAATCGACTGGACCTGGTAGGTCGCCGGGAAACGAACGGTGATCGACGCTCCAACGCCGGACAACGACTCGTCGTTCCAGACGGTTGTTACGTCGCCGTCGAACATGTTTTCGCATGGCCAGTTGGGGAGTGCCGAAGAGCAGTCGGATGATGCGATGGGGATGAGTTCGATGGCGGCCAGCGGAATGCTGGTTGAACTCGATGATGGCGGGGCGCTGGTCGTGGTCGGGGTTGCGTTGTCGCCGCGAATCCAGTTGAAGAGCAGCGCGGCCAGTACTACGGCGATGAGCAGCCCGCCGATGGCGACGGCCGCTCGCACCCCCGGCGTCGTGGCGAGAATCGGCTGGGGAGCTACCGGCAGCGCGCCTTGCATCAGTCGAGCGCCACACTCTTCGCAGTGGCGATTGGTCGTGGGGTTGGCGGCACCACACGATGGACAGGCAATGCTGTTGTACGGAACCTGAGTCACCTCGGCGCGGCTATTGAGATCGAACTCCTCAAAGCCCTCGGTTTGGAGCCACTCACCGCAGGCGGGACAGAACTCTTCGCCTTCGGATTGGGCTCCGCAGTTTGAACATTCAACGACGGACACGCCGGATAAACCTTTCGTTGGCCGCCGCATTCTGCCACGTTCGGGATGCTGACGTACGGATCGTGGCCGAAACGGCGACTCGCCGCGACGAGTTTTTCTGTCTGACGTGCACGATAGGATCATTCTATGTCCTACCGGTGCACATCTTGCGGTTACCAGTCGAGCAAGTGGATGGGCTTCTGTCCTCAATGCAAGGTGACTGACGCACTTGAAGAGGTCGCCCGGACCTCGAAACGAGCCTCGACCTCGGCACCGGTGCCCTTGTCGAAGGTGGGGGAGTCACCGCCGGAGCGCTTGAGAATTGGCATTTCCGAGTTTGATCGTGTGCTCGGCGGCGGCCTGGTTGCCGGGGGGGTCATCCTGGTAGGCGGCGAGCCCGGAGTCGGGAAGTCGACCCTGTTGTCTCAGGCTGCCGGGAACCTGGTGATGCAAGGCGCCAAGGTGCTGATCGCCACCGCCGAGGAGTCGGCCGACCAGGTAGGAATGCGGGCTGAGAGGCTCGGAATCAAGTCCGATGACATTTTGCTGCTCGCCGAAGGCGACGTCGATGCGATCATCGCCGCCGCTGAGCAGCTTCGACCTGATCTGCTCATCGTCGATTCCATCCAGGCTCTTGCGGCAGCCGAAGTGTCAGCCGCCTCTGGCTCGGTCGGCCAGGTGCGCGAATGTTCGGCCCGCCTGATCCGTTTCGCCAAAGAGACCGGCACGGCCACGATCGTCGTCGGGCACATCACCAAAGATGGATCCATTGCCGGCCCGAAACTGCTCGAACATATGGTTGACGTCGTCTTGTACCTTGAAGGGGAGACCGACCGGGGCTATCGCACCTTGCACAGTCTCAAGAATCGTTTTGGCGCGACTCATCTTGTCGGTCTGTTCGAGATGGACGAAGACGGCATGTCGGAGGTGGCTGATCCTTCGGCGGCATTTGTGGCCGACTGGCAGGGATCGGTAGCCGGGACCGTCGTATACCCATCGATCAGCGGCAAACGAGCCTTGCTTGTCGAAGTACAAGCTTTGGTCGGAAAGCCCGTCGCTGCCCCCCAGCAATTGAGACGATCGGTACGTGGCGTTGAATCAGCCAGGGTCCACCAATTGCTGGCGGTCCTCGAACGCCATGCGATGCTGCGATTCTCCGATCGTGAGGTCTACGTATCGGTGGTCGGTGGGATGCGCCTGACCGAACCTGCCGCCGACCTGGCCATTGCTTTGGCGCTGGCTTCTTCTTTGACCAACCGGCCGCTCGGGCGCATGGCGGCCTGGGGTGAGGTTGGACTCACCGGAGAGTTGCGAAGCGTGTCTCACGACGGTCGGCGGTTGGAGGAGGCCGCCCGGTTGGGAATCGAGACAAGCATCCACGCTGATCTGGTTTCGCGTCGCATCGAATCGGCGTTGGCCGCAGCCGGACTCTTCAACGACTAGATAGGTGCGACGAATAGGGCACCGTAGTTGATCCTATCTGCGGACCGTGTAGTAGCCTCGCTCGGGTGGTGAACAAACCCGATAGCCGTCTTGAGGTCCTCAAACGCGTTGCCCCTGGCACCCGGTTGCGCGATGCGTTCGAGCGGATCATGCAGCAAAACATGGGGGCACTCATCGTGCTGGGCTCCGGTCCGGAAGTTGATGCGGTCTGCTCTGGCGGGTTCGATCTCAGTGAGGCGCCGTTCACGATTGCCCGTTTGGCCGAGGTGGCGAAGATGGATGGCGCCATTGTCCTGTCCGACAACAGCGACGCGATCCTCCGGGCGAACGTTCACCTGATTCCTGATCCGTCGATGCCGACCGACGAAACCGGTTCCCGTCACCGGACAGCCGAACGCACGGCCAAGCAGACCGGCAAGCCGGTTGTGTCGATTTCTGAGGATCGGGCGGTGGCGACGCTGTTCTTTGGTGATACCAAGCAGGAACTGGAAAGCCCGGCGGTCATCACCGACAAGATCAATCAGTCGTTGTCGTCCCTGGACCGTTTCCGGACTCGTTTGGATCACGCCGAAGAGCGTATGACGCGTCTTGAAGTAGCGAATTTCATGACGAATCATTGGGCTGTCACCGTGTTGCAGCGGGCCGAGCTGGTGCTCCGACTCGGGGAATCCGTCGAGGCGCTGAGCCTGGCGTTGGGCGGGGAGCGGCAGTTGGTTCAACTTCAACTGGCCGACCTGACTCACGGTATCAAGGACTTGAGACGGCTCGTGGTGCGCGATTACATCGGCCGTTTGAGTGCTCGTTCGACCAAGGCCGCTCTCACCGAGCTTGCCGAAATCCCGACTTCTGAACTGTCCGACCGTCGGGCGATTGCCGCGGCGATGGGGTTTGAGGCCGAAGACATTGAGGCGTCGCCGCGCGGCCTGCGCCTGCTGAGTCAGGTGCCCCATCTTCCCGAATCGGTTCAGGAAGCCGCCGCAAAGCACTTTGGAGATTTTCGCAAACTGCTCCATGCCACCGTCGAGGAACTCGATGAGGTGCCAGGGGTTGGCCATGCCAGGGCAATGCAGATACGCGCCTGGCTTGATCGGGCGATCGACAGTGCCGGATTTTGGGGTCCCACCGGTGGGCAGGTCGGCTGATCCCCGGACGCAGCTACACTTGGCGCCCGCCGACCGATAGAAACGCACATTTATGGCCAAGAAAACCGAAGCAACCGAAGCGCCCAAACCGCGTAGGAAGTCCTCTTTTTCCGTTCAGGACAAGGTCGTTCATCCTCACCATGGTGCCGCCATTATCACCAAGAAGGTGAAACAGAAGGTGGCAGGCGAGAACCGCGAGTACTTCCAACTCGAGATCGCCACCGATCAACTCACCGTGTATGTCCCGGTGGAGAATATCGAAGACACCATCCGTCCCGTCATCTCCAAGACCCAGGCTCGCAAGGTCTTTGCGACGCTCAAAGACGAACCGCAAGAGGCCGGATCGAACTGGAGTCGCTGGTACAAAATCCTCAATGAGAAGATGACATCCGGCGATATCTTTCAGGTCGCCGAAGTGGTCCGCGACCTGACGGTCGCCCAACAACTCAAGGGTATTTCGCCGGCACTGAAACGTATGCTTTCACGAGCCCGCACCACATTGGTGAGCGAGATGCAATTTGCGCTCGATGTTGACGAAGAAGAGGCCACCAAGAAGCTCGATCGAGCTCTTCCAAAGCTAGAGGAACCAACCGAATAGGAAGGTGCAACCATGATCGTTGAAGCCCTTCGACTTCTCGTCACGTTGCTCATGACCGCGCTTGGCTATTCCCTTGGCGGCCGGATCAATCCCTCGATCGAGGTCGATCCTGGTACGGTCCGGTTGATATCTGCGCTGATCGGAGCGGGCGTCGGTTATGTCGCCGGCGGACTGTTCGGTCGTGGATTCCGCCAGCGACTTGAAGTGCTCCCGCAGCGTTTTCTTCCTCAAGCCGATGGCCAAGAACTCTTTGCGGGCGCTTTTGGGCTCATCGTCGGCGTCGTCCTCGGTGGCGCTCTAAGCGCCCCCATTATTGCGCTGGTTCCTGGCACGATTGCCTGGCCGCTGGCCGCCCTCATCGTTCTCTCCCTGGCGCTCGTCGGAGCGCGTCTGTTTGCCATGCGGTCCCACGACTTGCTCACCGTGGCGGGTTTGCGACCCCGGGCTCCCCTCGTCGCCAGACGCATCGGTGACGAGGAGCCCTCCTATCTGGTCGATTCTTCAGCTGCGATTGACGGACGAATTCTCGAACTTGCCCGAATGGGGCTCATCGAAGGGCGGGTATGGTTGCCTGGCTTCGTGATCGACGAACTGCAAGGGTTGGCTGACAGCGCCGAAAAGAGCCGCCGCCGGCGAGGGCGCCGTGGCCTGGAGATTCTTGATGCACTCCGGTCGACCGCCCATGTGGAGGTTGTGGTTCTCGACGATGCGGTCCCTGAGGTCGAGGATGTCGATGCCAAGCTGATCGTCGTCGCCGAGCGAAGCGGAGCGCAACTCCTGACGACCGACACCCACCTCGCCAAAGCCGCCGAGCTTCGAGGGGTCCGGGTGCTCAATCCGGCCGGCCTTGGCGAAAAACTCAAAGTGGCTGTTGCGGTTGGGGAGATTGTGACGGTCGCCGTCTCGAAACCGGGCAGCGGGGAAGGCCAGGGAGTCGGCTATCTCGACGATGGCACAATGGTGGTAATCGATGGCGCATCGGATCGGATCGGCGCGGAGATTGACGTGGAAGTGACCGCCACCACTCGCACGGCGATCGGCAGAATGTTGTTCGGTCGTCCGGCGTGAGGGTTGGGTTCGGGTTCGACGCCCACCGGTTTGGGAATCAATGGCCCGTGCGACTCGGGGGCGTGCTCGTTGACGAGTCTCGAATGGTTGAGGCCACGTCCGACGGTGACGTCGCCTGCCATGCCGTCGTTGATGCCTTGCTTGGTGCGGCGGGGCTCGGCGATCTCGGGTCCTACTATCCGTCTTCGGACCCACAATGGCAGGGCATTTCGAGCCTGGAACTCGTCAAAGACGCAGTCCAGAAGCTGGCCGAGGTCGGGTGGGTCCCCAAACAAGTCGACCTCACGGTGGTTGCCCAGTCCGTACAGGTCGCTCCTCATCGTGACGCCATCAGGTATGGCCTGGCCGGAGCCCTTGATATCGAACTGGCGGACGTGTCGGTGAAGGCGACGACCACCGATTTCATGGGATCGATTGGACGCGATGAGGGCCTGGCCGCCATGGCGGTCGCGGTGATCGCGGCGAGCTGAACATCCGTCAGCCCGTCCGCTTTTGGGAGCGGGAGCCCGGGGCTACGATATCGGGGATGGAAGTCTTCAATACCCTTGGCCGAACAAGCGCGCCCTTTGTCCCGTTGGTCGAAGGGAAGATCGGCATCTACGTGTGCGGGCCGACGGTGCAAGCGAACCCCCATGTCGGCCATGGGCGCTCGGCGGTGGCCTTTGATGTCATTCGCCGGTATCTCGTGTACCGCGGTTTTGACGTAACTTACGTACGGAACATCACCGACATAGATGACAAGATCATCGCCGCCGCCAATGAGCAGGGTCTCACAATCGAGACGGTTGCCGAAAGCGCCGCCGGGCGCTTCGAAGCCACCCAGGATGCCCTCGGAGTCTTGCGTCCCGACGTGGAACCCAAGGCAACTGAACACATCGCCGAGATCGTCGAGATGATCGGTGATCTCATCGGTAAGGACCACGCCTACGAGGCCTCGGGTGACGTCTACTTTTCGGTTCGCTCGGTCCCTGCCTACGCCAAGCTCTCCAACCGCAACGTCGACGAAATGCTGTCAGGGGCACGGATCGCCACCGGTGACATCAAGCGCGATCCACTCGATTTTGCTCTTTGGAAAGGCGCCAAGGCAGGCGAACCTGCCTGGCCGTCGCCGTGGGGTGAGGGAAGACCCGGATGGCACATCGAATGCTCGGCGATGGCTCGCAAGTATCTCGGAGACACCCTGGACATCCACGGCGGGGGAACCGACTTGATTTTCCCGCATCACGAGAACGAGATAGCTCAGTCGGAGGCGGTCACGGGACAGGTCTTCTCCCGCTATTGGCTGCACAACGGCATGGTGGACCTTTCGGGCGAGAAGATGTCCAAGTCGACAGGCCATTTCGTCGATCTGGTTGGACTGCTTTCGGCCAACCCGCCGCTGGCCGTCCGCCTGTTCTACCTTCGGGCCCATTACCGCTCGAACGTTGAGTTTTCCGATGACCTGATCGCCGATTCGGTGGCGTCGTTTGAACGACTAATGGCATTTCGTCGCCGTCACGCCGGCCTGGAGGATGTCGCCCCCGATGCCCGGGTGGTCGATGCCTTTCAAGCCGCCATGGACGACGACTTCAACACGCCTGTCGCACTCGGCGTGCTGTTCGACGCAGTTCGCGACGGCAATCGGCTGGCTGACGAAGGTGGGGACGCCGGTGCCCTGGCTGCCGCAGTCGAACTCATCATGGGAGTCCTCGGCCTGATTCCCGACGCTGACGGCCTGGGGGACCTGGCGCCCGGGATCGATGCGCTAGCCGTCAAGTTGGGGTTGGAACCGGAGGGTGACCCTGAGGCGACGCTGCAGGCGATCATCGAGCGGCGGGCCACAGCCCGAAGCGAGCGAGACTGGGCAACGTCCGACACGATACGCGATGGGCTGACCGAAATCGGCGTCCTCATCGAGGATGGAGCCGACGGCGTTGCCTGGCATCGGAAGTAAAGTCGAGGGCATCCATTCGGTGAAGGCGGCCCTCGACGCGGGGCGGGTTACCAAACTGTTGATAGAGACCTCCCGCAAGAAGCGGCTCGGTGAATTGCTGAGCCAGGCAGGGACCGAGGTGCAGGTCCAATATGTCGCCGATGTTCGCCCTGAAGCCGAAACCACGGCTCCCCAGGGGGTAGTGGCCATCTGCCGGCCGATCGCCACCGTGTCACTCGAGGATCTGGCCAGTGGTGATCGCCCGGCCATTCTGGTTCTTGACCACCTCGAGGATCCTCACAACGTTGGAGCCATTGCCCGGTCTGCTCTGGCGGCCGGCATGTCCGGGCTTGTTGTTTCTTCGGTGCGGTCGGCTCCGCTCGGGTCGACGGCGTTCAAGGCATCGGTCGGGGCATTGGAGAAGCTACCGGTAGCGGTGGTGAGTTCGGTCGCCAACGCTCTCACGCGACTGCGTCAGTTGGGGGTTTGGACGGTGGGTCTGGACGCTCAGGGGACCGAGTCGCTCTTTGGTCTTGGCCTTGCCTCAGAACCGATTGCGGTAGTGATCGGGGCCGAAGGCGCCGGCCTGGCTCAGCTGGTCGCTGAACGTTGTGACGTGATCGTGTCGATTCCCATGGCTGAGGCATCCGAGAGTCTGAACGCATCCGTGGCAGCCGCCCTCGCTGCTTTTGAGATTCGCCGGGCCCGGTCCGACTGAATGGAATGGTCGATCCGGTACACTGCCCAACCTGCTGGCGTAGCTCAGGGGTAGAGCAGCCGCCTTGTAAGCGGCAGGTCGTGGGTTCGAATCCCTCCGCCAGCTCCAGCATGACCAGGGCAGAGCCATGGAGCATGGGGCCGGTCCGTGGGGTGAAATCCGCCGAGAGTGACAGGATCAGCGATAACCTTGACGATCATGCTCTCCGCGATTCAAAAGGCCGTGCTCGATTTCGAGCGGTCCGCCTGGCTCATTCCAGGCCCGAAGTCAGATGCCATTCAGGAGCAGCTAGGCATGAGCGCTACGAAGTACTACCAAACCTTGCGTCAGCTCGCTGATGAGCCTTTGGCAGCCGAGTACGACCCGATGACCGTACGCAGGCTCCAGGCCACGTCACGGCGCGAAAAGATCAGGCGTTTGCAGGCTTCCGGAGACGCGTAATGGCCGGAAAGCATGAAGCGCCAGGAACCGGCGAGTTTTGGGCCGGTCTCATCCGTCACGCCACCATGATCGTACTCGGCGTCGGGATCGTTCTCGCTTTGGTGTTCGCCGTTGTAAAACTGCTGCCGGAGTGGTTTCCGGCTGATTCGCCAGGTCCGACCGACCCGATCGCAGCCGCAACGAGCAGCACGACTTCCACCACCGTCGATGACACGGTTCAACCGGTCCGGACCACCGTGACTCCACCCACGAGTTCGGGGTCGACATCGACGACCGCCGTCGGATCAACTTCGACGACCGCGGCGCCGACCACAACAACCTCCCCTACCACGACCGTCGGATCCGAGCGGAGTCCCGGGGAGATCACCGTGAAGGTTCTCAACTCGACCAGGACGAGTGGGCTGGCCGCCACGGTTACCGCCGATCTCGCCGCAGCGGGTTATCAGATGGAAGAACAGGGCAATTACTCCCCGACGCAAGTTGACAGCTTCATCTACTACGCCCCCGGCTTTCAGGCTGAGGCGCTGACCATCCAAACCCTGGTGGCCGGCACCAAAGTGGCTGCCAATCCGGCAGCAGCGCCATCGGCCGATATTCTGATCATCCTCGGCACGAGCTTTTCGGGGTGAGTGACTCGCCGGACGATCCGGATGAGGGATCCGGCGAGGCTTCTGACGAACGGCCGCTAGCTGACGATGCCGTCAACGTCATCGATGGCGTAGACGAAGTCACATCGGAAATCTCAGCGTCTCCGACGGATGGCGAGATGACCGAGGGGTCTCACGCCGATGTTGCGACCGGCGAGGCGACTCCGGAACCCACCGCTGAAGGGGTCGAAGCATCCGCCGACGCTGAACCGGTGGCTTCGACTGAGGCGACACCACCCAAGGTGATCTCGATATGGCCGATCTGGTCATGGACGATGGTCGGGGTCCTGCTGGTTGTTATGGGTCTAGCCGTAGGTGCCGGGGTCCTTTCAAAGACGTTGTTGCTTGACGTCATCTCGTTTTGGCCGGCGTTTGTGGTTATCGCGCTGGTTTTCGCAGCCCTCATCCCGCGCCTGCGCAAAGGCGCTCCTCGTTTGTCGGCAGTGATCCCGTTGTTGCTGCTCACCTACCTGGGTGTGGCGGTGGCGTTGCACGTGGCCCGATGGGACGAGCTTCCCTCGACGGCGGCCGATATTTCCGGGCCACTCGTCGAGGCCGTCACCGATGCGCGGATTGAGTTGGACCTACCGGGCGAGTTGGTGGTCCGCCCCGCCAATCAGGCTGAGCTGTACCACGTATTCATGTTGAATCGAGGTGGCCGCACCGGTGCCCCCACCGCGCTGGAGATTGTCAACGACGCTGTTCCGTCGATCAGCGTTTCGCCGAGGGAAGACTCCGGTTGGTTTCAAAGTGTCGGGTGGACCGTCAACCTCTCGCTGTCCGTTACCTGGGAAGTGGAAGCCAACGCCGACCTTATCGACATGAATCTGGCGGCGGTGAGTGCCGGGAACGTGCGGGTGGTCGGCGACGGTTCAGTGGTACTCGGGTTTGTGCGTCCTGGCTCGACTATTGAACTCGACGGTCGAATCGATCTCGTGGTCCGAGAAGGCGATCGGATCGATGTCGTCGGGTCCGCCGACGTGCCGTCAGATTGGACGACTACGGGCGTTGGGAGGTCGGCTGCCGGTCCGGCCGACCCCTACACGATCATCATCGTAGACGGAGCGATAGTCACGATCACCGAACGCTAGATAGACTCCGAGCAATGATCGAGACACATGAACGGCTGCGGCGTTTCGGGATCGGCGCCTGGGCGCTTGTCGGCGGGTTCCTGGTAATTGCCATCCTCGGCTGGCTATTGGGTCAGGTCCACATCCTCTGGGGTCCGGTTCTATTCGCAACCGCCATTATTTACATCCTCAACCCGTTGGTTACCGCACTGAAGAACCGTGGGGTGCCCCGCGTGATCGGCACGGTCATCGCCTACCTCCTCGGCTTGTCCGCTCTGGTGCTCATCTTCTCGGTTGTCGTGCCGCTCGTCGTCGAACAGGCCAATGCGCTTGGCAACGAATTGCCGGTGATCTACGACGACTTCCTGGCGCGGATTGTCGATCTGGCGGACAGATTGGGCATCACGGGGCTGTCGCTGATGAGCTACGACGAACTCGTTGCTCAAGTGGCAACTCCCGATGCGGCTTTCCAGGCGGGCCTCAGCGTGTTCTTGGGCCAGGCGTTCACCCTGGCGTTGGGCTTTGCCGAAATCATTGTGTTGCTCTTCTTGACGCCGGTGATCGCTTTCTACCTGCTGGTCGACCTACCCAGGGTGCTTGAACACACCCGAGAGCTGATTCCCGAGGATCTGCGGGAGGAAGCCGAAAGTCTCGGCTCAAGTCTGGGAACCGCCTTGGGTGGTTTCGTCCGGGGTCAGATGATGGTCGCGTTGATCGTTGCGACGATAAGTTCGTTCGGACTGTGGGCCCTCGGTATCAATCTGTGGTTGATACTTGGGATCGTGGCGGGTCTTTTCAACCTCATACCGTTCATTGGGCCGATGTTGTCGGGGTCTCTGGCGGTCGTTGTAGCCCTGGTCCTTGAGGACTTCCGTCTCGCGCTGTTTGTTGCTCTTCTGTTCCTGGGCGTTCAACAATTGGACAACCACGTCATCTCGCCACTCGTCCTGCGAGCGACCGTCAAGCTGCACCCCTCATTGATCATCCTGGCGCTGCTGGTTGGTGGCTCACTCGGAGGGATACTCGGGCTGATCCTGGCGGTACCCATCACCGCGTTCATCCGGGTGATTATTTCCCACTACTGGCGAACGAGAATCCTCGGCGAGTCCTGGGAAGAGGCCTCTGAGAAGTTCACCGTCGAATACGAACCGCCGACGCCTGAAAGTTTGGCTGGACGGCTACGCCGGATTGGACGAATGGAACTGACCCGGCCGGCGATGCACCACGCAGACCCCGAAGACGTTCCTAACGAAGCGCCCTGATTCCGCCAGTTACGATCATCGCCGCCAGCACCACCACCAGGAACGGCGCTTTCCGCCAGGCGGCCACCCCGGCCACCGTCACCCCGGCCAGGCGTGCATCGATCGAGAGCGCCGGCCCATCCGTGACCGTGGTGACAACCACCAGCGCCGCGAACAGGGCGATCGGGAGCAGCCGGGCAAGGTCGGCGGCCGGTTCGGGGAGGCGCTCCAGCTTGAGCGCCGTGAAGCCGAGCAGTTTGGCTAGGTAGGCGCCAAGGGTCAGGACGCCGATCCCAATCCAGATCCCGGTCATTTGGCCATCCCCCGTCCGGCAAGAACGCCGAGGGCGGCCAGCAAGATGGGCACTCCGGCGGGAACGAACGGTACCGATCCAACGGCAATCACGGCTGCGGCGACTGCCACGAGGGTGATCCGTCTAGAGCGAAGCAACGGAATCAGCATCGCCAGGAAGGCAGCCGGGAAGGCCGCATCTAGTCCGAACGCGGCGGGATCGCCGATTCGTGAGGCGCCCAGATGACCAATAAGCGTGCCCACGTTCCAGAAGCTGTACAGCCAGAGGGCGGTCCACCAGTAGGAACGTTGGGCGTCGTTCCGGTGTGCCAGGGCCATTGCAGTGGTCTCATCGATGATGAAGTGGGCGGTCCCGGCGCGCCGCCACCCTGCGGCGGGTAAGTATTCCGTGAGCGCCGGACCATACAGGGTGTTGCGCATCGCCAGGATCAGAGCCCCGACCGTTGCGGCGATGACCGTGCCCTGGGCGGCGATGACCGTGACGAACGCGAACTGGGACGCACCGGTGAAGGTCAGGCCGGATAATGCCATTGCCTGCAGCAGGGTGAGTCCGCTCGTCGAAGCGAAAACTCCGAACGTCAATCCGACCACACCTACGGCGGCCGAAAGTGCGAATCCGTCACGGCGATAGGTGCTGTCGGGCATGACGAGGGAGTGTAGGTGGTCCTGATTGGTCAGGAGGCACCACTACGCTGACGCCGATGGCTACTCAGGAAATCGCCGCAACCGACTCATACGCGACGTCGACCGACGCCACCGTCGTCGCCGTCATGGACGAGGGGATCGTCCTCGACTCGACCGTTTTCTACGCCAGGGGCGGAGGCCAGCCAGGCGATACGGGCACGCTGGTTGGTGAATTCGGTGAGCTAAACATCACGGATACGTTCCGCGTGAAAGGCGATCCGATCCATCAGTTCGACGGTAAACCCCCCCGAGTTGGCGAGCGGGTGACGGCTACCATCGATTGGGGCCGCCGGTACCTGCTCATGCGCACGCACACCGCCCTGCATGCCCTGACTGCGATCATCTACCGGGACTTCGGTGCCAAGGTGACTGGCGGCGACATGAAGCCTGGCGTGGCGCGCATGGATTTTGAACTGGCTTCCATGTCGAGAGAGTTTGCCGAAGACATCGCCCGCAAACTCAACGACGAGTTGCATCGGGGTTACGACACCGAAATCCGGTTCATGGACCGTGAGGTGGCGCTGGCGGATCCCGACCTGATCCGAACCAAGGTCAATCTGCTGCCCGAGTCACTGAGAACCATCCGGGTCGTCGACATTGTTGGCCTCGACAAGCAAGCCGACGGCGGCACCCACGTCCGGTCGACCCTTGAGGTCGGCTCGATTCAGGTCCTCAAGACCGAATCCAAAGGTAAAGCCAACAAGCGAATGCGGATCGAGATCCTCTAAATGGTCGATTTCGTACTTGGGGTGTACTTCACCGGCCTGTTCGTTCGCGGATGGCTCCGGGGTTTCGTCAAGGAGGCGATGGATCTCATCGGCCTCATCGTCGGCGCGTTCGTCGCATTTCGATACAGCCCGTCCCTCGGTGAAGTGTTCGAGTCGATGTCCCAGACCGGGCCAACCGTAGCTCGCTATGTCGCTGGCATTGTGCTGTTCCTTGTCGTGGGGTCGTTAGCGGCCATCGGCGCGCACTACCTGGGGAAGGTGGCCTATCGCCCCGGTTTCAAGACCTCGAATCGCTTCTTCGGTGCTGTCGCGGCTACGTCCTGGGGTTGGCTGCTCGCCACGGTGATCGTCATGTTGAGCACGGTCCTCCCGCTCCGAGGCGCCTTCGATGACGCCTTTGAGTCGTCGGTAATCGTCGGGACGATCACCAACCCGGAGGGCGTCACCCAGCGAACCGTGCAGGCGGTAGCGGGCGATCGGCTGTTCTCGCAGGTCATGGCCCTTGAGGATCTGTTTGGCGATCAACAGGTCATCCTCGAACCCGACGAGTCGATTGCTCTCGACCCCGTGCCTGCCGAGGATCTCACGATTGACGATAACTCGGCTCGGAGAATCTTCGAACTGGTCAACGACGCTCGGATCGAAGCCGGACTGACGCCGCTCGTCTGGTCCGACGCACTCAGTTCGGTCGGTCTGGCTCATGCTCGCGAGATGTATGTCGAGGGATACTTCTCGCATGAGTCACCCCGCACCGGGACGGTCGGTGATCGGGTTACCTCCGCCGGGATTTCCTATGTGATCGTCGGCGAGAACCTGGCGTTGGCGGCCGACGCCATCCAGGTTCATGAGGGACTGATGGACAGTCCGACCCACCGCGAAAACATTCTCCGGCCGCAGTTCCGCCGGCTTGGGATCGGCGTTGTGGATGGTCCCACCGGCCTGATGGTCGTCCAGGTATTCAGCGGATGATTGACCAGGCGTCCCAGACCCTCGCCGACGAGTTGGTGACCGCCTATGCACCGTTCGTTGCGTCTCGGACCGAATCCCTCGAACTCGACTTGGTTGAGACTCTTGACGCCGGCGAGGCATGGCTTCGAGAGGAACTGACCACGGAGTTGTCACGGCCGTATGACCAGCAGCGCCGGGGACCCTTAGAGATCTTCCAGGCGGCGATGTCGTTCCCTACAGAAGTGTTGCTGGCGGCAGGCGTCGAAGAGCCCCGACGCGATGCGATGGCAGTCCAGGCGCTGCCCGGGGATCGATTCAACCTGGCGCCGGCCTCATCGCGCGACATCAGCGATGAGGTGTGGACAGCCCACCTCGCCTGGGGTGTGACGAAAGCCGCCGCGATGAAGGGCGTGGATGGTCCGTCGGTGATCTGACTGCCGGCAGTATCAATGTTCCCCTTCGCCCCTAACGCAGGGAACGCAACAGGCCCCAAGCACGGCGCTCGCAGTCGATGTTCCGATTCCCCATATGGTGTCGTCGTTCAGCTTGCCTGGTACTCGGTTTCGAACGATTCAGACATGCCCTTTGGAGCCAGTCGGGCCTAGTGTCCTCTACATGGATCAATGGGAAGAACTCGGCAACAACATCTACTCGCACCGGTACGAGGCGCTGAACCAGAACATTGGCCTGATCGTCGGGTCCGAAGAAGCAATTGTCGTTGACACCCGCGGCCATCATGCTCACGCTGACGAGCTCCGACGGGACATCGCGAAACTGACATCGGTTCCTGTGACGACCGTCGTTAACACACACATGCATTGGGACCATACGTTCGGCAATGCCCGCTTCCCGGGAGCTCGTATTGTTGGTCATGTTCGGTGCCGATCCAGCCTTCTTGATTTCGGGCCGGAAATGCGCGATACGGTTGCCGCCCAGATGCCACCCGAGTGGAGCGAGCACGTGGCAACGGTCGAGATCGTACCGCCGGAGGTCACCTTCGAAGAGTCGATGACTCTGACGTTGGACGATCGACAGATCCGCCTGGTCTACCTCGGTCGTGCCCACACCGACAATGACATTTCGCTGATGATCGACGATGTCGTTATGGCAGGCGACCTCATCGAAGAGGGTGCTCCGCCGGCGTTTGGGAGTTCGTTCCCGGGTGAGTGGCCGATTACGTTAATGGACCTCCTCGAAGAGCCGGCCGCAGTCTGGTTGCCGGGTCATGGGCAGGTTGTCGACCGCGCTTTCGTTGAGCGCCAGGCCGCCGATCTTGGTGCGGTAGCTGCGTTGCTGGCGGACATGAAGGCCGGCGGCCGGTCCGACGTACCGCCTGGTCCGTTCCAGCGCGAGGCGATGGAGCTGGCGTGGATGAGGTTCGAGGCGGACTGACTCGCAACGACTCCGACAAGACCTGTGATCCATGTTGGCAACAGGCCGACGGGTGTATCGAAGCGGAAAACTCTTGAAGGAATCGGCTGGGAGGCACAGAGCCGCTACAGCCGAAGGGCGCTTGAATCGGACTTTGCAGAACACCAACCGACCGCCCTTGTCTCCGCCGAAGCGTTACGAGTTCCGTTGCGTTGAGAGGCTTAGCTCGACCCGATGGCACTCAGCTCGGCGAAGGCGCCCTCGATGCAACCGACGAAGTCTTCGATGTCGGGAAGCAGATCCCATTCACCATTGATGCCCCAGGTGAGTTCACCGTTATAGGAGAAGAGCGCCAGGCCGAAGGCCTGGTTCTGCCACAGGGGGACGAGCGGGTACTGGTGCACGAGTTGGGCGTCGAGCATGAACACAGGAAACTGCGGGCCTGGAACATTGGTGACCGTGGCAGCAAATGGTCGCCGACCGGCGGCGAGACGAGCGCCGAGCGACAGAAGAGTGCCTGGCGTTCCAGACGACATCTGAACGATGGTTGATGCTCCCAACGCCTGATCGGTTGATTTGAGTTTCTGGGTGGCGGCGGCCACCTTTTCGTACCGGCTTTGTGGGTCGGGGTCCGAAATGGGCAGGTCAACGAGCCACATGGCCACCTGGTTGCCTAGGTTGCCGCGCTGATTGGTCGGGCGGACCGACACCGGCGCCATGATCCGGTACTCCATGTCGCCTACGTCGGTATCGCGATGATCCTGGAGGAAGCTACGCACCGCCCCGGCGACGGTTGTGAGGACCACGTCGTTGAGCGATCCACCCAGGTTGTTCTTGACGGCTTTGACATCGTCGAGCGGCATCGTCGTCCAGCTAAACCGGCGATTGGGTCCGATCGGTTGGTTTAGTGGGGTTGGTTCGCCTTTGCGCAGCCAGCCTGACGTGAGAGATGCTCCAACCGCTGAGGCCTTGTGAACCAGGTTGGCAACCGTCTCTTCGTTGCGTTCAGGGCGGTTCCGAACCCGGTCCAGGGTGGTCCGGAGCCGCCGGCCAAGGTCCCCGGCTGCCAACTCCGCGCCGGTCGGAGTGGGGGCCGGGTGCCATGGTTGTGCCGTTCCAGAGTCTGATTCGGGGCTAAACCCATACATGACTGCCATGAGATCAACGCTTGAGATCCCATCGATCATCGAATGGTGGATCTTCGATATAAGCCCAAATCGATCGGCCGGGAGGCCGTCGACCAACCAGAACTCCCAGAGCGGTTTGGTTCTGTCCACTGGTTGG